>NZ_JBOHDT010000087.1:0-41527 GCF_050700635.1 Aeromicrobium sp.
GCCACGGGTGGTGCCGGCGGTAGCGCCCTAGGTGTCACCTTGGGCGGTGACACCACTGGTGGTCCCACCACGGGTGGTGCCACCACCGGCGGCAGCGCCACGGGTGGTGCGGCCACGGGTGGTCCCACCACGGGTGGTGCCGGCACGGGCATTGGCACGGGTGGCGCCGCCACCTCTGGTGCCGGCGGCGACGGTGCCGGTGCGGGTGGTGCCGCCACGAATACAGGCGGCAGTACGACCAGTGGTACCGGCGGCAGCGCCACCACTGGTACCGGCGGTGCCGGCGGTATGGGCGGTGCCGGCGGCGCCGGAGGTACCAATACAACTGTTTCCGGCACCGGGTCCAGCACCGGCGGCGCAGGCGGAGCTGGTGGTGCTGGCGGTGCCAGCGGCGGCGCGACGGGTGGTGCGAGCACTGCGACTGGCGGGGATGTCACCGGCGACGCGACGGGTGGTGCCGGCACCGGGACTGGCGGTGCCAGCGGTGCTGCCACGGGTGGTGCCGGCACGGGCACCGCCACGGGCGGCAACGCCACGGGTGGTGCCACCACGGGCGGCAGCGCCACAACTTCCACCACGGGCGGTGCCACCACGGGTGGTGCCACCACGGGTGGTGAGGGCGGCCTCGCCGCAGGTGGCGCTGGCGGCAGCGGCACGGGTGGTGTCGGCGGCGATGGTGCCGCCGGCGGTGCCGGCGGCGCATCGGGCCCAGGCGGTGCGGGTGGTTCCAGCGGCGACACCGGTGACACCGGTGACGCGGCCAGTGGAGACAACACCGCGAGCATGGAGTCGACGGTCAACTTCGGCGACATCGACATCAACATCGACGACTCGGACGCTCTGTCGTCCGGCAATCAGTCCGGTGCCGCTGCGGACCTCTCGACGATCGCGACCGGCGCGGCGATCGTGTCGCAAGACAACGACGCGCTGGGTATCAGCTTCGGCGACGTGATCGGTGGAGGCGGCGGTGACGGTGGAGCCGCGACCGGTGACGGCGGTGCCGGTGGTGACGGCGCAGCCGGCGGTCCTGGTGGATCCGGCGGTGACGGTGGAGCCGGGGGTTCAAGTGCAGCCGGTGACGGTGGCACCGGTGGAGCCGGCACCGGTGGAGCCGGTGGAACCGGTGTAGGAGGCGGAGGACTCGGAGGAGACGTCGGAGGGGACGGTGGAGCTGGCACCGGTGGAGCCGGCGGTGCTGGTGGAACCAGCGGTGCTGGTGGGGCCGGCGGTCCTGGTGGACTCGGCGGTCCTGGTGGATCCGGCGGTTCTGGTGGGGCCGGCGGGGACAGCGGTGACGGCGGTTCCGGCGGTGCCGGTGGCGGTGCCTCCGTCACCAACTCCGGTGCGCTGACCGTTTCCATCGACTCGAACTCCGCGGTCGGCATCGCCAATGTCGCGGCAGACGACCAGTCGGTGGCCGCTGGCATCGGAGGTGCCGCAGCCGGTCACACCGGTGGCGGCGACGCCCAGGCTGGCGTCGGGTCGCAAGTGGCCAACAACGGCGGCTTCAACGCCGGCGAGAACGGCGTCATGGGCAACCAGGGCGTTGCTGCAGGTGACGGGAACATCATCTCCTACTCCAACGGCGGAGACGCGGCCGTGGCCAACAACGAAAGCACGGCGGTTCAGGGCGACTCGTTCGTCGCCGATGGCCACGGGTACGACAACGATGCCCAGGTCACCAACGACGACTCGTTCAACGAGGACAGCAACATCACCCACGGTGATTTCTCGCCGGTGGTCTCCGCTGTCGATGACAGTGAGATCGAGGACGTCGAGATCGAGACCGAGATCGAGTGAGCATGCATTCGCACGGCGGATCCCCCGGCCCACGTTTGGGTCGGGGGATCCACCGTTCATAGCCGGACTCGGATAGCGTTTAACTCATGACGGACCCCGCAGATCCCAACTTCCGCTACGAGAATCCCCAGCGGCCCGCGGTCACGAGCGCACTGCCGCCGTTGCCGCAGATCCGCCGTCCGCTCATCGTCTGGCTGGTACCGATTCTGACCTTCGCCTCGGTTTTGTCTTCCGTGCCTGCCTTGGTGCTCACCTACCGGAAGTGGGATGCGGTGAGGAGCGCGCTCGAGAAGCAGCTGGCCGACCTGCAGCCGGACTACTCGGCAGACGACGTCCGCGTTGCCGTCCTGGTCGGACTGATCGTCATGGTCGGATTCGGCATCGTCTTCTCGCTCGCCGAGCTGCGCGCATCCGTCCGCCTGCTCGACAAGCGCCGTGGTGCACGGACGGCGCTGCTCTGGCTGGCCGCCTTCCATGTGCCGTTGATCGCAATCACGGCACAACTGCGTGATCTCGGGCAGCTCAGCCACAACGCGGCCTGGGTTCAGGGGGGGTGCCTCGTCCTGGCGGTGGCGGTCGCCTACTGGATCAGCGTCGGGAGGTGGCTCAAGGCGGTCACGCGGCAGGGTCCAATCCCGCTGCGACCGTCAACCGACCGGCGATGAGACGCTGAGGTCGGCGACGATCCACTCGCAGCTACGCGCCGTCACGCGGCAGGCCTCGGCTGTGTCGGGGTCGAACAACGGGTTGGCCGCGTAGTCGCGCCACTTCCACAGTGCAGCGAGAGCGTGTTGTCGCAGATCGTCCTCGACTCCCAGCCGCTCGGCCGCCGTGGTGCCCGAGCCACCCAGCAGGCGTTCCATCTCGGAGCGGTCTTCGGAACGAAGATTGATGCGCGAAGAGCTCACGCGGCCGAGCAGCTTCATCTCCTGGAACGGGTGCGGATCGGCGAGCAGCTCATCGACCGTCTCGGCCAGCTGCACCGCATCCGGAACAGGGTGATCGGCAAAGAGCTGTTGCAAGCCGAGCAGGACGGCGTGTGCCTTCAGCTGAGGGTGCCGGCGGCGACAGTGCACATCGATGACACGCTTCAGCTCATCCAGTCCGCTGTGCCTGACGAGCTCGTCGGCGAGCGTGGTTGCGTCCGACACACCCATCTGGATGACCGCTAGGGCCAACCGGATCCCGAACAGGCCGAGCCGGTGGACCAGGGCTGTCCGGTCGCGAGGCGACGGAAGGTCGTCCGATTCCGCCGAGATGAATCGGTCCGTCGAGACCATGAGCGCAGCAAGTCGGTCGGGTGGAAGCGCAGCCACCTTCACCAGATGGGCGAACTCGGACTGGCGCAGGGACTGACCCGCGAGTGCAAGCAAACCGGCCACTGGCACGACGGTTTCGCATGCGGCTTCGAGAGTGGGGTCGTCGCGGAGCCGATCGACGGCCTTGTTCGCCACGGCCATGGCGTTGAGGCGACCCGCACCCAGCTCGTCGGCTCGAGACAACACGGCGATCGATCCCATCGACGTTTCCCCACCCGTACGGTCGCCGAGGGTTCGTAGGAACTCGACGTCGTGGGCGTGCAGTGACCGGAGCATGTAGACGAAGGCGTCGGCGACGGTGACGCCCCCCTCGGGAGCAACGAACTCGATCGTGCGCTCGCCAACCTCGGTCGAGATCGAAGCCATCCCCGGTGTGTCGATCAGGGTGAACTCCTCCAGTGGGGCCGCCGGCCACGTGACGTCGAGCCACTCGATCTCGTTGGCATCCAGGTGGCCCAGGTCGAGCTCGAGGCGGCCAGCCTGCCGAAGAGTCCGGATCTGGACCTCCCCCTCGGTCGCATGTCGAGCGCGCACGGCGGGGGCGTTTCCGTGGCGGTACCACGTGACGATGCGCGTGCATTCACGGGCGTCGGTCGGAGCAAGCTGTTCGCCGAGCAACGCGTTGACCAGCGTCGACTTGCCCGCCTTGACCGTCCCCACGAGGGCGACTCGCAGTGGTTCATCGGCCCGTTTGCGGAGCGCTTCGAGCCGGCCCGTTGTCTCCGAGTCGCTGCGGTAGACGGTCCGGGCCTGATCGAGCAGGCCACGTACATCGTCCAGCGAGGCAGACGTCACTGTGCTCTCGGTTCGGCGGAGAGCGCCTGGGCTGAGTCGGCGAACTGCCGCAACTTCGTCAGGCGCTCGGTGAGTGCCTCGGTTCGAGCGTCTCGATGCGCGGCAGTCGTGCCCGCCCCCCGTCTGGCGGACTCGACCGACAGGTTCAGCGACTGCCGGAACTCCTCGGCGGCTTCCTCGAACTCGGTGCGCATCTGGCGCTTCACGTCCGTCAAGCTCGATCGTGTCTCCTTGACCACGTGGAAGATCGTCTCGTCGACCGCGCGTCTGATCGCGTTCCGGGCTTCGTTGCGGCGTCGATCCAGCCGGTTGGCGGCCTCCTGACGGAGCGAGAACCCGCCAAGTACCGCGCCTGCCAACACCGAGATCGGGTTGATGAGTGCCAAGCCGGCCAACGAGGTGATGATGCCCGCCATGAGGATGCCACTGTAGGAACCACGCATGACCCCGATGAGCTTCTGCCCCCCGGTCATGCGGGTCGTCCGGATCAGGTCGATACCGGCCACATGGGTGAGCATGTCGCTCGTGTCGATCGACGGGACCTGCGGAAGCCGGATCTCGCTCTCGAGGCGGAATGACTCGGCCACCGTCGTGGCCACGTGCTCGCATCGCTCGTAAGCCCACACGAAGCTGTCGGCGATCGCCTCGGCGAATGCATCCGCCAGCCACTGGGACAGGGTTTCCCACGTATCAGCTGGATCGCTTTCATCGATGAGTCGCTCGGCGTCTCGTCCGACCGACCGAATGCGGTCGCGGACGTCGTAGTCGACGTCGCTGACGAGGTCGTGGAATCCGTCATTGAGAGCCGCCTGCCACTTGGAGGCGCGCTTGTTGAGGTCGGCTGCGATGGCCTGAGCGTCCTCGAAGGTCTGCACCAGCATGGCGGCTTCAGCTGGCCGGACGAGGGTTTCGAGCTCGGCCTGAAGCACCAAGCTCAGTTGATTGCTCACGGTCGCGGCCTCCGCCGCCGCGGCCTCGCGCAGCGACGTCACAGCACGGGGCAGGAGGTCGCGATGCAGCCGCTCGATCAGCCGCGGGATTCCCGACTCGGCGGCAAGGTCGGAGTCATCGAGGGCGAGTGCCGTGCGGTACAGGTTCGCCGAGATCGGAAGGATGGTGGCATCGATCCCGGCCGACTCCAGATGCTGTCGATTGGCTGCTTCCACGTCGCGCCAGTGCGGCGCCAGGTCGATCTTGCTCAGCACACACAGCACGATCGGGCAGATGGTTCCCGCTTGGCGCAGGAAGCTGAGCTCTGGTTCGGTCAGCTCCTGACTGGCATCTGAGAGGACGACGAGCGCATCCGCGGACGGCAGCATGGCCAGGGTCGTCACGGCATGGCGAGCCACCGCCCCGCCGACGCCGGGGGTGTCGACCAACACCAGACCGTCGCGGAGCAGGTCAGCCGGGAGGGTCACCTCAACCTTCCCGCCGTCGAGGGATCCCATCTTCGCCGCGTGATCCATCACGTGCGTGCGCAGGTCGTTGATGTCGATCGGGACGTTGGCGGAGCGGCTCTCCCCGGGGACGTCAAAGGTGAGCGACGCCCCCGGGGCGGGGCCGTACTCGATGATGGTCGGTATCGCCGTCATGGAGATGTCGTCGACGGGGCATACCGGCGCCCCGACCAGGGTGTTGACGAGCGTGCTCTTGCCCTGGTTGAACGGCCCGACCACGACGACGCGCACCGTGGGCTTGTCCACACGTTCGGCCCACGAGTCGAGCCGCCTTGCGAGGTCGTCACGGTCGAGTTCGAGCGCGTCCGATCGGAGTCCCTGCAAGATGTCGGTCAGGTCGGTCGTCTCTGCCGGGGCACGCGTGCTCATTATTCGAATTCGACGTCTTCGATCTCCGCATCGTCGGCCGCGACGATCGGCGAGCTATCGCCTTCGGTGAAGTTGCTGTCCTCGTTGAACGAGTCGTCGATGGCAACCTGCGCATTGTTGTCGTAGACGTCACCGCCGGCCACGGCGGAGTCGCCCTGAACGACCGTGCTTTCGCCCGAGGCATTGGCGGCGTCAGAGTTGTCACCAGTGGTGTAGGCGACCGTGCTGTCGCTGGCTGCGACTCCTCCGTCGCCGATGACGCCGTTCTCGCCGGCGGTGAGGCTGCCGTTGTTGGCGTTCTGCGATTCTCCGCTGGCGGCCTGCGCGTCGCCGCCCCCGGTATGACCGGCTGCAGAACCACCCTCGTTCGCCGCCACCGACTGGTCGTCTGCTGCCACGTTTCCGGTACCGACAGCGGAGTTGGAGTCGACGTCGTTCGTCTGGGACAGGCCGCCGACGATGGCGCCGGACCCGACGTTGGTGGTGTTGGAGAGGTTGTCATTGTCCTGCGAGACCACGGCAGCGCCAGTCGCGACCACGGCGCCGTCGGCCGCTGCTCCGGAGTTGTTGCCGGAGGAGATCGCATCGGAGTCGTCCATGTCCAGCGTGACATCGCCCGTGGTGGTCACCGTCGGGCTGAACACGTCGTCGTCGCTGGCGAGGTTGCTGTCATCACCGGCCGCCTGCGCGTAGTCGCCGCTGGCGACGTTTCCGTCGGTGGCAATCGCTCCAGCGCCGTGGGCGACGTTGCCGTCGGAGGCCACGGCACCAGCACCGACGGCGAGATCGTCGCCGGCGACGTTCGAGTCGACGATCGCGTCGCCCAGTGCGTTGGTGCCACCGTTGTGGGCGTTCTGGATCGTCGAGCCGACATCAGCCACGTTGACATGGTTGGAATCGATGACGTTCACCTGGTCGTCTCCGACCACCGTGTTGCCGTCGCCATCGATGTCGACATTGCCGTCGCCGATCGCGACGTCGCCGTTGCCCACGAACTCGACATCGCCGCCGGCGGCCAGGCCGCCGTTGAGCGCGATGCCACTGTTCTCGACGCCACCGCTGACCGCAACGGAACCACCGGTGGCGACGTTGATCTCCTCGGCCTCGTCGCCGACGACGGCGATGCCGCCGGGGGCGGCGATGGCCTGCGAGACATCGCCTTCAGCCCACACGTTGTTCACCGTGTTGCCGTCGCCGTAATAGTTCATGACGAAGGACTGCAGGATGTCGCCCGCTGTCTCCGCTACCGGGCCGGCCGATCCTCCCCCCACCACGACAGGTACCGGGACGAACTGCGGCACGCCGACGAGCTGCGGCACCCCGACGAGCTGCGGCCCCCCGACCATCTGCGGCACCCCGACGAGCTGGGCGGGACCGCCGAGCAGGGTGGTCACCGAGTGCACGGCGTTCGCCGCTTCTTGCGCTGCGACGTGCTCCAACCCGGCATTGGCAAGGGAGCCTTCTGGGTCGGACGAGAACTCCTCGGCGGCCTCCGGGTCGGACAGGAGCCGAAGAATGAAATCAAGCAAGGTGGTGACGCCAACCATGTCCATCGCTCCCTCTGGTCACACGGACAACATGTCGCTGCAACTGTAAAACGAGTCGATCAGCAAGATATGGCGATTGGCCAAAGAGATGGAGAATCGCCCATGACCATCTCCCTGCCGAATCGATCGACCTCACGGCCTGCAGGGAAGTGATTCAATAGGGCTGAGTTGGGAGGGTGAATGACCGTCGCCGTGGACTTGGGGTCGGGTGCAGTGAAGGTGGCCGATGGAGTCGACTCGTCCGTCATTCTGGGGCATCCGATCGACTCTGAGCTCGCCGCGCGTGTGGGCACAACCGTCCCGCTGATTCGGCGCGACGGCAGCCTCGTCGTCACGCAGGCACCTCACGATGCCTACGTCCGAGCAGTCGCCACGGCGCTCGAGGGCACGGCAGCAGAGTCCGTCACGATCCTGGCTCCCGACTGGTGGTCGAAGCGGGCGCGAGAGGTGGTGGGGCAGGCCTTCGAAGCCCACGCATCCGGACCCTTTCAGCTGGTGTCACCGGCTGTCGCCGCCATCCGCGCGTCCCGCGAGAGACAGCGTCTCCCCGCAACCGTCGCCGTGCTGGACATCGGTGCCGAAACAAGCAGCACCACGATCCTCACCGAGGTCGACGGTGTTCACCGCGTGGTGGGCCGCCCGTCGGTCTTGCACGGCCGGGCCGGCAACGAGATCGACCGGCTGTTGTCGCAAGGCGTGCTCGGTTGGCTGAGCGCAGATGGCCACACCTACGAGCCAACCGGTCCGGCGATCGCCGCAGCGGGCACGTCGCTGCGTGCCCAGGTGAGGGCGGCGAAAGAGCGACTTTCCACCCGTCCGGCGGCCACATTGAAACCGGACCTCCCCGGGGCGAACGCCGAGTTGCGGCTGGTCCGATCAGAGTTCGACGAAGTGGTTCGCGGAACCATCGACGCGATCGTGGCCATGCTCAAGGCCAGCATCGGCGAGGCCCCGGATGGAGCAGGTGCGGTGCTGCTGATCGGTGGCAGCGTCTCCATCCCGTTGGTCACGCAGGTCATTTCGGTCGAGGTGGGGCTTCCGGTGATCCTGGACGACGATCCAGCGACGTTGGCAGTGCGCGGCGCAGCGACCATGGAGATGCCGGCGCCCCCGCGGCGAAAGGGATGGCGCCGTCGCCACAGACGGGGCACTGCGCGCAACGTGTTCGATCTGAACAACGCGCCGGTGCCTGACAGCGAGCCCTATCTCGATCCGCTCCTGAACCCAGCGTTCGAGCCGAGTCCAGAACCGCGGATGGAGGAAAAGTCGGCTGATGACTTCGACGTGACCCTTCCCGACGCCGACGTTCGCGTGTCCGAAGCGGGCAACCGCGTTGAGGCGAGGCTGGGCAGTCTTGTCGAAGCTTCCCGGCGCGAGGCTGCGGCGCGGCATCTGAAGTCGGCGCCGGAGCCCCTCCACATTGTCGTCGGGACAGGGGACGCGCCCTGGTCGAATCGGACCGCCCGCTGGGCGTCGGTACCCGAAGAGTCCGAATGGAACGGCGCGTGCCACGCCTGGGTCGACGATGAAGGCCAGTTCCCACTGCGGGTCAACGATCGCGACTATGAGGTGGACATGGGGACACGGCTGGCATCGACCTCCGTCACGCTGCTCCTCATCGGTCTGCATGTGTTCGTCTCGGCGTCCGAGAACGGTGAGTTGTTGCAAGAACTGCAGCTCAACCCGGAGCACGACTTTCGCCCGGAGTAGATGACGGCAAACTCCCCTTCAGTTGTAGCCGCCCTCCGGAGGCACCATCTCCGCTCGGACGCCGAGGAGCCGGATCGGGCGGTCGTCCTCGAGCCGGCTCAGGAGCTCGAGCGCCGTGGCCGAGATGATGCCCGCGTCGAAGGTGTGCTCGGGGAGCTTGCGGATGCGCGTGAACGTGAAGAACGGAGCGAATCGCACCTTGAGGTGCACGCGCATGCAGGGCCGGTCCTCGCGGCGGATGTCCTCGACCACCTGGTCGGCGAGGGCCCGCATGGCCGCGGCGATCTCGTCCGGGTCGGTGAGGTTCTGCTGGTACGTCGTCTCGCGACCGTGCGCTCGGGGCACCCAGGGCGTGTCGTCAACGTTGGCACTGCTCTCTCCGCGTCCGAGACGGCCGAAGTGCGGCCCCATCGTCGGTCCGAACTCGGCGACCAGCGCCGGCTCGTCTGCCGTTGCGAGGTCTCTCACGGTGTCGAGGCCGAGGTCGGCCAGGCGGCTCTTGATCCGCGGTCCGATGCCCCAGATGGCGTCGGTGGGGCGATCGCCCATCACCTCGAACCAGTTGTCGCGGGTGAGCCGGAAGACGCCTTGCGGCTTGCCGAAGTCGGTCGCGATCTTCGCGCGGACCTTGGTGTCGCCCACACCCACCGAGCAGTGCAGCGACGTGGCCGCC
This sequence comes from Aeromicrobium sp., assembly GCF_050700635.1. Lineage (GTDB taxonomy): Bacteria > Actinomycetota > Actinomycetes > Propionibacteriales > Nocardioidaceae > Aeromicrobium. The sequence goes on from NZ_JBOHDT010000087.1 coordinate 9,671, forward strand.
AGCACGTCGGCCTGGATGCGTCGGGCGAAGGTCTGCGGGTCGTCCGTCTCGATCCCGACGAACGCCTCGTCCCAGCCGAGCACCTCCACGACGGCCCCGTCGAGGGCACGCAGCGTCGCCATCACCTGCTCGGACGCGGCCAGGTAGACCGGCGCGTCGACGGGCAGCAGCACCGCCTGCGGGCACTTGCGGACGGCGGTCTTGAGCGGCATCCCGGAGCGCACGCCGAACTCCCGCGCCTCGTACGATGCCGTCGACACCACCGCCCGCTCCGTCGGGTCGCCGCGTCCGCCCACGATCAGCGGTAGCCCGGCGAGCTCCGGATGCCGGAGCACCTCGACCGCCGCGAGGAACTGGTCGAGATCGACGTGGAGCACCCAGGCGCCGGTCACGAATCCGACACTACGACGCCTTCCGGACGACACCCGCCACTGGCAGACTGCTCACACCACGAACACCGAGCTGGACTACTGAGCTGGACTACTTGGGGGAGACAACATGGGCAACATCGCTGTGCACGAGTTCATCGCGCTCGACGGCGTCTTCGAGGATCCGTCCTGGACGTTCGACTACGGCTTCGAAGAGAAGATGGGCGAGACGCTCTGGGCCATCACGGACCGGTCCGACGCTATCCTGCTGGGCCGCAAGACGTTCGAGATGTTCGCACCGGCCTGGCGGGACCGCACCGTCGAGGACGACCCGGGCGCTCCGTTCTTCAACGAGACGCAGAAGTACGTCGTCGGCGCCAACGAGCCGTCAGAGGAGTGGAAGAACTCGACCAGCATCGGAGCGTACGATCCCGACGCCATCCGCAAGCTCAAGGACGAGAACGAGGGCATCTACATCAGTGGCAGCGGGCAGCTCGTGCGCGGTTTGCTGGCCGAGGGACTCGTCGACGAGCTCCATCTGTTCGTGTACCCGGTCGCCCTGGGCAAGGGAGACAAGCTCTTCTCCGAGGGTGTCGACGCGACGAAGCTCGCGCTCCAGACCACCGACGTCTACGACAACGGCGTCGTTCATCTCGCCTACGGACCCGCGTAGCGAGGTGTCACCGCTCCCGCCCGGGACTAGCATCCTGAGCATGAGCACCCCCACAGAATCGTCGGTCCTCGAAAGCGTCCACCCGCAGCTGTTCATCGGCGGCCAGTGGCGCGATGCGGAGGGCGGCGGGACGTTCGCCGTGCACGACCCGTCGTCCGGGAAGGCGCTCGTCGTGGTGGCCGATGCGTCCGTCGCCGACGGCACCGCCGCGCTCGATGCCGCCGTCGCGGCACAGTCCGACTGGGCCGCCACGCCGCCGCGCGACCGCGGTGAGATCCTGCGTTCGGCCTTCGAGACGCTCACCGAGCGAGCCGACGAGCTCGCCCTGCTCATGACGCTGGAGATGGGCAAGGCGATCAAAGAGAGCAAGGCCGAGATCACCTATGGTGCCGAGTTCTTCCGCTGGTTCTCCGAGGAGGCCGTGCGCGTCGCCGGCCGGTACTCCACCGCCCCGAACGGTGCCACGCGACTCCTCACGCTCAAGCAGCCGGTCGGACCCTGCCTGATGATCACGCCGTGGAACTTCCCGCTGGCCATGGGCACCCGCAAGATCGGTCCGGCCATCGCCGCCGGCTGCACGATGGTCGTCAAGCCGGCCGGACTCACACCGCTCACCATGCTGTGGCTGGCCCAGGTGCTCGCCGACTCCGGGCTTCCCGATGGCGTGCTGAACGTCGTCACGACGTCCCGCACCGGCGAAGTGATGGAGCCGATCATCCGCGACCCGCGGCTGCGCAAGCTCACGTTCACCGGCTCCACCGAGGTGGGTCGCCGTCTCGTCGAGCAGAGCGCCGATGGGTTGCTGCGGGTCTCGATGGAGCTCGGCGGCAACGCCCCGTTCCTGGTGTTCGACGACGCCGACGTCGATGCTGCCGTCGACGGCGCCATGCTCGCCAAGATGCGCAACATCGGCGAAGCCTGCACCGCGGCCAACCGCTTCATCGTCCACGAGTCGGTGGCGGCCGAGTTCGGCGAGAAGCTGTCGAAGCGCATGTCCTCGTTGGTGGTGGGCCGGGGAACCGACGACGGCGTCGACGTCGGGCCGCTGGTGGAGGAGAAGCAGCGCGACAAGGTCGCCGAGCTCGTCGACGATGCCGTGACCCAGGGCGCCACCGTTCTCACCGGCGGTTCGGCGGTCGAGGGCGACGGCTGGTTCTACCAGCCCACCGTGCTCAACGAGGTCCCCGAGGGTGCCCGTCTCCGCAAGGAGGAGATCTTCGGACCGGTCGCTCCGATCATCACCTTTTCCGACGAGGAGGAGGGTCTGACCATCGCCAACGACACGGAGTTCGGTCTGGTCGCGTATGCGTTCACCCGTGACCTGTCCCGGGTGGTCCGTGTCTACGAGGGTCTGGAGACCGGAATGGTCGGCATCAACCAGGGCATCGTGTCCAATCCGGCAGCTCCGTTCGGCGGCGTCAAGGCCTCAGGTTTCGGGCGAGAGGGCGGCACCGAGGGCATCGAGGAGTACCTCGAGACGAAGTACGTCGGCCTGGCGCTCTGACGTCAGAACGACACGTCGGCCCGACGGTCGCCGGGGTCGCGCTCGCACATCAGGGACCCGTCGGCGAAACGCACCCCGTCGGTGAACCGCGCCTCGATCTGACCCGATCCGAACTGCTCGATGTAGAGCCTCGCGTACAGCCCGCCCGCCTCCAGCAGCTCCTCGTGGCTGCCCTGCTCGACCAGCACACCGTCCTCGACGCCGAAGATCATGTCGGCCGACCGGATGGTCGACAGCCGGTGGGCGATCGCGATGGTCGTGCGGTTGTGCGTCGCCCGCTCCAGGGCCTCCTGCACGAGCCGTTCGGTCTCGGTATCGAGTGACGAGGTGGCCTCGTCGAGGATGAGGATGCGGGGGTCCATCAGCAGCACACGGGCGATGGCGAGGCGTTGCTTCTCGCCGCCGGACAGCCGGTAACCACGTTCGCCGGTGATGGTCTCGTAGCCGTCGGCGAACCCCAGGATGCGGTCGTGGATGTTCGCGTCGCGGGCCGCCTGCTCGATCTCGGCCGCAGTGGCGTCGGGCTTGGCATAGGCGATGTTGTCGCGGATGGTGCCGTGGAACAGGTAGGGCTCCTGCGTCACCATGCCGACCGCCTCGGACACCGAGCCGAGGGTGAGGTCACGGACGTCGTGACCGTCGATCAGCACGGTCCCCTCGGTGACGTCGTAGAACCGCGGTACGAGGTAGGTCATCGTGGTCTTGCCCGCGCCGGACGGCCCCACGATGGCCGCGAGCTGGCCGGGCTGGACCTTGAACGAGACGCCGCGCAGGGCCCAGCCCGACGTCGGCTCCTGGTCGTCGTCGAGGTCGGCCGTCTCCTCCGGCCGTTCGATCCTGACACCCGTCTCACCGAAGCGGTCGCGGTTGACGGTGCCGCTCAGCTCGCGCGGCTCGGGGTACTGGAACCAGACGTCGCTGAACTCGATCTCGCCGCGTAGCTGTGAGCCGTCGAGGTGGGAGGCACCGGGTCGCTCAGTGATCGCGGGTTCGAGGTCGAGGTACTCGAAGATGCGGCGGAACAGCGCGAGCGACGTCTGCACGTCGAGGGTGACTCGCATGAGCTGCAGCAGCGGCATCTGAAGGCGGGCCTGCAGCGTGGTGAACGCGACGAGGGTGCCGGCGGTGAGGGCGGTGCCGCCGTTGATCATCAGCCCCGCCATCAGGTAGAGGAGTGCCGGCGTGATGGCAAACGACGCCTGCACGGTGGCGAAGAAGGTGCGTCCGGTCATCGCCTGATCAACCTGCAGGTGGGCCTGCTGGCGGTTCGCCTCTCGGTAGCGTCCGACCTCCGCGTCAGCCCGGTTGAACACCTTCGAGAGCAGGATGCCCGAGACGCTGAGCGCCTCCTCGGTGATCGCGGTCATCTCCGACAGCGACTCCTGGGTCTTGCGCGCCAGCCGCTGGCGGCGCTTTCCGACGCGCATCTGGACGACGATGAAGATCGGCATCAGGATCAGCGTGAGCACCGTGAGCTGCCACGACAGCAGCACCATCGCGATGAAGGCCGCGGTGACGGTGACGGAGTTCTGAAGGATGGACGTGGCCGTGTCGGTGAGCACGGTGCGGACGCCGGCCACGTCGTTGGCGAGCCTCGACTGGATGGCGCCGGTCTTGGTGGCGGTGAAGAACGCCAGCTCCATCTTCTGCAGGTGGGCGAACAGCTCGCTGCGCAGGTCGGCCATCGCCGAGTTGCCGACGGTGGAGGTGAGCCAGTTCTGGCCGATGCCGATGAGCGCGGCGACGATGGGGATGACGCACATCGCCGCGACCAGCCAGCCGAGCAGCTCGAGGTCGGGGCCGCCCGATTGCGGGAACAGCGCGTCGTCGAAGACCGCCTTCGTGAGGAACGGCACGATCGACGTGAGGGTCGCGGCCGTGACGACGGCGACGGCGACGAGCACGAGCTTGACTCGGTAGGGCCGCAGCAGAGCCGCGATTCGTCCGAGCACCGGCTCGTCCGCGGAGGCGGCGATCTCTTCGTCGGTGAGGTGGGTGACTCTCGGCATCAGCCGTCGATCCTTGTGACGGTGATGTCGGTGGCACCATCGATGACCGGTACCAGCTCGGTCGTGCCCCACACGCCGGCGTCAGTGCGCAGGCGCGCCCACAGCAGCAGCCGATCCGGGTCGGCCACGTCGGCGGGATCGGCCTGCAGGGTGAACGCGGTGGGTCCGCCGTCCGCGCCGACGGACGTGCCGGCGAGCACCTCCCCGGCGGTGTCGACGAGCTTGACCGTGACGACTCCTCCATCGCCGGCGTCCTCGGGCACGAGGACGCTCCCGGCGACCGCGAGCACGGGAAACGTCATGTAATCGATGGTAGTTCGGCTGAGCCGGGCGGTGTCTCCGACGAGTTGCGCTGAGCGTGAACACGTCTGGCTCGTCGTCGAGGGGCGTGGTTGCGTGGACGCATGGCGAACGTGCTGGTGCTCGGGGGAACGGCGTGGCTCGGTCGGGAGGTGGCGCGTGAGGCGGTGGCACGCGGCCACGACGTGACGTGTCTGGCGAGGGGCGAGTCCGGCGAGGTCGCCGAGGGCGCGCGGCTCGTGAGCGCGGACCGCGACGACCCCCGTGCCTACGACGACCTCACAGGCGCACGCTGGGACGCCGTCGTCGACGTCACCCGTCAGCCCGGACACGCGAGGGGGGCGGTGCTGACGCTCGGTGCGCAGGCGGAGCACTGGACCCTGGTCTCCACCGGAAACGTCTACGCCGACCTCGCGCATCCCATGGCCGAGGACGACGCGCTCCGCGATCCGCTCGCCGATGACCACGCGTCGCCGGAGCTCTACGGCGAGGGCAAGGTCGCCTGCGAGGAGGCCGTCGGCGCCCTCGCGAACCACCTGATCCTGCGCTCCGGCCTGCTCGGCGGGCCCGGCGACCCGTCCGACCGCGCCGGCTACTGGGTGGCGCGCTTCGCGATGGCCGGCGACGAGCCGGTGCTGGTGCCGGACCTTCCGGACGCCGATGTGCAGCTGCTCGACGTCCGCGATCTCGCGACGTTCGTGGTCGACGCAGCGCTGCGCGGTGTCAGCGGGGTGATGAATGCGGCCGGGTTGTCGCACCCGCTCACCGAGTTCCTGTCCGTCTCGGCCGACGTCGCCGGCCACACCGGTGTGTCGATCGGAGCCGCTGCCGACTGGCTGGTCGAGCACGACGTCGAGCCGTGGATGGGCCCGCGTTCGTTGCCGTTGTGGCTCCCGGACGAGGCGCTCGGCATGGCCGCGATGGACACCTCGCGTGCCGCTGCCGCCGGGCTGACCCGCCGGCCCCTTGTCGAGACCCTCGCCGACACCCTGCTCGACGAGCAGGCCCGCGGCCTCGACCGCGAACGCAAGGCCGGCCTCACCCGCGACGACGAGCTCGCCCTCCTGGCCGCGCTCTGACGCTCAGTCCTACGAGTGGCGGAGGTTTGGCGGGTCCGGCCGACCCTAGTGGGAGCATGGACAGGCGCCCGCCCTAAGGTCGGCCCATGAGCGAGATCCCAGGCCTGGACGGCGCCCTCGGCGTCCAGTACGTCGAGACCGGCCCCGACAAGGTGGTCGTGCAGTTCACCATCGGCGAGCACCACCTGCAGCCCTTCGGCATTCCGCACGGGGGCATCTACTGCGCGGTGCACGAGTCCACGGCGAGCATGGCGGGGATGCAGTGGCTCGACGGCAGAGGTGTGGTGGTCGGCACCAACAACATCTGCGACTTCCTGCGCCAGGCCAAGGTCGGCGACACCATCACGGCGACCGCGACGCCTGTCCACCGCGGCCGATCCCAGCAGCTCTGGCGCGTCGAGTCGGTCGACCAGGACGACCGGCTGATCGCGCAGGGTCAGGTCCGGCTGGCCAATCTCGACCGACCAGCATGAGACGCCACAGCCGGTCCGGCTCGCCCTACGAAGACAAGATCGGCTTCAGCCGGGCCGTCCGCTACGGCGACCTCGTGGCGGTGTCCGGCACCGCGCCGGTGTGGCCGGGAGGCGACGTCGAGGCCGACGTCTCCGAGCAGGCCCGCCGATGCTGGCGGATCGCCCTGGGCGCCCTGACCGAGGTCGGCGGCAGCGCCCACCACGTCGTCCGCACCCGTCAGTACATCGTCGACGCCACCGACGCGGACGCCGTCGGCGCCGTTCACGGCGAGGTGTTCCGCAGCGTGCGCCCGGCCAGCACCATGGTCGTCGTCGCTGCCCTGCTCGACCCGCGCTGGAAGATCGAGGTCGAGCTCGACGCCGTCATCCCGGACGGGCTCACCGGCCCGCGCCTGACTGCCAATCTCTGAGCCGTCAGGGGTAGTGGACCTCAGCGGAGTGTCCTTCGAGGAAGGACGCGAGGTCGAACTCCTCGCCTCGTCGCGCTGCCGCGCTGCCCGCGTAGAGGCCTTCGAAGAACTCGGCCGTCCTGAGCGCAGGGCGAACCTGCCAGTTGAGGCGGGTCCCGGCCGCACCGACCATCTGATGCACCGCGCCGGCCGGGACGTGGAAGATCTCGCCCGCGGCGTGGCTCTCCTCGACGCCGTCGATGATCGTCCTGACCGTGCCTTCGAGCACCTCGAAGTGCTCGTCCTGGGCCGGATGGAAGTGTGCCGCCGGCAGGGCGGCGCCTTCGCGGTAGGTCGATTCCATCTCGAGCAGGTCGCCGTCAGTCTCGGCTGCCGTGCGGATGAACCGCAGTCGATTGCCCGAACCGGTCAGCTCTTGTCCTGCGTGGACCATGGTCCCGCTCCGTCCTGGTCGAAGATGTCCGTCATCCGTCCATCATCACTGAGAGCCGGGTCCGGTCGGTAGACTCGATGGGGTCGGACCGTGACTGGCGTTGAGGTGGTTGCCCCTCTCAGCCGTAACTGCTGAAGGACCTTCGAGTGACCATGATGACGATGACCCCCACGACACCCTTCCCAGCCGAGCGCGTCCAGGACAGCGACGTGCGGGTGCTGCTGCTCGAGAACATCCACACCGACGGCGCGAACTTCTTGCGCGGCAAGGGCTACCAGGTCGACACCCTCGACCGCGCGCTCGCCGAGGGCGAGCTGATCGAGGCCGTGCAAGGCGTGCACCTGCTCGGCATCCGCTCCACGACATACATCACCGAGAAGGTCCTGAACGCAAGTGATGATCTGATCGCCGTAGGCGCATTTTGCATCGGCACCAACCAGATCGACCTGCCGGCCACGACGCGGCAGGGCGTCGCCGTGTTCAACGCGCCGTACTCCAACACGCGGTCGGTGGTCGAGCTCGCCATCGCCGAGATCATCTCGCTGGCCCGCCGGCTGCACGAGAAGTCGACCGACATGCACGCCGGCATCTGGAACAAGTCGGCCGCCGGCAGCCACGAGGTGCGCGGACGCACGCTCGGCATCGTCGGCTACGGCAACATCGGCAGCCAGCTGTCGGTGATCGCCGAGGCGCTGGGTTTCAAAGTCATCTTCTTCGACATCGACGACAAGCTGGCCCTCGGCAACGCACGTCGCTGCTCGACGATCGAGGAGCTGCTCACCGACGCCGACGTCGTCTCGCTGCACGTCGACGGGCGCCCCGGCAACGCCGGCCTGTTCGGCGAGGAGCAGATGAGCCTGATGAAGCCGCGCTCGCTGTTCCTCAACCTCTCCCGCGGCATCGCAGTCGACACCACGGCGCTCCGCAAGCACATCGAGTCCGGACACATCGCGGGTGCGGCGGTCGACGTCTTTCCGGTCGAGCCCAAGCGCCAGGGCGACCCGTTCGAGAGCGAGCTGCGCGGGCTGCGCAACGTCATCCTCACCCCGCACGTCGGCGGCTCCACCGAGGAGGCGCAGCAGGACATCGGCCGGTTCGTCGCCTCCAAGCTGCGCTCGTACGCGTCGAACGGCGGCACGTCGCTGAGCGTCAACATGCCGGAGATCAACGTGCACGTCGACGCGACCCGGCACCGCCTCGCGCACGTGCACCACAACGCCCCCGGCGTGCTGGCCAAGCTCAACGCAATCATGGGCGACCACGGCGTCAACATCGAGACGCAGTCGCTCGCCACCCGCGGCGAGATCGGCTACGTCGTCACCGACATCGCCGCCGAGGTCGGCCCAGACGTGCTCGCCGAGCTCGCCCAGCTGCCTGAGACGGTTCGGCTGCGTCAGCTCAGCTGAGGCTGAACGGCGGGTACTCGTCCGTCAGCAGGTAGAGGTACGCGCTCACGCGCGTGCTCCAGCGCAGGACGCCGATCAGGAAGTCGTTGAGGCCGGTGGGCCAGCGGCCGAGGATGATCACGGCGAACCAGCCGATGATCACCACGACCACAGCCGCGATCCACACGAAGACCAGCACCAGCAGCTGCGGGATGGCCATGAAGAGCCGGAAGAAGATGGTCAGCCGGTTGCGGTTCTCGACCGCCGGGGCCACGTCGACCCTCACGCGTGCATCGTCGCCGGGGTCGGCGAACGGGATGTCGAACGCGAACGGCGGGTACTCCTCCCGCTGGAACAGCAGGTAGGTGGTGACGCGGGCGTTGTACCGCAAGTACATCGCGATCGGCTTTTGCAGTCCGCCCGGGATCCTGCCGGTGAACAAGGCGGCGAACCACGCGATGAAGGCGAGGATCTGGGCGACTTGCTGGATCACGGACAGGATGAGGAGGTGCGGAATCGCCAACAGCCAGTGGACCAACGGCCGCCAGCGGGCGATCGTCTCCGGGGAGTCGAACGTCAGCGTGACCGGGTAGTCGCCCTGAGCGTTCGGCGGCGGCGGCGGCGGTGGTGGTGGCGCAGGCGTCTCGGTCATGACACGAAAGTACGTGATTGCAACGGTTTTGGGGCCAAAACTGACAGAGTCTCGGCGCATCCGGCGTCGACGCGTGCATCCGCCAAGTCGTCCCCGCGCGTGGCACCGCGGTTGACGATGACGACCGGCACGCCGTTGGCCCTGGCTCGCCGGACGAAACGCAGCCCGGACATCACCTGCAACGAGGAACCGAGCACGACGAGGGCCTCGGCGGCGTCGGTGAGCCGGTAACAGTGCTCGACCGTCTCCTTGCGGACGTTCTCGCCGAAGAACACGACGTCGGGCTTGAGCCGGCCACCGCAGCGCTCGCAGGTGGCAACGACGAATCCGCCGGTCTCCTCGAGCAGCACGTCGCCGTCGGGAGCCACGGGTGCGTCTCGTTCCCAACCGGGGTTGAGCGCGTCGAGGCGGCGTTGGACTCGGCCGCGAGACGTCCGCTCGCCGCAGTCGAGGCACACCACCCGGTCGAGCCTGCCGTGCAGCTCGATGAGACCGCGGTGGCCGGCCCGGCGGTGCAGACCGTCGACGTTCTGCGTGACCAGCCCGGACAGCCGACCCTCGGCTTCGAGCGCCGCAAGCCGGTGGTGGGTGGCATTCGGTTCTGCGCTGCGCATCCGTCGCCAGCCGAGGTGGGCGCGGGCCCAGTACCGCTGCTGGGCGTCAGGACCGGACACGAACTGCTGGTACGTCATCGGCGTGCGGGCCGGCGCGCCAGGCCCGCGGTAGTCGGGGATGCCGGAGTCGGTCGAGACTCCGGCGCCGGTGAGCACCAGCCAGCGCCGGTCGCGCAGGACGTCGCGCATCCGCTCGACGTCGGCCGGGTCGGGATCGTGCACCCCACCAGCGTAGGACTACTGCGTCAACGAACGCCTTGCTTGCGCAGGGCTGCGGCGATCTCACGTCCCAGGTAGGGCGCGAGAGTCCTGACGTAGGTACGGGTCAGGTGGGTGTTGTTCTTGTAGACCATGACGCCGCCGATGACCGACGGGCACGTGGTCTCGTCGCAGTAGAACCGCGTCATGTCCACCAGGCTGGCCTTGTCCACCCGCTCGACGGCTTCGGGATGCCCGTCGAACTTGCTCAGCGCCCAGGCCCTCGACGAGGCGCAACGGTCGGGGTCGGTCTTGCCGAACTGCTCTACGCACTGGACGTTCGTGAGCGCCGTCTGTGGGTTGTCGACCAGGGCTATGACGGGGACGTCGCTCGGGGTCTGCGTCGTCCACGCATCGACGAGACCTTGCACTGCCGTCTGCTCGTACGGCACTCCCGCCGGGGAGTCCACGGCCACGGACGTCGCCTTCGAGGTGATGACGGCGTCGAACGCCCCCGGCCGGTCCAGGTAGGCGGCGAGGTTCTCCTGCCAGGCCTTGCAGTTCGCCGTCAGGCTCTTGGTCTTGCGGCTCGGCTCGGCGGCGGTCCAGTTGCACCCGGCGTGGCCGGCGACGTCGATGCGCCAGTTGTACTTCTCGGCCATCACCTCGAACGCGGGAATCAGCTGCTTGGTGTGGGAGTCGCCAACCGCGGCGATGCGAAGGTCGTAGCCGCTCACCGGTCCCACCGTGCACGCGCTCAACACGGTCTCTTCGTTCCCGGACCAGCATCCCTGGCGGTCGGTGCGGTCGTTGATCGCGTCGGCAGGGTGCGGGACGACGACACCGTCGAGCGCCGGATTGACGCACTCGCGGTCCGGATCCATCGACGCAGCGCCCAGGCAGCGTGGGTTCTCCTCCAGGACCCGTGCCAGCTCGGCGGCATGGCCGGCCTGGTCCTGGTCCACGGCGGCCCGGCCGAGCGCGGGGACGGCGAGGACGGGAACCATCGCCACCGCCACGGCGATGAGCATCGTCCGCGGCCGCACTCTCTGGGCGAACGAGAAGCGGATCGGCTCCTCGACGAGTCGCGTCGAGACCCACGAGATCGTGACGGCCAGCGCGAAGATCAGGTACTTGTCGGTGTTGCTCAGAGGACGGACGGTGACGAACGGCAGCAGGATGATGAGCGGCCAGTGCCACAGGTACAACGCGTAGGAGATGCGCCCCAGCACGGCAGCGGGCTGCAATGCGCCTACGGTCGTCGCGAACGTCGAGCCGCCCCAGCGCACCACTGCGACCGTGCCGAGCACGGGGAGGGCGGCGACGGAGCCGGGGAACGGCGTACCGGAGTCGATGACGAAGAACGACGCGATGATCGCCACGGCGCCGGCAATGGTCAGGAGAGTGTGCGCGGCTACTCGCCGTCGCGGCAGGTTCGCGATCGCCGGTACGGCGAACGACGCGAGGCCGCCCAGGCCGAACTCCCACATCCGGGTGAAGGTCGAGAAGTACGCGACGTCCGGGCTGGAGGCCGTCAGGTACACGCTGTAGGCGAACGACGCGATCGTCACGGCGATGAGGACGATCCAGATCAGCTGAAGGCGGCCGACCCTCCCCACCTTGGCCGCGACGAGGGCCAGGCACATCAGCAGCGGCAGCGCGACGTAGAACTGCTCCTCGACCGACAGGCTCCAGAAGTGCTGGGCCGGCGACGGCAGGTTGTCGGCCGCGAGGTAGTCGACGGCGTTGGAGGCCAGCAGCCAGTTCTGCACGTAGCTCGCCGACGCCATGACCTCGTAGAGGAACTGGTCCCACAGGCTTCTGGGGAGGAGCAGCATGACACCGACAGCCGTGAGCACGAGCGTGAGCAGGGCGGCCGGGAGCAGCCGTCGGGCGCGGGCCGCCCAGAACCGGCCGAGCCTGAGGCGGCCCGTCTTCTCGACCTCGCGGAACAGGTGGGCGGTGATGAGGTAACCGCTGATCACGAAGAACACGTCGACGCCGACGAAACCGCCAGGGAGCAGGTCGGGCCACAGGTGGAACACCACCACCGACGTGACCGCGATGGCCCGGAGTGCCTGGATGTCGGTGCGCAGCGAATGCAACGGTTTCGCCGGGGGACGGTCGACGGGCGCGCGCTCGTCCAGAATCGCCGTCACCACCGGGCTAATCTAGCGGCGCGCTGGTCGCGTCGTCAGTCGGTTGCCAGCTCGATCAGCTTCTCGACGGTGCGCAGGTTGCGCGACGTGCCGGGAACACCGAGCGCCTTGGCGATCGCCGGGGTCTTCATGTCGGACCGGCCGGCGCCGTGGTCGTAGCGGATGTGCCACTCGCAGCCGATGACCTCCCATGCGTCCGCGCCGGTCTCCAGGCCGCGGGCCTTCTCGATGGCCGCCTTCGTCGGCCGGCCCAGCAGGAAGGTGATGTGGCCGTTCTTGGGGTCGTCGACCTCGAACGGGTAGTTCGTGCGCGCCGTCGCCAGCTCTGCGGGCGTGCGCATGATGCACTCACGGAAGAATCCGTACTTCTTCTCGATGGCCTTCTCGAGTGCCGTGCCGAAACCCTTGACGTCCTGGGGTGGATCGCAGATGAGATTGCCCGACGCGATGAACGTCGAGACGTCCGTGGCGCCGAGGTCTGCGGCCAGCTCGCGCAGCTCGGCCATCGGCAGCTTCGCGCCACCGACGTTCACCGCGCGCAGCAGGACCACGTGGACGCTCACGCCCGCGATGCTAGCGGCGCGTTCCGCTAAGCGCTCTGCGTTTCCTTCGAAGCGAAATCGGTGTGGCGGGGCACGACCGCGAGGGCGGCGAGCATCACCACACCGGCGACGGCTGATCCGATGAAGACGGCGTGCAGCGCGGGTTCGAGCACGCTGGGCGACAGCTGGTCGAGATCGCCGCTCACGTCGCCACCGCGCCGCGCGACGGCGGCGTTGGCCACCGCACCGAAGACCGCGACGCCCACTGCGCTGCCCACCGAGCGGGCGAACAGGTTCGTTCCGGTGACGACCCCACGCGTCGCCCACCCGACGGACGACTGCGCGGCCACCAGGGTCGGCGAGGCGATCAGGCCGAGCCCGAGGCCGACGAAGAAGGATGCGACCGCCAGGTGCAGCACCGAGCTGTCGACGCCGACGATCAGCAACAGTCCGGTGCCGACGAGGATCAGAGCCGCACCGACGAACCCGGTGTCGCGGAAGCCGATCTTGAAGTACAGATGTCCGGACAGCGCGGCGGAGATCGGCCAGCCCACCGTCATCGCCGCCACGGCGAAGCCGGCAACGAGCGCGGACGAGCCGAGCACGCCCTGCGCATAAAGCGGCACGTACGACACCAGTCCGATCAGCAGCACGCCGACGACCAGGCTCGCCGCGTTGGTGCCGGTGAGGATGCGGTGCCCGAAGATCCACAGCGGAAGGATCGGCTCGGCGGCACGGCTCTCGACGAACCCGAACGCGACGAGCAGCACGCCCGCACCGGCGAGCACCGCGATGCTGGTGGGCGAGTCCCAGGCCCACGCGATGCCGCCCTCGAGCAGCCCGAGGACGAGGAGCGAACCTCCGACCGCGAGGAGTCCGGCGCCGGCGTAGTCGATGCGATGGCGCTTGCGCTCCACCTGCTCGTGGAACCGGCGCCACAGCATCGTCGCTGCGGCGATGCCGATCGGGATGTTGACGAAGAAGATCCACCGCCACGACAGGTAGTCGGCGAAGAAACCGCCGAGCGTCGGGCCGACGATGGACGACATGCCCCAGACGGCGGCGGTGTAGCCCATCACCTTCGGTCGCTCGCGCAGCGTGTACAGATCGCCGATGATCGTCATGGCCATCGGGAAGATGGCGCCCGCACCGAGACCCTGGATGGCGCGGAAGATGATGAGCGCCGGCATGCTCCAGGCGATGCCGCACAGCACGGAACCGACCACGAACAGGCCGATGCCGGCGAGCATCACCGGCTTGCGGCCGACGAGGTCGGACAGCTTGCCGTAGATCGGCACCGACACAGCCTGCGCCAGCAGATAGATGGAGAACAGCCAGGGGAACTGCGAGAACCCGCCGAGATCGCTCACGAGCGCCGGCACCGCGGTGGCGAGGATCGTCGCGTCGATGGCCACCAGCGCGGTTGAGAGCATCACCGCCAACAGGACCGGCCCGCGCTCGCTGCGCAGGCCGATGGATGCACGGGTGACGGGAGAGGTGCTCACGTCAACGTTTCAACTCATCTCGTGACGTCGCCATTCCCACCACCTCTTGCGCGAGCTTTTCCACTCACTTGGTCTCGATACGCCGGGCGCCTTCGGCGCGCACACTCGACCTGGCTCGCCGTTCGCTCGCAGAGCTCGCTCAGACGAGCGCAGAATGGGTAAATAGCCCGATGCCTGAGTGCCTTGTGGGTGCCTAGCGTGGGGTACGTACAAGGAGGACAACCATGGAGAGTCACAGAAACGCAGGTCAAGCGCGTGCGGCCATCGTCGCCATCGCACCTGTTGCACTGCTGCTGGCGATGATCTCGCACCCTTATCTCCCCGGCCGTCTGCCGGATCACGCTGCAGTCGCGGACGCCGTAGCTGATGGCACCACTCGCTGGGCGCTCGCGCACCTGGCGGCAGCCGTGGCCTCCGGAGTTCTCGTCCTCGCCTTCATCGCCATTCGCGGCTACCTGCGGGAGAGGGGCGACCCGGCCTTGAGCGCCATCGGTCTCGGGTTCATCGTGATGGGGAGCCTGTCCTATGCCATGCTGCCGGGGATGGAGTTCACGCCCCTCGCTGCGGTCGAGATCGGCGCTGATCCTGCAGCGGCCCAGGCCGCTCTCGACGACTGGTTCGTCCCGGTCCTGTTCATCGGCGCCCTGTTGTACGCGATCGGTGTCGGCTGCGTTGCAGCAGCGATTCGCCGCCACGGGGGTCTTGGGCCGACGCTGACGTGGGTCGTGGTCCTGGCGCTCATCGTCATGGTTGCGTCGCGGTTTGCGCCGTTCGCAGCAGCGCAGTTCTACGTCCAGAGTGCGGCGGCTCTGATCGCCATGTGGCCGCTCGCCTGGGTCATGAGAACCGGTCGCGAGCAAGCGGGTTCCGGGGGTCCGCCGAGACAGACGGTGAGTGCCTGAATCCGCTGCGCGTCACAAGGCGGCGGCGAGCTCGGTGGCCTGCTTGATCGCGCGCTTCGCGTCCAGCTCGACGGCAACATCGGCGCCGCCGATGACGTGCACCGAGACGCCGGCCGCTTCGAGCGGCTCGACGAGGTCGCGCACGGATTCCTGACCGGTGCACAGCACGATCGTGTCGACATCGAGCGTCCTGGGCTCATCGCCGACCGTGATGTGGAGGCCGTCGTCGTCGATGCGGTCGTACGTGACACCCGGCACCATCTCGACGCCCGAGTCCTTCAGGGTCGCGCGGTGCACCCAGCCCGACGTCTTGCCGAGGCCCTTGCCGAGGCTCGACGTCTTGCGCTGCAGCAGGTGGATCCGACGACGCGGCGGTGCCTTGACCTTCGTGGCCAGCCCGCCCCGGTCCTCGTCTGCGTCCGAGACGCCCCAGCGCTCCATCCAGTGCTCGAGCGACTCGTCGACGTCGTGCAGCAGGAACTCCGAGACGTCGAAGCCGATGCCGCCGGCGCCCATCACCGCGACGCGCTCGCCCACGGGCACGCGCTCGCGGATGACCTGCTGGTAGTCGACGACCTTCGCGTGGTCGATGCCGGGCATCGAAGGGATGCGCGGCTCGACGCCGGTGGCGATGACGACGTCGTCGAAACCGGCCAGGTCGTCCGTAGTCGCACGCCGCCCGAGGTGGATCTTGACGCCGCCGAGCTCGAGCCGGCGGGTGTAGTAGCGCAGCGTCTCGCGGAACTCCTCCTTGCCGGGGATGTGCATGGCGAGTCGGAACTGTCCGCCGACCTCGGGCTGTTCCTCGAACAGCTCGACCTGGTGCCCGCGGTGCGCCAGCTCACTCGCGACGGCGAGGCCGGCCGGTCCGGCCCCGACGACGGCGATGCGCTTGGCCGAGCGGGTCGGCAGCAGCACCAGCTCGGTCTCGTGTGCGGCGCGTGGGTTGAGCATGCAGGTGGCGCGCTGGTTCTTGAACGTGTGGTCGAGACAGGCCTGGTTGCACGCGATGCAGGTGTTGATCTCGTCGGCGCGGCCCTCCTCGGCCTTCTGCACGAAGAACGCGTCGGCGAGCAGCGGCCGCGCCATCGAGATGAGGTCGGCCTGGCCGTCGGCCAGGATCTGCTCGGCGATCTCCGGGGTGTTGATGCGGTTCGACGCCACCACCGGGACGTCGACGACGCCCTTGAGCTTCTCCGTCGTCCAGGCAAACGCGGCGCGCGGCACGGAAGTGACGATGGTGGGGATGCGCGCCTCGTGCCAGCCGATGCCGGTGTTGATGATCGACGCGCCGGCCGCCTCGACGCGGCGGGCCAGCTCGGCGGTGTCGTCCCAGCTCTGGGCATCGTCGACGAGGTCGAGCAGGCTCATCCGGTACATCACGATGAAGTCGTCGCCGACAGCCTCACGGACCCGCTCGACGATCTCGACCGGGAAGCGCATCCGGTTCTCGGCCGAACCACCCCAGCGGTCGGTGCGGTTGTTGGTGCGGGCGGTGAGCATCTGGTTGACGAGGTAGCCCTCGGAGCCCATGATCTCGACGCCGTCGTAGCCGGCACGCCGAGCCAGCATCGCGGAAGCGGCGAAGTCGTCGACGGTCTGGTCGACCTCCTTGGTCGACATCGCCTTGGGCCGTCCGAGTGGAGTGATGGGCGACGCGATGTTCGACGCGGCCCGCTTGAACGGGTGGTAGCCGTAGCGCCCGGCGTGCAGGATCTGCAGCGCGATCTTGCCGTCGTGCTCGTGCACGGCGTCGGTGACGAGGCGGTGTTTGTCGGCGAGCTTCTTGCTCGTCATCAAGGAGCCGAACGGCAGCAGCCAGCCGTGCCGGTTGGGCGCGTACCCGCCGGTGACGGATAGCGCCACGCCGCCCTGCGCGCGTTCGGCGAAGTAGGCCGCGAGCTCCGGCAGGTGCTTGGCCCGGTCCTCCATGCCGGTGTGCATCGAGCCCATGATCACGCGGTTGCGCAGCGTGGTGTGCCCGAGGTCGAGCGGTGACAGCAGGTGCGGATAGGGGGAGTTCATCGCTTCTCCAGTTCGGTGAGGATCTCGTCACACCACTCGACGGCACCGGTTTCGGCCCGCAGGCCACCGCGCAGCACGAGATAGGGGCCGATCTCCTCGTCGGTGAGGTCGGACGGTTCGGGGTAGAACTTGGCGGCGCTGCTCTCGTAGCTCGCGAGCTGGGCCGCGTGCTGGGCTCGCCGCACCCGCACCTGGTCGAGGAGCGTGTCGCGGTCGCCGAGATGCATGGCCCGGAGCTTGACGGCGAACTCGCTGCGGAGTGCTTCGGGCGGGGTGGGGGTCGCGAGCCAGGTGGTGAGCTCGCCGCGTCCGTCCGCGGTGATGGCGTAGACCTTCTTGTCCGGCCGGCCGGCCTGGGCGACGAGGTTCGACTCGACGAGCTTGTCCGTCTCCATCCGGCCCAGCACCTTGTAGATCTGCTGGTGGCTGGCCTTCCAGAAGTGGCCGATCGAGGCGTCGAAGCGACGCGCCAGGTCGTAGCCGCTCGCGGACCGTTCCGCGAGCGACACGAGGATCGCGTGCTCGAGCGCCATGGGCGGTGACCCTACTATGCAACGAGTTGCAATGCAACGATGTGCATTGTCTCGGCAGCGCGTCGGACGGGCCACACTTCAACGCATGGAGAGGACCGCATCGATCCTGTCGTGGATTCTCGGGCTCGGCTTCGGGCTGCCGGCCGTGTACGGGGCATGGTTCTTCGCGAGGCACGGCGAGATCTGGACCCTGTTCGGGTTCCCCGCCTACGGCGACGGGCCGTTCGAGCGGATGGGCATCCCCACGAGCGTGCCGCTGATGGCCGCCTTCGCCACGGTCTGCGCGGCCGAGTGCATCACCGGGTGGTTGATGTGGTCTGGCGCACCGGCCGGCTGGTGGATGGCCGTTCTTCTGCTGCCCGTCGAGGCCGTCTTCTGGATCGGGTTCGCGCTCCCGTTCGGTCCGCCTCTGGGCGTGGCGAGGGCGGCCCTCGCGCTGCTCACCTGGCCGTGACAATCTCGGGACATGGACGATCCGGAAATGGTCGAGCGCCTGGGTGAGGGTGCGTACGGATACTTCGCGGGCGGGGCTGGCGACGAGATCACGCTGCGCGACAACGAGGCGTCGTGGTCGCGGCTGGCGCTCCTGCCGCAGGTGCTCGTGGACGTCGGAGCGCGCGATCTCTCCGTCCCGCTGCTCGGCAGCGACCTGCCGCACCCGATCATCGTCGCGCCGATGGCGTACCAGAAGCACGTGCACGACGACGGCGAGGCGGCCCTGGCCCGAGCCGCCGCGGCCACGGACAGCACTTTCGTCCTGTCGTCGCAGACCACCACCAGCCCTCCAGACGTCGCGGCCGCGGTCCCCGATGCCCGCCAATGGTTCCAGCTCTACGTGTTCAAGGATCGCCAGGTCTCCCTCGACCTCGTTGCCCAGGCGCGGGAGCACGGCTACCAGTCGCTCGTCATCACCGTCGACTTCCCGGTCGCCGGGTGGCGCGAGCGCGACATGCGGAGCGGCTTTCAGGTCGAGCACCCCTTGGCGATCAACCCGGGCGGCGAGCCCTTGACCACTGAGGAGCTGTTCGCGTTTCACGACCCGACGCTCGACTGGGACGACATCGCCGAGTTCGCCGACACCGCCGGGATGCCGTTGCTGCTCAAGGGCATCCTCAGCCCCGAGGACGCCCAGCGCGCCGCGTCGGCCGGCGCCGCCGGGATCGTCGTGTCGAACCACGGTGGACGGCAGCTCGACACCGTGCTCTCCGGTGCCGACGCGCTGCCGCCCATCGTCGACGCCGTCGACGGCCGCATCGACCTGCTCGTCGACGGTGGCATCCGGCGCGGCTGGGACGTCGCGAAGGCACTCGCGCTCGGTGCCGACGCCGTGCTCGTCGGACGCCCGCTGCTGTGGGGGCTGGCGCGCGACGGCCAGGCCGGAGCCGAGGCGGTGCTGCGTCAGCTCCTGGATGAGTTCGACTCGACGTTGGCGCTGCTCGGCTGTCCTCGCGCGCGGGATCTCGACGCGTCGTACGTCACAGCAGCTCCGTGGACGTAGGCGCTGGGGCGACATGGTCCTCTGGCTGCCGCGCGAGCGGTGGCTGGGCGGCCGGTCATGGCTTCCGTGTGGACGCTTACTCACCGCCGCGACGAAGGTCGCCGGTTCCGCTGACGTGTTCGGTGAGCCACCGACGCACGCTGCGCGCGGCCACCCGACCGGCCCGATTGGCGCCGATGGTCGAGGCGGACGGTCCGTAGCCCACGAGCTGGACGCGCGGGTCGGCGACCGCCGTCGTGCCGTCGAGCTGGACGCCGCCGTTGATGCTGCGCAGTTGCAGCGGAGCGAGGTGGGCGATGGCAGGACGGAATCCGGTGGCCCACACGATGACGTCGGCGGGAACGAACTGGTCGGCCCAGCGCACGCCGTCGAGCTCGATCCGGTCGAACATCGGCCGTCGCTCGTATGCGCCGAGCCGCTGAGCCTCGGCCTCCTGCGGACGCAGCATCAAACCGGTGACGCTCACGACGCTCTCCGGCGGGAGGCCGCGGCTGACGCGGTCCTCGACGAGCGCGACCGCGGCCCGACCCGCCTCGGGAGTGAACTCCTCTGTGCGCCAGACGGGTGGTCGACGGGTGACCCAGGTGGTCTCGGCGACCGGTGCCAGCTCGCCGAGGAACTGCACTGCCGATGCACCGCCGCCGACCACGACCACGCGCCGTCCGGCGAGCACCTCCGGTCCGGGGTAGTCGATCGTGTGGAACTGCTCGCCGGCAAAGCTGTCGATACCCGGGTAGTGCGGCACGAACGGACGGCTCCAGGTGCCGGTCGCGTTGACGAGAGTGCGGGTGAGCCAGGAGCGGTCGCCGGCCTCGACACGAAGGATGCCGTCCTCATCGACCACCTGGTCGACCTGCACCGGTCGCTCCACCGGTAGTTGATGGGCTCGCTCGTAGTCGGCGAAGTAGCCGGGGACGAACCGGTTCGCCGTGTCGTCCGTGCTCGACGAGGGCACCGGAGCATCGGGCAGGTCGGCGATGCCGTGGAGATCACGCATCGTCAACGAGTCCCAGCGGTGCTGCCAGGCACCTCCCGGGCAGTCGTCGGCGTCGAGGACGACGTGCGGCACATCGTGGGCGGTGAGGTGGTACGACGTCGACAGCCCGGCCTGGCCGGCGCCGATCACGAGACTGTCCAGGATCTCCACGTCACTCGTCAACAACGAGCGCTGCCGGACTATGCCTTCACGCGGCCCTTCTGACCTGCGCCGCCTCGACCGTCTTCTCGATGATGCGGATGACGAGCTCGGGGTCGTCGGCCATCGGCACGTGTCCGCTGCCGGGTAGATCGACGTGCCGGGCCTGGGGAAGCCTTTCGCGCGCGGTCCTCGACTGGGTATAGGGGAGGATCCGGTCCTTCGTGCCCCACGCGATCGTCGTGGGGACGGGCACCTGGTTGTCGAACGAGTAGGTGACGCCCTCCCTGGCAGTTCGCTCGAACGCCGTGGCGTGCTTGAGCGCCAACGAGTCGCCGTAGGTTTCCTTGGCGCCGTGGCGCTCCGGATGTGTGTACAAAACCCAGCCGACGAGCCGGCGTCCCCAGTCCCTTCCGGCGAGGAACCGCAGGACAGGCTCCGGCGTGAGCAGGGCCGTGATGCGGAGAAGAAACAGGGGAACGAGGGCCTGGACCCGGCCCACGGGGCCGAAGAAGCCGGCCGGGCTGAGCGCCGTCACCGACGAGACCAGCCCCCGCGAGCCGAGCTCGAGCGCGATGGCTCCACCCAGGGAGTTGCCGACGACGTGCGGCTTGACGATGCCCCATTCCGCGAACTGGTCGGCGAGATGGTCGCACGCGTTCTCCATCGAGTACCGGACGCCACCGGCGTACGCGGGCGACTGACCGAATCCGGACAGGTCTGGCGCGATCACGTGGAAGTGCTCCGCGAGCCGGTCCAACACCGGATCCCACGCCTCCCGGCGGTGACCGATGCCGTGCAGCAGCACGAGCGGCGTGCCGGAACCGCGGCGGGTGTACATGAGATCGGGGAGCATCGGGAGCCTTTCGGGGAGAACGTGACATTGATGATGACACGTTCGGACGGGTCTGGGCACTTCGTGTGATCGACCCCACTTGACAATCGTGACACCAACACTGTCACAATCGTGTGGTGACAGATCTTCCCAAGTCAGGCCCGCTGGCGGGCGTCCGCGTGGTCGAGCTCGCCGGCATCGGGCCGGGCCCGTTCGCTGCGATGATGCTGGCCGACCTCGGCGCCGACGTCATCCGCGTCGACCGCCCCGGCGGCGGCCGGCTGCAGATCGCGCCAGCCGACCGCGACATCCTCTTCCGCGGCCGCCCCAACGTCGCCATCGACCTCAAGTCGCCGCGTGGCGTCGAGCTCGTGCTCGACCTCGTCGAAGGGGCGGACATCCTGATCGAGGGCTTCCGGCCGGGCGTCATGGAGCGCCTCGGCCTCGGACCCGACGCCTGCCTGGAGCGGAATCCGAGGCTCGTCTACGGGCGTATGACCGGGTGGGGCCAAGACGGTCCGCTCGCCCACACCGCCGGCCACGACATCAACTACATTTCCGTCGCGGGCGCCCTCGACGCACTCGGCCACGCCGACCAGCCGCCCACGTTCCCGCAGAACCTGCTTGGTGACTTCGGCGGCGGCGCGCTCTACCTCGTCGCCGGCGTCCTGGCCGCCCTCACCCACGCTCGAGCGACCGGCAAGGGGCAGGTCGTCGACACGGCGATCACCGACGGCGTCGCGCACCTCATGGCGATGTCGGTCTCGATGCAGCAGTCGGGCGTCTGGGACGGAGGGCGCGGCACGAGCCTGCTTGGCGGGGCCGCTCCTTTCTACGACGTCTACGAGACGTCCGACGGACGCTGGATGTCCGTCGGCGGGCTCGAGCCGCAGTTCTACGCCGCCATGAGCGACCTGCTTGCGCCCTTCGTCGATGGAGCACTGCCCGATCGCAACGACCTCGGCGAGTGGCCGGCCCTGCGCAAGGTGCTCGCCGAGACGTTCGCGCAGCGTACGCAGGCGGAGTGGGTCGAGACCTTCGACGGCACCGACGCGTGCGTGGCGCCGGTCGTGCCGCTCACCGAGGCCTACGAGCATCCGCACAATGTCGCGCGCGGCACGTACGTCGAGGTCGACGGCCTGACGCAGCCGGCCCCGGCGCCGCGCTTCTCGGCCACCCCGGCCACACTGACGACCACCCCGGCCAAGCCTGGCGCGAACACCCGGGCCGCCCTGACCGCCTGGGGCATCGACGACGTGGAGACGTTGATCAGCGACGGCATCGCCGTCCAGTCGGACGATCCAGAGAACCAGGAAGGCAGCACAGCATGAAGCGCACCATCTTCGAGGCTGACCACGACCACTTCCGCGACACCGTGCGGGCGTTCTGCGAGAAGGAGATCGCGCCGAACCACGAGCATTGGGAGAAGGACTCGATCGTCCCGCGCGAGCTGTGGACCAAGGCCGGCGAGCTCGGGCTGCTCGGCTTCATGATGCCGGAGGAGCTCGGCGGTGGCGGCATCGACGACTTCCGCTTCAACGCCGTCCTGGCCGAAGAGATCGTCCGCGTGGGCGGTAGCGGCGTCGGCTTCGGCATCCAGACCGACCTAGTCTCGGGCTATCTGCAGAGGTACGCGTCCGAGGAGCAGAAGAAGCGGTGGTACCCGAAGTTCTGCACTGGCGAGATGATCACGGCGATCGCCATGACCGAGCCCGGCACCGGGTCCGACCTCCAGGGCATCCAGACGACTGCCAGGCGCGACGGCGACGAGTACGTCATCAACGGTGCCAAGACCTTCATCACGAACGGCATCAACGCCGACTGGGTGATCGTCGTCTGCAAGACCGACGCAGAGGCCGGCGCGATGGGGTTCTCGCTCATCGTCGTCGAGCGAGGTGCGGAGGGGTTCGAGCGTGGCCGCAACCTCGACAAGATCGGGCTCAAGGCGCAGGACACCGCGGAGCTCTTCTTCGACAACGTGCGCGTACCCGTGTCCAACCTGCTCGGCGAGGAGAACCAGGGCTTCGTCTACCTGATGGAGAACCTGCCGCAGGAGCGCCTCATCATCTCCGTCATCGCCGCGGCAGCCTGCCGGCACATGATCGACATGACGCTGGAGTACGTGAAGGAGCGCAAGGCGTTCGGCAAACCGATCGGCTCGTTCCAGAACACCCGGTTCACGATGGCCGAGCTGGAGACGGAGCAGCAGATCGCCCAGGTCTTCGTCGACCGCTCGATCATGGAGCTCCTCGAGGGCAACCTGTCGGTGGCCGACGCCGCGATGGGCAAGTGGTGGACCACCGAGCTGCAGAAGCGGACGGCCGACACCTGCCTGCAGATGCACGGCGGCTACGGCTACATGTCCGAGTACCGCATCTCGAAGGCGTACCTCGACACCCGCATCCAGACGATCTACGGCGGCACCACCGAGGTCATGAAGGAGATCGTCGGCCGCACGATGGGTTTGTGACGGACTAGGTGCGCTTGCGCACCGTGGCTCGCTTCGACTCGTCGACTGCCTCCTCGTAGGCCGTCACGAGCGCCTGGACGGTGAGCGGTTTGAACCGCTCGATCATCGCCGTCATGTCCTCCGGCGGGAGGTCGGACTCGCGCAGGTGTGGCCAGACCTGGGTGCGGAAGACCTCGGTCATCTCCTCGGCGATCGCGCGGCCGTGGGCGGTGAAGATCTTGCGCGTCGCGAGTGCTGCGTCCGTCGGCAGCCCGAGCTCGAGGAAAGCGATGCCGAGCGCCAGGTGTGCAGGCGCGAGCTGGAAGACGTCTTCGGTCGGTGTCGGCTCGACGACTCCGATGGCCACCAGCAGCTCGATGTCGTCGTCGGCGAGTGGGCGCCCGGAACGCGTCTCGAGCTCGACCCGGGTGACGCTCTCGGGTAGGTCCGGCGCCCACGGCGCGAGCAGGGTCCGGTGCAGCGCCACCTGGGCGGGTGTCGCGTCAGCGGGGATGCGATCGAGGTATCCCTCGATCGCCGACAAGGTGAACCCGTGTGCCTGCAGCTCGCGCACCAGCTCCAGTCGGGCCAGGTGGTCCGGACCGTAGTAGCCGTTGCGACCCTCACGCCGCGGCGGCGGGATGAGCCCGCGGCCGGCGTAGAAACGCACCGTGCGCACGGTCATGCCGACGCGGGACGCCAGCTGCTCGACGCTCAGCGTCTCGGCCTGGACAACCATGCCCACATCCTTTCCACGTGATGAGCCCCACAGGGCCCCGGCTACCACTCTGACAGTGATGGTGTCACAATCGTGGGGCACGCCCCAACCGTCTGCCCATAGATTCAGTAGGGACCCACACCATGACCGAGGCATTCGTCTACGACGCCATCCGGACGCCGCGTGGTCGCGGCAAGAAGACCGGTTCGCTCCACGAGGTGAAGCCGATCTCGCTGGTCACCGGCCTGATCGACGAGATCCAGAAGCGGAACCCGTCGCTCGACCCGGCCGGTATCGAGGACCTGGTGCTCGGCGTGGTCTCGCCGATCGGTGACCAGGGGTCCGACATCGCCAAGACCGCTGCGCTCGCGGCCGGTCTTCCGTACACCGTGGCCGGCGTCCAGCTGAACCGGTTCTGCGCTTCCGGCCTCGAGGCCGTCAACCAGGCCTCGCAGCGCGTCCGCTCCGGCTGGGAGGACCTCATCCTCGCCGGCGGCGTCGAGTCGATGAGCCGGGTGCCGATGGCGTCCGACGGCGGCGCCTGGGCCATGGACCCCAAGACCGCGTTCGACACCGACTTCGTGCCGCAGGGCATCGGCGCCGACCTCATCGCCACGATCGAGGGCTACAGCCGTGAGGACGTCGACACCTTCGCGGCCGAGTCGCAGGCGCGGGCCTCGAAGGCGATCGCCAACGGCTACTTCAGCAAGTCGGTCATCCCGGTCAAGGACGACAACGGCCTGACGATCCTCGACCACGACGAGTTCGTGCGCGAGGGCACCACGGTCGAGAGCCTGTCGGCGCTGCCCCCGGCGTTCGAGCAGATCGGCGACTTCGGCGGCTTCGACTCCGTAGCGCTGGAGAAGTACCACCACGTCGAGAAGATCAACCACGTCCATCACGCCGGCAACAGCTCCGGCATCGTCGACGGCGCCTCCCTCGTGCTGATCGGGTCCGAGCAGGCCGGCCAGACCCACGGCCTCACCCCACGTGCGCGGATCCTCTCCACCGCGGTCAGCGGGTCCGAGCCCACGATCATGCTCACCGGCCCCGCGCCCGCGAGCCGCAAGGCGCTCGCGAAGGCCGGCATGTCGGTCGAGGACATCGACCTCATCGAGATCAACGAGGCCTTCGCCGCCGTCGCCATGAAGCTGATGCGCGACCTGGGCGACTACCCGCACGACCAGACCAACGTCAACGGCGGCGCCATCGCCATGGGCCACCCGCTCGGTGCCACCGGCGCGATGCTCCTCGGCACGCTCGTCGACGAGCTCGAGCGTCGCGACAAGAAGTACGGACTCGCCACGCTGTGCGTCGGCGGCGGCATGGGCATCGCCACCGTCGTCGAGCGTCTCTGACCCCCGAAACCTTCAGGAGAAACGAACCTTCATGTCCACCACCACAGAAGCAGTCCGTTACGAGAAGGCCGACGGGATCGTCAACCTCGTCATCGACGACCCGTCGCAGAGCACCAACACGATGAACCAGGCGTACGGCGACTCGATGGAGCGCGCCGTCAACCAGCTGGTCGACGACATCTCTTCTGACGGCGACTCAGTCAGGGGCGTCATCGTGTCGTCCGGCAAGAAGACGTTCTTCGCCGGCGGCGACCTCAAGCTGATGACCCAGGCGACGCCCGACGACGCCGAGGACATCTTCACGAACGTCCAGGGCATGAAGGCGACACTTCGCAAGCTCGAGACCTGCGGCAAGCCTGTGGTCGCGGCAATCAACGGCGCGGCACTGGGCGGCGGCCTCGAGATCGCACTCGCCTGCCACCACCGCATCGCCGCGGCCGGCGGCTACGAGATCGGTCTTCCCGAGGTCACCCTCGGCCTGCTCCCCGGTGGCGGCGGTGTCACGCGCACCGTGCGCATGTTCGGCATCCAGGACGCGCTGATGAACGTACTCCTGCAGGGCCCGCGCATGAAGCCGGTCGTCGCGCAAGCGAAGGGTCTGGTCGACGAGGTGGTCGACAGTCAGGAGGCGCTGCTCCCGGCCGCGAAGGCCTGGATCGAGTCGGTCCAGGGCAACGAAGAGGCAGCCTCGCAGCCGTGGGACCGCCAGGGCTACAAGATCCCGGGTGGCGCCCCGTCGAGCCCGAAGCTGGCGCAGTTCCTGCCGGCGTTCCCCTCCAACCTGCGCAAGCAGACGAAGGGCGCGCTCTACAAGGCCCCGCGCAACATCATGTCCGCGGCCGTCGAGGGCGCGCAGGTCGACTTCGAGACCGCGACGCGCATCGAGTCGCGCTACCTCGTCGATCTCATCACCGGCCAGCAGTTCAAGAACATGACGCAGGCGTTCTTCTTCGACCTCGGTTCGATCAACGCCGGTGGCTCGCGCCCGGACGGCATCGAGCCGAAGAAGTTCACCAAGGTCGCCGTGCTCGGCGCCGGCATGATGGGCGCCGGCATCGCCTACGTGTCGGCGAAGGCCGGCATGGAGGTCGTGCTCAAGGACGTCGACCTCGCGGCTGCCGAGAAGGGCAAGGCCTACAGTGAGAAGCTGCTGGCGAAGCAGCTCGAGAAGGGCCGCACGACCCAGGAGAAGGTCGATGAGTTCCTGTCCCGCATCACGCCCACTGACGACTACGCCGACCTCGAGGGCTGCGACCTCGTGGTCGAGGCCGTCTTCGAGTCCGTCGACCTGAAGCACTCGGTGTTCGGTGAGCTGGAGCCGGTCGTCAAGCCGGACGCGCTGCTCGGCTCCAACACGTCGACGCTGCCCATCACCGGGCTGGCCGAGGGCGTCAAGCGCCCCGAGGACTTCATCGGCATCCACTTCTTCTCGCCGGTCGACAAGATGCCGCTGGTCGAGATCATCGCGGGCGAGAAGACGAACGACGCCACGATCGCCGGCGCGCTCGACTACGTGCAGCAGATCAAGAAGACGCCGATCGTCGTCAACGACAGCCGCGGCTTCTTCACCAGCCGCGTCATCGGCCACTTCATCAACGAGGGACTCGCGATGCTCGGCGAGGGTGTCAACCCCTCCTCGCTGGAGCGGGCAGCGACGCAGGCCGGCTTCCCCGTCGGCGTCCTGCAGATCAGCGACGAGCTGAACCTCGAGCTGATGAAGAAGATCCGCATCGCCTCGCAGAAGGCGGTCGAGCAGGAGGGCGGCACGTGGGTGAAGGCGCCCGCCGAGGACGTCATCGACACGATGATCGAGCTCGGACGCTCGAGCAAGCTCGTGGGCCAGGGCTTCTACGACTACGACGAGAGCGGCAAGCGCACCGGTCTGTGGTCCGGCCTCGCCGAGACGTTCCCCGTCGCGGAGGAGCAGCCGGACTTCCAGGACATCAAGGACCGCCTCGTCTTCGTGATGTCGCTCGACACCGTCCGCTGTCTCGAGGAGGGCGTGCTGCGCACGGTGCCCGACGCGAACATCGGCTCGATCTTCGGCATCGGCTTCCCGCCCATGCACGGTGGCGCGCTGCAGTACATCAACGGGTACGAAGCGGTGGGGGCGGACGGGAGCAGCCGGATCGGCGTCGAGGCGTTCACCGAGCGCGCCCAGGAGCTGGCGGAGAAGTACGGCTCGCAGTTCGATCCGCCGCCCCTGTTGCTCGACAAGGCGAAGAACGGCGAGAAGTTCGCCTGACTCCGACCTCCAGATCTGGCGTCGAAGCCACCAGGGTGCCCGCCCGCGGTGGTGGACTGGGGGCCATTTCTGGGTGCACGCCAGGTGCAGATCGCCGGCCTGATCTTCCAGAACCTGCTGGCGAACCCGCTGGCGTCGCCGGACTTCGTCGTCGTCTCGTCAGGCGCGAGCATGTTCGCGAGCCGGGCGGCATTCCTCGACATCAACCACCAGGTCGAGCTGCTGGACCTGCTGACCGATCCCAACCTCAGCCGGGGCACCACGATCGTCGTCGTCATGCACGACCTCAACCTGGCCTGCCGCTACGCAGACCACGTCATCGCGATGAAGCACGGGTCGATCGCGGCCGAGGGCGCGCCCCGCGGCCGTCGCCACGCCGAACATCCGCTTCTCACGCGCCAGGACTGATGACGCTGAGCCCGGCCTCCTCGGCAGCTGCGGCCTGGCGGGAGTCGTACGTGACGAAGGCAGAGGCGCCGGCCTCGAGCGCCGTTGCCACATGAAGCGCGTCGAGCGTGCGCAGGACTTCGCCCGCGAGCTGACCGGCAGCAGCGAATGTCTCGTGCGTCGGAAGTACGAGCTCGAGCTCGCTCAGCGCGTCACGGATACCAGCAGCCCGCACGCCGAGACGCCGGCCGGTGCGATGAAGCTCGGTCGCAAGTAGCTCAGACGACACGAAGCGGCCGTCCGAGTCGCGTACGTCCTCGAGATGGTCGAGCATCGCGTCGGTTTCGGCCTCGCTGTAGATCAGCTTCACCCAGGCTGACGTGTCGGCGTAATGGACCGTCACCGGTCGCCGCGCAGCTCGTCGAGCACGTCTATCGATCGCAACCTGCCCTTGGCTCGCTTGATCTCCCGGGCGTGTCCGGGGTTGCGCGCGGGCGTGACGCGACCGGAGGCGACGAGCTGGTCGTAGCGGCTGGTGCCGGGTGGCACGAGAATCGCTGCGATCTCGCCGTTGTTGGTGACCGCGATCGTCTCGCCGCCCTTGACGTCAGCCAGCACCTTGCTGCTGTTGTTGCGCAGCTCGCGATGGGGAATCGTCCGCATCGTCATCACCTCTGTAGCAGAGTGTAGCAACGAGGCGCCGACGGCGCGGCGAGGAGCTCGCCCTGCCAGTTCTGGAACGGTTCAGCGGGTGCGGGCGTGGCGGGCCCACACGAAGCAGAACACGCCGAAAGCGGCGATGCCTAGCGCGACGATCGTGAGCAGGTACGGGCCGAACGGCTGGTCGCGCAGCGTGCCGAGGGCATCGTCGAGCCCGCCCGCCTTGTCGGCGTCATAGGTAATGGCCGCGGCGGCGAAGAGAATGGCGACGATGCCGAACGCCACGCCCTTCGCGACGTAGCCGATCCGCCCGAGCACGAGCACGGTCCGACCGCTCGGGCCCGTGGTGGCCTGCGGCTGGAGGTCGTTGGTGAAGCTGTCGGTGATGCCGCGCCAGGCCTGTCGCACAGCGATGGCGAAGATCGCGAGTGCGACGATGCCCACGAGCAGGCGTCCGGCCGGAGCCGCGAGCAGGTCGGCGGTGATGCCCTCCTCCTTGGAGCGACCGCCGGACTTTCCGGATCCGGACGCGATGCGTCCGGCGGCGAAGGCGAGGAAGCCGTAGGCGATCGTGCGGGCCACGGCGGACAGCCGCTTGAACGTCCGCTTCTTCTCGTCTTCCTCGGATTCGTAGCCCAAGATCGCGGCGAGCAGCTGCCACAGCGCCAGCACGACGAGTCCGAGCGCGGTGATCCAGAGCAGGATGCTGCCGAACGGTTGCTCGGCGAGCTTGTGCAAGGCCCCGCTTCCACTGGCGTCGCCACCGCCCGACCAGGCCACCTGCAGGGCGAGCCACGCGACCAGCAGGTGCACCACGCCGTAGGCCATCAGCCCGACTCGCGCGCCGGCTTTCATCGTCGTGCTGTGCCGGGCCTCTTGGCCCGCGCGCTCTCCCTGGTCCGTGACGTCCTCACCCATGGCGCCTCCCCATCGAACCGATCGTCGCAGACTGGGGGCTCACTCGCTCGCTGGCCGTTTCTCGACGATTTCTGTCAGTACCCTCTGGTATTCCTAGTTGGAACAAGGCGGTAATATTTCCGCTGCATACTGTCCTGGGAGGGATGCTCGGATGAATGCCGGTCCAGCGGTCGAGGCGATCGACCTCGTCAAGAAATTCGGCGACAACATCGCGGTCGACGGTGTCAGCTTCGTGGTGCCGCAGGGCACCGTCCTCGGTCTGCTCGGGCCCAACGGTGCCGGCAAGACCACCACCACACGCATGCTCACCACCCTGAGCGTGCCCACGAGCGGAACCGGGCGGGTGGCGGGTCACGACGTCCTCGCGGAGCCCGACGCCGTGCGCCGCAGCATGGGGCTCACTGGGCAGGCCGCCACGGTCGACGAGCTGCTCACCGCGCGCGAGAACCTGAGGCTCATCGGACGGCTCTACGGGCTGCCCAAGCAGTACATCCGCGACAGCACCGACGAGCTACTCGAGCGCTTCTCGCTCAGTGAGGCCGCCGACCGGATCGCCAAGACCTACTCCGGCGGCATGCGCCGGCGCCTCGATCTCGCGGTCAGCCTCATCGCGGCACCTCCGGTGCTGTTCCTCGACGAACCGACCACCGGCCTCGACCCGCGTAGCCGCACCGAGCTGTGGGAGGTGCTGCGTGGTCTCGTGGGGGAGGGTACGACGCTCGTGCTCACCACCCAGTACCTCGAGGAGGCCGACCACCTGGCCGACGACATCATCGTCATCGACAAGGGCAGGATCATCGCGGCGGGGACGCCCACCCAGCTCAAGGACCAGGCGGGAGCCGCGAGCGTCGTGCTCACCCTCACGTACGCTGCCGACCTGCCCCGGGCTGAGGAGCTCATGCGCGGCTGCTCGCCCGAGGTGCATGTCGACGCCGCGGCCCGGCGGCTGATCGCCCAGGCCGACGGACTCGGCGACATGTCGCGCATCGGCGACGTCTTCGAGCGCAGCGGCATCGAGGTCGACGACCTCGGCCTCAAGCGACCGAGCCTCGACGACGTGTTCCTCCACCTCACGGGCCACAAGGCCGAGGAGGAGACCGACGAGATTGACGAGCTGGAAGAGGCCATCTCATGACGACGATGTTCACCACCACCCGCCCGCCGATCTCGCCGCCGTCGATGCTTCGGGCGTCGGGCACGATCGTCTGGCGCAACCTCATCCACATCAAGCGGATGCCCGAGATGCTCCTCGACGTCACCGTGCAGTCGGTGATGTTCGTGCTGCTGTTCGCGTACGTGTTCGGGGGCTCGATCCAGCCGCCGGGAGATGTGTCGTACAAGGAGTTCCTGCTGCCCGGAATCATGGTGCAGACGATGGTCTTCTCCTCTGCGGTGGTGGCGATGGGGCTCACCAACGACCTCCAGAAGGGCATCGTCGACCGGCTCAAGTCGCTGCCCATCTCCCGGTCGTCGGTGCTGGTGGGCCGCAGCATCTCCAGCCTGATCCACTCCAGCATCGGCATCGCCGTCATGGGTGTCACCGGCCTGCTCATCGGCTGGCGCATCCGTAACGGCGTCGTCGACGCGGTGCTGGGCTTCCTCCTCCTGCTGCTGTTCGGGTTCGCGATGATCTGGCTCGGTATCTGGGTCGGGTCGCTGATGCGCACCGTCGAGGCGGTCCAGGGATTCATGTTCACGGTGATGTTCCCGCTGACGTTCGTCGCCAACACGTTCGCGCCGACGGAGCAGATGCCCGACTGGCTGCGCTTCATCGCCGAGTGGAACCCGGTGTCAGCCCTCACACAGGCCTGTCGTGAGCTCTGGGGGAACGCCGGCCCTGTCGCCGCCGATGCGGCCTGGCCGTTGCAGCACGCTGTGGAGGCGTCGATC
>NZ_JBOHDT010000088.1:0-17488 GCF_050700635.1 Aeromicrobium sp.
GCGGCCTACTGGCGCGGCGACGAGAAGAACAAGCAGCTCCAGAGAATTTACGGAACTGCTTGGCCGAGCAAAGAAGCCTTGGATGCCCATTTGCACCGGATCGAGGAGGCGCAGAGACGCGACCACCGCCGGCTCGGCCAGGAGCTCGACCTGTTCAGCTTCCCCGACGAGCTGGGCTCCGGGCTCGCCGTCTTCCACCCCAAGGGCGGCGTGATCAAACGGGAGATGGAGGACTACGTCCGGCGTCGGCACATCGAGGAGGGCTTCGACTACGTCGGCACCCCGCACATCTCCAAGGAGGGGCTGTTCCACACCTCCGGGCATCTCCCGTACTACGCCGACAGCATGTTCCCGCCGATGGACTTCGAGAGCAGCAAGTACTACCTCAAGGCCATGAACTGCCCGATGCACAACCTGATCTTCCGCTCGCGGCAGCGTTCATACCGCGAGCTGCCGCTGCGGCTTTTCGAGTTCGGCAGCGTGTACAGGTACGAGAAGTCCGGCGTGGTGCACGGCCTCACCCGCGTGCGGGGGATGACCCAGGACGACTCGCACTCCTACGTGACGCCCGAGCAGGCGCCGGAAGAGATCAAGCACCTGCTCAACTTCTGCCTGAGCCTGTTCCGCGACTTCGGGCTGGACGACTTCTTCCTCGAGCTGTCCACCCGCGACGACTCGAATCCGGACAAGTTCGTGGGCGACGAGGAGGAGTGGGCCACTGCCACGAAAGTGCTCGAGGACGTCGGACGCGAGTCGGGTCTCGAGCTGGTCCCCGACCCGGGCGGCGCCGCGTACTACGGCCCGAAGATCTCGGTACAGGCGCGTGATGCCATCGGCCGCACCTGGCAGATGTCGACGATCCAGTATGACTTCAACCAACCGCGCGGGTTCGAGCTCGAGTACGTCGCGGCGGACGGCAGCCGGCAGCGCCCGGTGATGATTCACTCGGCGAAGTTCGGCTCGATCGAGCGGTTCCTCGGGGTGCTCGTGGAGCACTATGCCGGTGCTTTCCCTCCATGGCTGGCGCCCGTGCAGGTCGTCGGCATCCCGGTTGCCGAGCGCCACGCCGACTACCTCGACGACGTTGCTCGGCGGCTCAAGGCGCGCGGCATCAGGGTCGAGGTCGATCACTCCGACGAGCGCATGCAGAAGAAGATCCGCAACGCGCAGACGCAGAAGGTGCCGTTCATGGTCATCGTCGGCGACCAGGACATCGAGGCCGGAGCAGTGTCGTTCCGCTACCGCAGCGGCGACCAGGACAACGGCGTGCCGGTCGACGCCGCGATCGAGCGCATCGTCGAAGTGATCGAGAACAGGTTGCAGGTCTGAATTCTTTCCGGTCGCAACCATTGACAATGCGTCGAAACCGGGTGAGATTTGCCCAGAGGATTTTCCTCTTTCTGATTCTCGGGGGCACGAATGCGTCGTTTGTCGTTGTCAATCCTTGCCGTCCTGGCGCTCGTCGCCGGCCTGTTGAGCACCAGCGCCTCGGTGGCCGCTCCACCGGACGACCATTTCGACGTCTACGTCGGCGAGATGGCCACCAGCCAGATAGCAGAGATCGTCGACCTCGGCGTCGACCGTCATGACCTGGAGCTCAGCAAGATCTCCGGTGAGAAGGGCAAGAAGGCGCAAGTCCGGGTCGAGGCGATCCTCAGCGCGGCCCAGGCCAAGCAGCTGGGCAAGCAGGGCGTGGAGATGCAGCTCAAGAAGGTGGACGGAAAGACTGCGGTCGAGCGGTCGAACGAGCAAGCGGCTGACGGCCACGAGGTCTTCAAGAAGTACTCCGGCAAGGACGGGATCATGGCCGAGTACAAGAAGGCCGCCACCGACAACCCGCGGATCGCCAAGACCGTCACCATCGGCAAGACCGTCAAGGGCCAGGACATCATCGCGCTGAAGATCAGCAAGGACGCGCGGTCGCTCAAGGACGGCAAGAAGCCGTCGGTCCTGTACGCCGGAGCGCAGCACGCGCGTGAATGGATCACGCCGGAGATGAACCGTCGACTGATGCACCACGTGATCGACAACTACGGCAGCGACTCGAAGATCACCGGCCTGGTCGACAAGAACGAGCTTTGGTTCGTCCCGGTGGCGAACCCGGACGGCTACGACTTCACCTTCGAGCCGGACAACCGGCTGTGGCGCAAGAACCTGCGCGACAACAACGGCGACGGCCAGACCGCGCCCGGTGACGGTGTCGACCCCAACCGCAACTTCGCGACCAAGTGGGGTTACGACAACGAGGGCTCCTCGCCCAACACCGGTAGCGAGACCTACCGCGGTCCTTCGGCCGGGTCCGAGCCGGAGACCAAGGCGATGGACTCCTTCGTCGGCCGCGTCGGCTTCGAGTTCTTCGTCAACTACCACTCGGCGGCCGAGCTGCTGCTCTACGGCACCGGCTGGCAGGTCTCGACGCCGACACCGGACGACGTCATCTACGAGGCGATGGCCGGCGACGACGAGAACCCGGCCATAGCCGGGTACGACCCTGACATCTCCGCCGAGCTCTACACCACCAATGGCGACACGGACACGCACATGACGGAGGCCCACGGCACCCTCGGCTTCACGCCGGAGATGTCCACCTGTGAGGTTGCGTCCGACTCCGTGCCGGACGACGAGTGGCTGGCCGAGGACTGCCAGAGCGGGTTCAACTTCCCGGACGACGAGGAGCTGGTGCAGGCGGAGTTCGAGAAGAACATCCCGTTCGCCCTCTCGGTCGCGGAGTCTGCCGCCGACCCCGACGACCCGGCATCGGTGGTCGACCGCAAGGCCGCCGATTTCCAGGTCGACTCCTTTGACGTGTCGTACGGCGACCCGCAGACCGTCGCCGTCGTGGCCAAGCGGGCGCTGCAGGACTTGAAGCTGTCCTACAGCGTCAACGGTGGGGCGGCGAAGACCGCGTCGGTCTCGGAGTGGGAAGGCGGCGAGCGCTACGGCGACGAGAACGACGACTACTACGCCGAGTTCCGCGGCGAGGTGAGCGGGACCAAGCCGGGTGACAAGGTCGAGGTGAAGTTCACCGGCGTCAAGTCCGGCACGGGCGCGGTCCAGAGTGAGTCCTTCACCTACTCGGTCGCATCCGACAGTGGCGACGATGTTCTGGTGCTGGCCGACGAGGACTACACCGGCGTCAACCCCGACTACCCGGGTGGCGTCAAGGCACCGAAGTACGCCGCTGGCTACGAGAAGGCCATCAACGACGCCGGCTACTCGACCGACGTCTGGGACATCGACAAGCGTGGTGTCCCACACGACCTCGGTGTCCTCGGCCACTACGACGCCGTCGTCTGGTATCTGGGCGACAACCGCCTCACCCAGGATGCCGAGGACGAGACCATCTCGACGCCGTTCGGCGAGCTGCCCGACATCGCGGTGGCCGAGAAGGAGCAGTACACGACTCTCGCGGTCCGCGACTACCTCAACAGCGGTGGCAAGCTGGTCCATGCCGGCGAGACCGCGCAGTACTCCGGTCTGCCCGGCATCGGCGACGCCGTCGGTGGTCTGTTCTACGGGCTCAACGGCGACCCCGAGGCCGAGTGCGTCGTCGACACCGTCCCGGGCTTCTTCGAGGACTGCCTGATCATGGCCGACGACTTCCGGCAGTACTACCTCGGCGGCTTCAGCCGGACCGACAACGAGAACCCGGTGAGCGTGGTCGGCAACGCCGCCCCGATCGACGGGTTCGAGGGGACGTTCGGCGGCCCGGTGACCGAGCGTGGCAACCCGCTGAACGAGGCCGGCGTGTTCCAGCCGACGAGCGACGTGCTCCCGGTCGGCGAGTTCCCGCAGTTCGCCAGCAAGGGCGCGGCCGAGTACACCACCGACGGGGTCGACCCGTACGCACCGGTGGAGGGCACCAAGTACGCCGGTGCGCTGCACCAGGACGCGTCGTACATGCGGCTGTCGAAGACGGTCGACCTGACGGGTAAATCCGCGGGCGAGCTGGCCTTCAAGCTGTCCGCCAGCCTTGAGGCCGGCTACGACCACGTGATGGTGGAGGCACACACGGTCGGCCAGGACAACTGGACGACCTTGCCCGAGAAGAGCGGCAAGACGACCACCACTCCGCCGTCTGAGTGCGAGCCGGGCGGGTTCCTGCTGTCGATGCACCCGTTCCTCGAGCACTACCTCGGCGGTGCCGGCTGTGCCTCGGACGGAACCAGCGGGGAGTGGAACACGTTCACGACCTCGACCGACGGGTGGCAAGACGTGGCGTTCGACCTCGCGCCGTTCGTGGGCGAACAAGTGGAGCTGTCGATCACATACATGACCGACCCGGGCACCGGTGGGATCGGCACGTTCGTCGACGACACCAAGGTCACGGTCGACGGCAACACCGACGCCGACGGGTTCGAGGGTGCCTCGAGCAGCTGGACGGTCGGCGGTCCGCCGGAGGGAAGCCCACCGAACCAGGGCAACTGGAACATCGCGGAGAAGCTCGTCAACGCTTTCGGCGGGGTCTCGACGGAGGACTCGCTGCTCCTGGGCTTCGGGTTGGAACACCTGTCCGACGACGCGTCTCGCAAGGACCTGATCGACCGGGCGCTATCCGGACTCATCGAGTAGGCAGGGTTGTGCTCGGGCCGAACCCTCCCGCCTCGGGGGCTAGAGGGTTCGGCCTTGGGCGCCCCTCGGACCGGAACAGGGAGACACGTCCTAGAGTTTCCCCGTGACCGAGCAGCCCCGCGGCGGAGAGCCGACCACACAACCCCCCGGCGAAGAGCCGGACATGCAGCACGGTGTGGGGGAGCCGGACGCCTTCGAACGACTCTGGACGCCGCACCGCATCCGCTACATCAAGGGCGAGAACAAGCCGGAGTCGTCCGACGAGTCCGACTGCCCGTTCTGCCACATCCCGTTGATGGACGACACCGAGGGCCTGATCGTCCGCCGTGGCGAGGTGGCGTACGCGGTGCTGAATCTCTATCCGTACACCGCCGGCCATCTGCTCATCTGTCCGTTCCGTCATGTGGCCGACTACACCGATCTCACCGACGACGAGACAGCGGAGGTCGCGCTGCTCACGAAGCAGGCGATGACCGCGATGCTCTCGGTCACCCGGCCGCACGGCTTCAACCTGGGCATCAACCAGGGCAACATCGCCGGCGCGGGCATCGCCGCGCACCTGCACCAGCACGTCGTGCCTCGGTGGGGCGGCGACTCAAACTTCCTGCCCGTCATCGGGCGCACCAAGACCATGCCGCAGCTCCTGGGGGAGACCCGCGAGATGCTGGCCGCAGCCTGGGCTGACCTGGACAGTGCTGATTTGAATGGGGGGGAGTAGACCGTGCTCGAACGATTCCGTCAGTTCTGGACCAAAGTCTGGGCGCCGCTGGCCGACCTTCTCTTGCGGCTCGGTGTCAAGCCGGACCACGTGACGATCGTCAGCACCCTCGGCGTGAGTGCCGGTGCGCTGTGGTTCTTCCCGCGGGGCGAGTTCTTCGTGGGCGTCCTTGTCGTCACCGCGTTCGTCTTCGGCGACATCATGGATGGCTACATGGCCCGCAAGACCGGTCAGTCGTCGGCCTGGGGAGCGTTCCTGGACTCGACGCTCGACCGGTTCGGTGATGCGTCAATCTTTGCCGGCCTGGTGCTGTACTACGCCACCGCCGACGCGGAGACGACCCTCGGCGGTCCGACCCTCTACCTGTGCCTGAGCTTGGCCTGCCTCGTGCTCGGCAACATCACGTCGTACGCCCGGGCCAGGGCCGAGAGTCTCGGCATGACGGCCAAGGGCGGCATCGCTGAACGCGCCGACCGGCTCGTCGCGATCCTGGTGATGACGGGCTTCAACGGCCTGTTCGGCCTGCCGATCCTCACCGAGATCACGCTGTGGGCGCTCACAGCCGCCAGCATCGTGACGATCGTCCAGCGGATGGTGATGGTGCATCGGCAGGCGGTCGGAAAGCCGTTGCCACCGGCGTGACCTCAACTCGACAGCGCGAGTAGACTGGCCTCATTATTGAAGGCCACTTCTGGAGGACGGCATGAGCGACCACACGACGATCGGCACCGCACGCGTCAAGCGCGGCATGGCCGAGATGCTCAAGGGCGGCGTCATCATGGACGTCGTCGACGCCGAGCAGGCCAAGGTCGCCGAGGACGCCGGCGCTGTCGCCGTGATGGCCCTCGAGCGCGTGCCGGCCGACATCCGTGCCCAGGGCGGCGTGGCGCGCATGAGCGATCCGGACCTCATCGACGGCATCATCGAGGCCGTCTCCATCCCGGTCATGGCCAAGGCGCGAATCGGGCACTTCGTGGAGGCCCAGGTGCTGCAGAGCCTGGGCGTCGACTACGTGGACGAGTCCGAGGTTCTCACCCCGGCCGACTACGCGAACCACATCGACAAGTGGCAGTTCACGGTGCCGTTCGTGTGCGGCGCCACCTACCTGGGCGAGGCGTTGCGCCGTATCACCGAGTGTGCGGCCATGATCCGCTCCAAGGGCGAGGCAGGCACCGGCGACGTCTCCAACGCCACCACACACATGCGTCAGATCCGCGCCGAGATCCGCCGCCTCCAGACTCTCGCCGACGACGAGCTGTACGTCGCCGCCAAGGAGCTGCAGGCGCCGATCGAGCTCGTCCGCGAGGTGGCCGAGCTCGGCAAGCTCCCCGTCGTGCTGTTCACCGCCGGCGGCATCGCCACCCCGGCCGACGCCGCGATGATGATGCAGCTGGGCGCCGAGGGCGTCTTCGTCGGGTCCGGCATCTTCAAGTCCGGCAATCCCGCCGAGCGCGCCGAGGCGATCGTCAAGGCCACCACGTTCCACGACGATCCCGACGTCCTCGCCAAGGTCTCCCGCGGACTCGGCGAGGCCATGGTCGGCATCAACGTCGACGACGTTCCGGAGCCGCACCGGCTTTCTGAACGCGGCTGGTGAAACTGGGGCTTTTGTCCCGGTATTTCACGTGTCGCAGATCACCACCTCCGTCGTATGCTGATTCCAGCGTCACGGCCCACGGAGCCGGGAGTCTCCGCGTGACGCAGTATGTGAGGGAGTCGCCGCGTCTGCGGATGGCGTTGACGCCTCTCTCCCCGATCCCGATCGGGAGGGAAACCGAGAGGGAGCGGCGGCGGTGGTCAGGCCCACCCCGAACCACCGCCGTCGTCTGGGGAGTCCGTCATCCTGGTCCAACTACGCTGGTGACGTGGGTTCACCGTCGATCGGCGTCTTCGCGCTCCAGGGCGATGTCCGGGAGCATCTCGTCGCGCTGTCCGAGCTCGGCGTGGACGCATTCGCGGTGCGCAGGCTGGAGGAGCTCGAGCGCTGCGACGCCCTCGTCATGCCCGGCGGGGAGTCCACCACGATGGTCAAGCTGGCCCGCGCCTTCGACATGTTCGATGCGTTCGCCGACCGCATCAAGACCGGGATGCCCACCCTCGGCACGTGCGCCGGGATGATCATGCTCGCCGACCGGCTACGTGACGGCGTCGTCGGTCAAGAGACGCTCGGGGGGCTCGACATCACCGTGCGTCGCAACGCGTTCGGCCGCCAGGTCGACTCCTTCGAGGGCGACGTCGGTTTCACGATCTTCGACGACCCCGTCCACGCCGTGTTCATCCGCGCTCCGTGGGTCGAGGACGTCGGACCCGGGGTCGAGGTGCTCGCGAGCGTGGCTGTGCCGGGCGTCGGGGATAGGATCGTGGCGGTCCAGCAGGGTCCGGTCGTGGCGACGTCCTTCCACCCCGAGGTGAGCGACGACCTCCGCATCCACCGGTACTTCCTGGATCTCGTCACAGCGACAGCGACATAGGGCAGGGGAAAGGGACTCGGCATGTCAGGCCACTCCAAGTGGGCGACGACCAAGCACAAGAAGGCGGCCATCGACGCCAAGCGCGGCAAGATGTTCGCCAAGCTCGTCAAGAACGTCGAGGTCGCCGCGCGCACCGGCGGACCAGACCCGGCCGGAAACCCGACGCTCTACGACGCGATCCAGAAGGCCAAGAAGTCGTCCGTGCCCAACGACAACATCGACCGCGCCGTCAAGCGCGGCGGCGGGTTCGACGGCGGGGGAGTCGACTACGCCACGATCATGTACGAGGGCTATGCGCCGGGCGGTGTGGCGCTCCTCGTCGAGTGCCTCACCGACAACCGCAACCGGGCCGCCATGGAGGTCCGCACGGCGATGACTCGCGCCGGCGGCACGATGGCCGAACCCGGCTCGGTGTCGTACCTGTTCACCCGCAAGGGCGTCATCATCGTCCCCGCTGAGCACGACGGAGGGAAGGCGACGGAGGACGACGTCCTGCTCGCCGTGCTCGACGCCGGTGCTGAGGATGTCAACGATCTCGGCGAGGCGTTCGAGGTCGTCTGCGAGCCCACGGACCTGGTCCAGGTGCGCACCGCCCTGCAGGCCGCCGGTCTCGACTACGACTCCGCCGAGGCGTCATTCGTCCCGTCGGTGTCGGTGGAGGTCGACGTCAGCGCGGCCACGAAGATCCTCCGCCTGCTCGACGCGCTGGAGGACCTCGATGACGTGCAGAACGTCTTCAGCAACCTCGACGCCTCCGACGAGGTCATGGCCGAGGCCATGGAGCGGGCGTAGCTCCGATCCTTGAGCTTGCCGAAAGGCGCGGCGCGTCGCCCTCGATCGGCGGGTGCCGCCGACTAACCTGTCGAACATGCGTTCGCAGTCGGTGAGGGTGCTCG
This sequence comes from Aeromicrobium sp., assembly GCF_050700635.1. Taxonomy (GTDB): domain Bacteria; phylum Actinomycetota; class Actinomycetes; order Propionibacteriales; family Nocardioidaceae; genus Aeromicrobium. Next base: position 8,658 of record NZ_JBOHDT010000088.1, read on the forward strand.
GGATCGATCCCGGCCTCACGCGATGTGGCGTGGGTGTCGTCGACGGCTGTGTCGGCGGTCCGCTCACGCTCGTCGACGTCGGCGTCGTGCGCACGCCCGCCGACCTCGACATCGCCCGCCGGTTGCATCTGCTGGAGCGGGGGATCGAGGAGGCGATCGTCAGGCATCGTCCTCAGGTCGTGGCCGTCGAGCGGGTGTTCAGCCAGCTCAACGTCCGCACCGTCATGGGCACGGCGCAGGCGAGCGGCGTCGCGATGCTGGTGGCCGCACGCCACGACATCGAGGTCCGGCTCCACACGCCAAGCGAGGTCAAGGCGGCCATCACCGGAAGCGGCCGGGCCGACAAGGCCCAGGTGGCTCACATGGTGGCCCGGCTGCTCCGCCTCGAGCAGGCTCCGCGACCCGCCGACGCCGCCGACGCGCTGGCGCTGGCGATCTGCCAGGTCTGGCGCGGTGGGGCCGCGGTTCGCCTCGACGCAGCTGTCGCGAAGGCGGCCGGCCGGTGATCGCCTTCGTGCGCGGAAGGGTCGCGGCACTGACCCTCAACGCCGCCGTCGTCGACGTCGCGGGAGTCGGTTACCACGTGTTCTGCACGCCCGGCACCATCGCCGGGCTACGACTCGGTGCCGAGGCCCAGCTCGCCACGTCGATGGTCGTCCGTGAGGACTCCACCACGCTGTACGGCTTCGCCGACGTGGACGAGCGCGACATGTTCGAGCTCGTCCAGACCGCCAGCGGAGTCGGTCCCAAGGTCGCACAGGCGATGCTGGCCGTGCTGCCTCCCGAGCGCCTTCGCCAGGCGATCGCCAGCTCCGACCATGCGGCGCTCACCGCCGTACCAGGCATCGGACGCAAAGGTGCCGAGCGGATCGTCGTCGAGCTCAAGGACCGGGTCGGGTCGCCCGTCACGACCGTCGTCAGCGGCGGAGCGGCCTGGCGCGACCAGGTGCGCGACGCCTTGCAGGGCCTCGGTTGGTCGACGCGCGATGCCGAGCGAGCCGTCGACACCGTCGCGGCCGACGCGTCGCCAGGCGAACCCGACGTCCCGACCCTCCTGCGCGCCGCCCTCCGCACGCTCTCGAAGGCCTGACATGGACGACGACCTCGACCTCGACATTGATACGGACTCGGTGATGGGTGCGGCAACCCCCGAGGAGCGGGCATTCGAAGCCGCTCTGCGCCCACGCACCCTCGACGAGCTCATCGGTCAGGAGCGGGTGCGCGAACAGCTCGCGCTGATGCTCGAGGCCGCTGTCGCCCGGGGCCGCACCCCCGACCACGTGCTGATGTCGGGCCCGCCCGGCCTGGGCAAGACCACGATCGCGATGATCATCGCCCACCAGCTCGGTGCGCCGTTGCGCGTCACCAGCGGACCGGCCATCCAGCACGCCGGCGACCTCGCCGCCATCTTGTCGGGCGTCAACGAGCACGATGTCCTGTTCATCGATGAGATCCACCGCATGTCGCGGCCGGCCGAAGAGCTGCTCTACATGGCCATGGAGGACTTCCGGGTCGACGTCATCGTCGGCAAGGGACCCGGAGCGACGGCCATTCCGCTGGAGATCCCGCCGTTCATGGTGGTGGGGGCCACCACGCGGGCCGGGCTGCTGCCGAGCCCGCTGCGCGACCGTTTCGGGTTCACCGCCCAGCTCGACTACTACGACACCGCCGAGCTCCATCGCATCGTCGACCGCTCGGCCGGACTGCTCGACCTCGACGTCTCCGTCGACGGGGGGCGCGAGATCGCGTCACGCTCACGCGGCACACCTCGCATCGCCAACCGTCTGCTCCGGCGCGTCCGCGACTATGCGGAGGTGCGGGCCGACGGCGTCGTCGACGAATCCGTCGCCCACGCAGCACTGGCCCTCTACGAGGTCGACGACCTCGGCCTGGACCGCCTCGACCGGGCGGTCCTGTCCGCGTTGTGCGAGAGCTTCGGCGGGGGACCGGTCGGCGTCGCGACGCTCGCCGTCGCCGTCGGCGAGGAACGCGGGACGGTCGAGGAGCTGGCCGAACCGTTCCTGGTGCGTCTCGGATTCCTGGCGCGTACGCCGCGTGGGCGGGTCGCGACACCACCGGCCTGGCGACATCTTGGGCTCGTTCCACCCACCACCGGGCAGCTGGCGTTCGACCAAACCGACACGGCGACGTGAGTCACAAGAGGGCTGGCTAGACTACCTCATGGCCCTCGGGCCGCATCCGTCGTCACTCGGCGGGATCTCAACGCTTTCGGGAGCACTCACCGTGTCCACATGGGTCCAATACCTGCCCCTGCTCTTGGTCGTCATCGCCTTCTGGTTCCTGGTCCTTCGGCCAGCGCGCAACCGCCAGAAGGAGTTCATGGCCACCCAGCACTCGCTCGCGCCCGGCGCGCGGGTCATGCTCGCCAGCGGCATCTTCGGTGAGCTCGTCGCCGTCGCCGACGAGGAGGTCGAGCTCCGCGTGGCGCCCGACGTCGTCGTCACCGTCGCCCGCCACGCGGTTGCCAAGGTCGTCACCCCTGGCAACGTTCCTCCCACTGACGAGGTCGTCGACGAGCCACAAGACCGGGATTGATGGCGGTCCAGCCCACTCGGCGCACCGCGCCGAAACCGCGGCGCAACCTTCCGAGGCCGCGCCGCACCCTGATCCTCTTCCTCGCCGCCGTGATCGGCCTGTACGGCCTGCTCGCCGTGCTCGGCACCATCGGTTCTGGCGACGACAGTGTCTGGAAGCCGCGACTCGGCCTCGACCTGCAAGGCGGAACCCGCATCACCCTGCAGGCCAAGGCGAGCTCCGGTGAGGTCACCGACGAGAAGATGCGACAGGCACGCGGCATCATCGACCAGCGCGTCAACGCCACCGGCCTCGCCGAGGCCGAGACCACCACGCAGGGCGGCAACCAGGTCATCATCGAGATCCCCGGAAAGCAGCGGGGCGACATCGTCGACCAGGTCGGCCGCACCGCCCAGCTGCGCTTCCGGCTCCTCTGGGCCTCCACGAAAGGTGCCCAGAAGCCTGGCGATCCGGCCGAGGCCAAGAAACAGCAGGCCATCATCGACGAGGCCGACTGGTCGAAGCTCTCCGAGGAGGAGCTGATCCAGGCCGAGACGCAGGGGATCGAGACGCTGCCCAAGGAGTACGCCGGCGGTCTCGCCGCGGTCCAGAAATTGTCCGAAGGCTTCGTCTGCTCGAAGAAGAACCTGCCGCAGGAGGACCGCGCCGACCAGCCGCTCGTCACCTGCGACCCCAAGACCGGCGAGGTCATGATCCTGAGCCCCACGGTCATCGAGGGCACGGACGTCAAGAGCGCCAGTGCCGTCGTCCCGCAGGGCCAGGTGTCCTGGGTCGTCGCGCTGCAGCTCAAGGGTGAGGGAACGAAGACGTTCGACCGGATCACGGAGGCGCTCTTCCAGCAGCAGCAACAGGGCAGCGACCAGACCAGCCGATTCGCGATCGTGCTCGACGGCGAGGTGCTCAGCGCGCCCACCACGAACGGCCACTTCACCGACGGGTCGTCCCAGATCTCCGGCAACTTCACGGCCGCGACGTCCAAGGCGCTCGCGAACCAGCTCAAGTACGGCGCGCTGCCGCTGACGTTCGGCGTCAACGGCGTCTCGGTCGAGGGGCCGACGCTCGCCGGCACCCAGCTCAAGGCGGGCCTGCTCGCCGGCCTCGCCGGGTTGGTTCTGGTGATCGTGTATCTCCTGGCCTACTACCGAGGTCTCGGCCTCGTGGCCATTGCTTCCCTGATCGTGGCCACCGGGCTCACCTACGCCCTGGTGCTGCTGCTCGGGCAGGGGGTGGGCTTCACGCTGACGCTGCCGGGAATCGCCGGTCTGATCGTGGCGATCGGCATCACCGCCGACTCGTTCATCGTGTACTTCGAGCGTCTGCGCGACGAGGTGCGCGACGGCAAGTCGTTGCGCCTGGCGGTCGAGAGCGGGTGGCGACGTGCGCGGACGACCATCCTCGCAGCTGACGCCGTGTCGATCATGGCCGCGCTCATCCTGTACATCTTCGCGATCGGGGTCGTGCGCGGGTTCGCCTTCGCACTCGGTCTGGTGACCCTGATCGACATCCTCGTGGTGTTCGCCTTCACCAAGCCGCTCGTCTCGGTGCTCGCCCGAACGAAGTTCTTCGGTGAGGGGCATCGTTTCTCCGGCCTCGACGCGGCGCACCTGGGCATCAGCGGCCGCAAGGTCACCGAGATCGGCCGCTCCGCGCCGGACGGCCGCACGACGACCGTGCCAAGTAGCCGCTCCGCGGCGGGGGAAGGGAACGCCTGATGGGACGCATCAGCACCTTCGGCCAGCATCTCTATTCAGGCCGCGTGTCGTTCGACTTCGTCGGACGTCGCCGGATGTGGTACGCCATCTCCGCGGTGATCGTCCTGCTCTGCGCAGTCGCCTTCGTGGTCCGCGGCTTCCACCTGGGCATCGAGTTCAAGGGCGGCGTCGAGTTCACCGCCCAGGTCCAGCGGGCCGACGCGGCCGCGGTCGACGACATGACGCAGGCGGTCGTGAGCTCTGGCGTCGACGAGGCCGGCGATCCCATCGTCAACTCCTCCGGCAGTGACGCCGTCCGCGTCCAGACCGCGGCGCTCACCCAGGACCAGGCCACCGCGATCGAGGAGGCACTGACCGCGGCCGGCGCCACCGAGGTGAGCCAGAACCTCGTCGGTCCCTCGTGGGGCAAGCAGGTCGGCCAGAAGGCGTTCACCGGCTTGATGGTGTTCCTGGTCGTCGTCGTGCTGTTCATCTGGGCCTACTTCCGGGAGTGGAAGATGTCGGTGGCCGCTCTGGTGGCGCTGGCCCACGACCTTCTCATCACGGCCGGCATCTACGCATGGTCCGGGTTCGAGGTCACACCGGCCACCGTCACCGGTCTCCTGACGATCCTCGGCTACTCGCTGTACGACACGGTCGTGGTCTTCGACAAGGTGCGCGAGAACACCCGAGACGTCCTGCGGTCGAACACGCGCACCTATGCCGAGCGCGCGAACTTGGCGGTCAACCAGACGTTGGTGCGTTCCATCAACACCTCCGTCACGGCGCTGCTCCCGGTCGCGGCCCTGCTGCTGGTGGGAACCGCCGTGCTCGGCACCGGCCCGCTCAAGGACCTCGCCCTGGCTCTGTTCGTCGGTATGGCTGCGGGCACCTACTCGTCCATCTGCATCGCGACGCCGCTTGCGGTGCAGCTGAAGGAGCGTGAACCGGCGCTCCGGGCCCACACGGCACGGGTGCTGGCGAAGCGTGGCACCGCTCCGCCGGTCGACTCGCCCGAGGAGGCGCCCGCCAAGGTCAAGGTTCCGGCAGGGGCAGCGGCAACGGCAGCGGCAGCGCGTCCGGTCGCCTCGTCGGGCTCGGCCAAGCGCAACCAACCGACTCGCACCACGCGCGCGAATCGGCCCAAGGGCAGACGCTGACCCTCGCCACCCGCGTGCCATGCTGGTCATACCCGCGCCACCGGCCCGAGCCGGCGGCGCCGATCAAGGAGACTCCATGAAGACCCCACTCGCACTCGCGTCGGCTGCGCTGATAGCCGCGACCCTCGCCGGCTGCGGCGGCGGCGACGACGGCCCGGACAGCCAGTACTGCAAGGACCTCAAGGCAGCCTCGACTGAGTTCGACTCGCTTTCGTCCAGCGACGTCTCGAAGCTCGACGAGGCGTTCAAGACGTTCCACGAGCTGGCCGACGAGGCGCCCGGCGAGGTCAAGGACGACTGGACCACCCTCGACAAGGGCATCACCGCGGTCGAGACGGCACTCAAGGACGCGGGTCTGAAGTTCTCCGACTTCGCGGAGCTCCAGGAGGGCAAGATGCCCGAGGGCGTCGACGTCGAGAAGCTGCAGGGGCTCGCGACCGAGTTCCAGAAGCTCGACAGTGCCGAGTTCGACAAGTCGTCCAAGGCGATCGAGAAGCATGCCAAGGATGTCTGCAAGGTCAACCTCTCATCCTGAGCGCTGACTCTGAGTACTGAGATGGTGGAGGCGGCCGCACTCATCGAGCGATGGGTGCGGCCGATTCCCGACTGGCCCGAGCCAGGCGTCACCTTCCGCGACATCACACCGCTGCTTGCCGAGCCGGCGGCCTTCGCAACGGTCGTCGACGCCATGGTCGCGGCGGGCGAGGAGCTCGGTCCGGTCGACGCCGTCCTGGGAATCGAGGCCCGTGGCTTCATCGTCGGCGCGCCCGTCGCCCTCCGACTCGGCGCGGGTTTCGTGCCCGTGCGCAAGACCGGAAAGCTGCCCCACGAGACGCTGTCCGCCTCCTACGCGCTGGAGTACGGCGAGGCGACGATCGAGATCCATGCAGACGCGCTGGAAGCGGGCGACCGCGTCCTGCTGGTCGACGACGTCCTCGCCACCGGCGGCACGCTGGAGGCCACTGCCGCTCTCGTCGCCGAAGCCGGAGCAACGGTGGCCGGACATCTCGTGGCCATCGAGCTCCCCGCGCTCGGCGGCCGGAGCCGTCTCGGTGAGGTGCCGCTACGGGCATTGGCCACGTTCTGACCCCCCAATCTGCACAGGAGATCCCCTATGAACCCCCATCAGGTGCGCATCGTGGCCATCGTCTTGGTCGCCGTGCTCGTGCTCGCCACCGCAGCCACCCTGCTCAACCAGATCGTCTGACGTTTCCGCTGATGGGAGCGGCCCTCGTGCCCTGACCTACCATGGAGGTCAGGACAGGAGGTCCAGTGGCCGAACGCATGGACGTGGGCACCGAGGCGTCCGAGTCGTCGGCGGCTGAGTCCAAGCCGGCCGACTCGGCGCCGGCTTCCGCGCGCGTCCGTAGCCGTCTCGCCCGTATCGGCCGTGGGTCGACGGTCAACCCGGTGCTCGACCCCCTGATGAAGGTCTATCGCGAGACCCATCCCAAGGGCGATGTCGACGCGATCGAGAAGGCCTACGCCATCGCCGAACAGATGCACGAGGGCCAGACCCGCAAGAGCGGCGATCCGTACATCACCCACCCGCTTGCCGTCGCCACGATCCTGGCCGAACTCGGCATGACGGCTCCGACCCTCTGCGCCGCGCTCCTGCACGACACCGTCGAGGACACCACGTACACACTCGATCGACTGCGTGACGAATTCGGCGACGAGGTCGTCCAGCTCGTCGACGGCGTCACGAAGCTCGACAAGGTCAAGTACGGCGACACCGCGCAGTCGGAGACCATCCGCAAGATGGTCGTGGCGATGAGCCGCGACATCCGGGTCCTCGTCATCAAGCTCGCCGACCGGCTCCACAACATGCGTACGCTGCGCTACCTGCGGCAGGACAAGCAGGAGCGGATCGCCCGCGAGACCATCGAGATCTTCGCGCCGTTGGCCCACCGCCTGGGCATGAACACCATCAAGTGGGAGCTCGAGGACCTCGCGTTCGCCACCCTGCATCCCAAGGTCTACGACGAGATCGTGCGCCTCGTCGCCGATCGCGCACCGTCGCGCGAGCAGTTCCTCGAGCGTGTCATCGGCGACGTCGAGTCCGACCTGCGGCACGCGAAGCTCAAGGCGGCCGTCAAGGGGCGTCCGAAGCACTACTACTCGATCTACCAGAAGATGCTGGTGCGAGGCCGCGACTTCACCGACATCTTCGACCTCGTCGGCGTGCGCATCCTCGTCGACTCCGTGGCCGACTGCTACGGGGTGCTCGGGGTTCTGCACGCGCGCTGGAACCCGATCCCCGGCCGGTTCAAGGACTACATCTCGGTCCCGAAGTTCAACATGTACCAGTCGCTGCACACGACCGTCATCGGCCCGCAGGGCAAGGCCGTCGAGCTGCAGATCCGCACGAACGCCATGCACCGACGCGCCGAGTACGGCGTTGCTGCGCACTGGAAGTACAAGGAGGACGGGCACGCCTCACGCAGCGACGGCAAGGCGCCCAGCGGCCAGGACATGGCGTGGCTGCGTGAGCTGATCGACTGGCAGTCCGAGACCGAGGACTCGGTCGACTTCCTCGACTCGCTCCGTTTCGAGATGAACAACGCCGGCGTCTACGCGTACACGCCGCGCGGCGACGTCATGCAGCTGCCCGCCGAGGCCACGCCGGTCGACTTCGCCTATGCCGTGCACACCGAGGTGGGCCACGCCTGCATCGGCGCCCGTGTCAACGGACGGCTGGTGTCGCTGGAGTCGGAGCTGCAGACCGGCGACGTCGTCGAGATCTTCACGTCGAAGTCACCCGATGCCGGACCGAGCCGCGACTGGCTCGAGTTCGTCAAGAGTCCTCGCGCCCGCAACAAGATCAAGCAGTGGTTCACCAAGGAGCGACGCGAAGAGGCCATCGAACGGGGCCGCGACAGCATCGCGAAGCAGATGCGCAAGGAGAACCTGCCGCTGCATCGCCTGTTCAACCACGACACCCTCGACGCGGTGGCCAAGGACCTGCACCTGGCCGACGTGTCGGCGCTGTACGCGGCGGTCGGGGAGGGCAACGTCGGTGCACAGAACGTCGTCGAACGCGTCATCAACCTCGCTGGTGGCCGTGAAGGGGCGGAGGAGGACCTCGCCGAGGCCACGTCGATGCCCGGCATCGGCCGACGGACCCGGCCCGACCCCGGCGATGCCGGTGTCGTGGTCGAAGGAGTCGACGGGGAGCTGCTGGTCAAGCTCGCTCGCTGTTGCACGCCGGTGCCGGGTGACGACATCCAGGGTTTCGTCACCCGCGGCTCGGGCGTCTCCGTGCACCGGGTCGACTGCATCAACCTCGAGGAGCTGCGGAACCAGCCCGAGCGCCTCGTCGCAGTGCACTGGGCTCCCACGGCGCAGAGCACGTTCCTGGTGGCCATCCAGGTCGAGGCCCTCGACCGGCCGCGCCTCCTGAGCGACATCACCCGGATCATCT
>NZ_JBOHDT010000089.1:0-20519 GCF_050700635.1 Aeromicrobium sp.
ACGTACCAGAGCGCGACGATGAGGACCGACCAGTTCGACATGAACCGCGTCAGCGCACTTCGCGGGGCGATGCTGCGCAGGTTGCACGCCGTGACGTACACGAAGATCGGGATCATCACCGCCCACACGACCATGCAGTAGGGACACAGCAGGTCGAGCCGGTAGATGCTCTGGAACTGCAGCCACGTGACGAAGCCGATGCCGAACAGCACGCCGACCTGCAGGCCTCCCCAGACCACACGGCCGAAGCCTCCGCCGGTCCACAGGATCACCCCGAGCGTCATCACGACGCTGAAGCCGATGATGCCGAGCAGCGAGTTCGGGAACCCGAACGCCTCAGCCTGCGCGGAGTCCATCACGCCTCCGCAGCTGACGAAGGCGCTGAAGTCGCAGCTGAGCGCCGACTCCACGCCGTCGATCTTGTTCTGCAGCAACGTGAACTTGTCGACCGTCAACAGCAAGGCTGCGGCCAGGCCGATCGCGCCGGCGATCGTCATCAGGACATGAGGAGACCGGTGGTCGTCCCATTCGGTGTCGAGTGGGACGTCGGTCTCATCGGTGGCGGTCACAGGTTGATCCTAGTTAGTCTCACCCCACCTACTCCCCTCGGAGGTTTCCGATGACCGACCACGTCGACGTGTTGATCGTGGGCGCCGGACTGTCCGGCATCGGGGCTGCCTACCGACTGCAGACGATGTGCAAGGGCAAGACGTACACGATCCTCGAATCTCGGTCGGCGTCCGGCGGAACCTGGGACCTGTTCCGCTACCCCGGAATCCGCTCCGACTCCGACATGTACACGCTCAGCTACCCGTTCAAGCCCTGGACGCATGGCAACGCGATCGCCGACGGCGAGGACATCCGCAGGTACATCCACGAAACCGCTCACGAGAACAAGATCGACCAGCACATCCGGTTCGGGCACCGCGTCACCCGCGCGTCGTGGTCGTCCGAGGAGGCGCTCTGGACGATCGAGGCGACGAATGATGAGCGACCGGTCGTGATCACGGCGTCGTTCCTGTTCCTGTGCAGCGGCTACTACAACTACGACGCGGGATTCACGCCGGAGTTTCCCGGCCTCGAGGACTTCCAGGGCGAGGTCGTCCACCCGCAGTTCTGGACCGACGACGTCGACTACGACGACAAGGAGGTCGTCGTCATCGGGTCCGGCGCCACCGCGATCACGCTCATCCCGTCGATGGCCGACCGCACGAAGCACCTGACGATGCTGCAGCGTTCGCCGTCCTACATCATCTCCCTGCCGCAGGATGATCCGATCGCCTCGTTCCTGCGCAAGGTGCTGCCGCTCGGGCTCGCCCATCGGCTGACCCGGCGCAAGAACGCCGCCCTCGCCATCGGTTTCTATGTCTTCGCCCAGCGTTTCCCGAGACTGGCGTCCAGGCTCCTCATCGGGGCAGCTCGCAAACGGCTGCCGGACGACTTGGACCCGAGGCACCTGACGCCGGACTACAACCCCTGGGACCAGCGCCTGTGCATCGTCCCGAACAGCGATCTGTTCCGCACGATCCGCCACGGCAAGGCGTCCATCGTCACCGATCACGTCGCGCAGTTCACGAAGACCGGCATCGACCTGGAGTCCGGCGACCATCTCCCTGCCGACCTGGTCATCACCGCGACCGGCCTGCAGGTCGTGGCGTTCGGCCAGATCGAGATGGATGTCGACGGCGAGAAGGTCGACCCGCACGAGAAGTACGTCTACAAGGGCATGATGTTCAGCGGCCTGCCGAACTTCGCCTGGTGCGTCGGCTACACGAACGCCTCCTGGACGTTGCGGGCCGACCTGACGATGCAGTACGTGTGCCGACTCATCAACCACATGGACGCGAACGGCTACGCATTCGGAATGCCGGACCCGACGGGCGCCGAGGGCGAATCGGCCCCCCTGCTCAATCTCCAATCGGGCTACATCAAGCGCGTTGCCGGGATGCTGCCGCAGCAGGGCAGCAACTCCCCGTGGACGATTCGCCAGAACTGGTTCCTCGACTCGAGGGACAGCCGGCGCGCCGATCTCGACGAGGCGATGGTCTGGACGGTTAGGAAACCGGTCGCTGTAGCTGGCTGATCGCCTCCGTTTCCGTGGCGGAGGCGCGTACCGCGCTCATGCCGACGGCGGCCCAGGCGGCGTAGCTCGAGAGCAGGAAGACGTCGTGGAACGGGTCGGTGCCCACGGCCATCGCAAGCGAGCCGAGGATGGCCGTGGCCAGCACGCCGATCCGAGCCACGCGCAGCCCGGGCTCGGGCTTCATCGCCCGCCACCACACGATCCCACCGACCAGCTGAGCGAGGAACCCGGCCAGGAACAGGACGAAGGACGCTTCGTTCGGCTCGCCGCTGGCGGCGGCGGTGAGGCCGTATGCGAGCGCGAACAGGACCTGGAAGGTGCAGCCGGCCAGAAGGACTCGGCGACCCGCTCGGCCAGAACGCGTCGTGCTCAGCGACGGGAACACCCGCCCGATGTCCACGATGATGCTTGCGACCAACGCCCAGCCGATGAGCTGGCAGATCGCGAACACCAGGTGCCCGCTGTCGCCGAACGACGGCCAGACCATCTCTGCGACGACGGGAAGGATGAGGGCGCCGGCGGCGATGATCGCGCGTGGCCACGCGGGAGCTGCAGGCTGCGGGCACCGGGACCAAGGTCGTCGTCCTGACGACGTTCGACGCCGACGCCAACGTGCAGGAGGCTCTCGCAGCGGGCGCCAGCGGTCTTCTTCTGAAGGACGCGCCGGCCGGACAGCTGGTCTCGGCGATCCGGGGTGGCCGCAGCTGCCGGTGATGCGGTTCTGGCCCGGCCGGTGGCCAAGAGGATGGCCGAAGAGCTCGCCCGTCGCACTCCGCAATTGACCGTTGACAGTCTCGACGTCCTCACCGATCGAGAGCGGGACGTGCTCGCCCTGATGGCGGAAGGCTGCTCGAACGCCGAGATCGGAGGTCGGCTCTACATCGGAGAGGGGACGGTGAAGACGCATGTGGCCCGTATCCTCATGAAGCTCGGGGTGCGCGATCGCCTGCAAGCCGTGGTGATGGCGTACCGCTCGGGACTCACCTGACTAGGTCGGGTCAGGTCTGGCAGTGCGGGCACCAGTAGGTGTTGCGCTGCCGGACCGGATCGTCGCCCAGTACGCCGCGCTGCACGGTGGTGCCGCAGCGCCGGCACGGTCGGCGGTCGCGGTCAAACACCCAGTGGGTCTCCCGTGCGCGGGTGTTGCCAGTGAAGGTACGCGCGGCTCGTTCGCAGTTCGCCTCGATGAGACGCTGCCCGCGCTCGATGACGTGGGCGACATCGGTGATCTCGCCGACCGGCCGGGTGGGCAGGAGGCCGTGCAGGAAGCAGAGCTCGGTGACGTACTCGTTGCCGAAGCCGGCGAGATTGCGCTGGTCGTGCAGGGCCAGGAAGACGGGACGGTCGGGGTCGGCGGTCACCCGGCGCACGGCTTCGTCGAGCGACCAGTCGCGGCTGAGAAGATCTGGTCCGAGCCACGCCATGGCGTCGGCCTCGGCGACACGGTCGAGAACCTCGACCAGACCGAGCGAGAACCCGACCGCCTGATGGTCGGTGTTCTCGAGCACCACGCGAGCGGTGTGCGCGGGACGTCGCCACCGGCCGTTGGGAGGGTAAACGTGCCAGACGCCCTCCATCTTGAGGTGAGTGTGTAAGGACACGTCGCCGGCGCGGACGAACAGGTGCTTGCCCCGGCTGACGGCGTCGTCGACGGTGACGCCGCGGAGGTCGAGCGTGGCCCACTGCGGAACCCGGACGTCGGAGCGGGTGAGCGGGCGACCGGCCAGCGCGTCGTGCAGATCTCGTGCGGTGCGCCAGACGGTGTCACCTTCGGGCATCAGGTGGTTCTTGAGCCTGTCGAAAGACGCAGGCCCTTCGGGTGCGGGACGAACCCGGCCTCACGCAGCGCCTCACCCAGAGCCGTGGGCCCGACCGACTTGCCGCCGGACGTCTCTACGGTGAGACGCGGCACCCGGCCCGTGCGCACGAGCTCGGCAAGTGCCGTGGCGGCCGGGACGAGCCGGCGGGGGTCGTCATGCAGGACGAGGACCTTGCGGCCGCCCCTCTCCAAATAGAGGACCGCATGGCCGTCGTGGACGACGGCCAGCGAGCCGGCCTTGCGAGCCGGCCGGTGGCGGGACGACTCGTCGGCGTCGACGACGTCGGGCCAGGGAAGTGCCGCGCCGAACGGGTTGGCAGGGTCGGTGGCCGCGAGCACCAGTGCGGGAACGTCGGCGGCCTCGCCATCGTCATCGCGCTGGTGTGACCGCATTCGATCGACAGTGGCGGGTGACGCGAACTGGGCCGCTCCGAGCGTGTCGATGTAGTAGCCGCGCAGACAGGCGCCGGTCTGCTCGAGCTCGCGGAGGACCCGGTAGGTGGCGGCGAATCCGCCGGGGGTCTGCTCGGCGACGACCGAGCCGCGGGTGACGACTCCGTAGCGCGCGAGCAGCGCCTCGGTGCGAGAGAGCTGCAGCTTGGTCGGGTCGGTCTCGGCCGGGTCGAGACGGAACCAGCGACCGGAGACCGTGGGTGGCCCCTGTTGTGCCAGCCGTGGTGAGGCGGCCCGCCCACGGCCGGACCGCAGACGTGCTCGGGGCGACCGCGACGACGAACGGTGCGCACCCCGACCACCGAGCGTCGCGCGGACCGGGGCGAAGGTGTCGCCGGCCACCCGGCCAGACCAGATGAGCTGCCACAGCGCATCCGCCACGAGTGCGTCGTCGGTCTCGCCGATCGCCGAGGTGAGCTGCCGGAACAGGAACGCGCCGCCGCCTTCGAGCGCGTCGAGGATGGACTCGCCGACGACGTCGGGCTCCGGAACATCGCGCAGGACCGGGAGGACGACGTCCGCCGGGTGGAGCTGGACCCATCCGTCCCTGCCAGGCAGCGTTCCCGCGCCGGTCCAGACGACCTCGCCGGTGCCGAGCAGCTCGTCGAGCATCGCGGGGGAGTAGTCGGCCACTCGGGCCGGAAGCACCAGGCTCTCCCACGCCGAAGCCGGCAACGACAGCCCGGCCAGCTGGTCGATGGCCGCGAGAACGCCCTCGGCGCCACGGTTGCGGCCGCCGACTCCCTGCCATGACGGGAGGAAGCGCGCGAAGGCGGCCGGCTCGACCGGTTCGACCTGCTTGCGCGCAGCCGCGAGCGACCGACTGCGCAGTCGTCTGAGAACACCGGGCTCGACCCACTCGCTGCCGGTGGCCTGGGGACGGAACTCGCCTCCGGTGAGGCGTCCGTCGCGGGCGAGACGACGCAGGACGTCCGATACGACGGCCGTGCCCAGGGCGAACCTCGCTGCGGCCTCGGCGGTCGTGAACGGACCGTGCGTGCGGGCGTGCCGCGAGAGCAGATCGGCGAGCGGGTCGTCGACGCTTACGAGGTGGGCCTCGGCCACTCCCAGCGGGAGCGCAGCACCCAGGGCGTCGCGCAATCGTCCGGCGTCCTCGACCGCCGCCCAGCGCACCTCCCCGCCGACCGGAACCTCGATGGCCCGCCGGGCGTCGCGCAGTTCCTCGAGCAGCGGCTGTGCCTCGCCCTCGGAGATCCGGCGCTGAACCTCGTCGGCGGTGAGCGGTCCGAGCAGACGCAGCAGGTCGGCCGCACCCTCGACTCCGGTGACGCGGCGATCGTCGGCCAGGCGCTGCAGCTCGGACTCGGTGCGCTCGATGACCTCGGGGTCGAGCAGCTCGCGCAGCTCCGCGCGTCCGAGGAGCTCGGCGAGCAGCGTGGGATCGAGGGTGAGTGCTGCGGCTCTCCGCTCGGCCAGCGGGGTGTCGCCCTCGTAGAGGAACGACGCCACGTAGCCGAACAGCAGGGTCTGGGCGAACGGCGAGGCGCGTTCGGTGGTGACCTCGGCGATCTGGATCTCGTGCGACGCGATCCGCTGGGTCAGGGCGGCGAGCGATGGCAGGTCGTAGACGTCTTGCAGGCACTCGCGGACGGTCTCGAGCAGGATCGGGAAGTCCGGGTACTTGCGGGCGACCTGGAGCAGCTGCGCGGACCGCTGACGCTGCTGCCACAGTGGTGCCCGCGCGCCGGGGTTGCGGCGCGGCAGCAGCAGGGCACGGGCCGCGCACTCGCGGAATCGCGAGGCGAACAGCGCGGACCCGCCGACCTCGATGGTGACGATCTCGGTGAGCTCATCGGCGTCAAACTCGAACAGCTCGGCGCCCGGCGGATCGCCGCCGGTGTCGGGAAGCCGCGCGACGATGCCGTCGTCGGAGGCGACCACCGACCCGTCGATTCCGAAGCGCTCGATGACGCGGGCGCCCACCGCGAGGGCCCAGGGGGCGTGGACGCGGCGGCCGTAGGGCGACAGCAGGACGACGCGCCAGTCGCCGAGCTCGTCGCGGAACCGTTCGACGACGAGCGTGCGATCGGTGGGCACGATGCCGGTGGCTTCACGCTGCTCGCGCAGGAACGCGGTGAGGTTCGAGCCGGCCCGTGGATCGAGGTCGCCGGGAGCCTCGCCCTCGAGCGAGCGCCGGACGTAGTCGCCGATTGCGGCACCGAGCTCGTAGGGGCGCCCGATGGTGTCGCCCTTCCAGAACGGCAGTCGCGCCGGCTCCCCGAACGCGGGAATGACGACCACGCGATCGTGGGTGATCTCCTGGATGCGCCAGCTGGTGGCACCGAGGGCGAAGACGTCGTTGATGCGTGACTCGTAGACCATCTCCTCGTCGAGCTCCCCGACCCGCCGACCTCCCGCGCCTTCGTCCGCGCCTTCGGCGAGGGTGACGGCGAACATGCCACGGTCGGGGATGGTGCCCCCGCTGGTGACGGCGAGGCGCTGGGCGCCGGGGCGGCCGGTGAGCGTGCCGGCGTCGCGATCCCAGACGACCCGTGGACGAAGCTCGGCGAACTCGTCGGACGGGTAGCGGCCGGCCAGGAGGTCGAGCGTGGCGTCGAAGGCGGAGCGCGGAAGCGTCGAGAACGGTGCGCTTCGCCGGACGAGGTCGAACCACTGCTCGACGTCGAGCGGCTCGAGGGCGGTCGCGGCGACGGTGTGCTGCGCCAGGACGTCGAGCGGGTTGGCCGGGACGACGAGCTGCTCGATGAGCCCGTCGCGCATGCGTTCGGCGGTGACGGCCGCTCCGACGAGGTCGTGGCGTGACGTGGGGTAGACGATGCCGCGCGAGATCTCGCCGACCTGGTGCCCGGCGCGCCCGACACGCTGCAGCCCGCTGGCCACCGACGGCGGCGTCGAGGTCTGCACGACGAGGTCGACGGCTCCCATGTCGATGCCGAGCTCGAGGCTCGAGGTGGCCACGACGCAGCGCAACCGACCCGACTTGAGGTCGTTCTCGATGAGCTCGCGCTGCTCTTTGCTGACCGAGCCGTGGTGGGCCCGCGCGAGGACCGACTCGGCACCCTTTCCCTGTGGGCTCCCGCCCATGAGCTGGGCCGGCGCCCGCGCGGACTCGGCTGCCGCGATCCCCTCCCGCTCGGCCCACGCCTCGTTGAGCCTGGCCGTGAGCCGCTCGGCGAGCCCGCGGGAGTTGCAGAACACGATCGTGGATCGAACCTGGAGCACCCGGTCGAGGAGGTCGTGCTCGACATGGGGCCAGATCGATCCGTCCTCACCGAGGTCGGTCATGTCGTCGACCGGGACGGTGACGTCGAGCGCGAGGAGGGACTCGCTCTCGGGCGCCACGATGCGCACGGGCGCGCGAGCGTGCAGGAAGCGGGCGACCTCGTCGTGCGGTCGCACGGTGGCGCTCAGGCCCACCCGGCGAGCCGGGCGCTCCAGCAGGCCGTCGAGTCGCTCGAGCGAGACAGCGAGATGGGCGCCCCGCTTGGTGCCGGCCACCGCGTGGATCTCGTCGACGATGACGGTGTCGACGTCGCGCAACCAATCGCGCGCCGACGACGTGAGCATGAGGAACAACGACTCGGGCGTGGTGATGAGGATGTCGGGCGGGTGTGAGACCAGCCGCCGTCGCTCCTGCTGAGTGGTGTCCCCTGTTCGGACCCCGACTCTCACCTCTTCGAAGGTCTCGCTGCGGCGTGCGGCCGCTTGAGTGATGCCCACCAGAGGGGAGCGGAGGTTGCGCTCCACGTCGACTGCCAGGGCCTTGAGCGGCGAGATGTAGAGCACCCTGGTGCCGGCGGCGTCGGTGGGTTCATGAAGCAGGCGGTCGATGCTCGACAAGAACGCGGCCAGAGTCTTGCCCGAGCCGGTGGGCGCCACCACCAGCACGTGGTCGCCCCGGTCGACCGCGTCCCAAGCTCCGACCTGCGCCGGGGTGGGCGCGGCGAAGGCCTGCGAGAACCACTCGTGCGTCGCAGGCGCGAAGCGGTCGAGCGCGTCGGACATGCGTTCATGGTCGCAGCCCCCTCAGACAGGCGCGCAGGGTACAAGCGCCATTCGAGTGGAACAGCAGGGCCCCTGCCCGGTCGACGGCATCGGCTGCGGCATGCTGGGCCGTATGAAGTTGCGACTGCTCGCACCGGCCGTTGCCGTGGCGCTCCTGCTCGGAGGCTGCACGGACGACGGCGGGTCCCCCTCCGATCCGTCCGCCTCCAATGGTGAAGGCAAGAAGCTCGTCGAGATCTCGCCCCTCACCGGAAAACCCCTGCCGGACGGCCGTCCGGACAATTCGGTGTTCGTCGTCAAGGTCGAGAACACTCCCAGCGGTGCTCCGCAGTACGGACTCGACAAGGCCGACATGGTCGTCGAGGAGCTGGTCGAGGGCGGCCTCACCCGACTCGCCGCGTTCTTCTACTCGAACCTGCCGAAGAAGGTCGGGCACGTGCGGTCGATGCGCACCACCGACATCGGCATCGCGAAGCCGGTCGCCGGCAAGATCGTCGCCTCGGGGGGTGCACCCTCTGCCGCAAGGCGCATCAAGAACGCCGGCATCAACACGTTCACCGAGAGCAGCCCGGGTTTCAGCCGCGACGCCAAGGCGGCTCCCTACAACGTCGTGGTGAACCTGAGCCAGCTGAGCTCCACAGCGAAGGGCCGGGCCATCCCCGGCCCGTACCTGAACTGGACGGCCCTGAAGGGGTCGGACACGTCGACGCCGACACCTGAGACGACCGACTCGGCATCCTCGGCTCCCGAGCCGAAGAAGGCGAAGAGGGTCTCGGTGCGCTTCTCGAACTCCACCACCACGAACTGGGCGTTCTCGGGCGATCACTGGAAGCGCAAGAACGGGCACGCCGCACCTGGACAGGACTTCAACCCCGACACCCTGGTCGTGATGTTCTGCAAGGTCACCGACGCCGGCTATCGAGACCCGGGTGGCAGCGCTGTGCCCGAGACGGTCGTCAAGGGCTCGGGACGGGCGGTCGTGCTGCACGACGGCACCGCCACCGAGGCGAGATGGAACAAGAAGGGCCTCGGGAGCACGGTCAAGTTCGAGACCAAGGACGGGGAGCCGCTCACCATCGACCCGGGCAAGACCTGGCTGTCGATGGTGCCGAAGGGCAAGGGCGGGATCGACTACTGACCGGCGACTGACGTCGCGGCCTCCTCGACCTGGAGACCGAACGAGGGCAGGAGCCGCATGCCGGCCAGGATCGCCCCGATGGTGGCCTGCACCTCCGCTGCGGCAGCATCGGGGTCGTCGGCGTCGGCGACGTACTCCGATGCCGACCGGATGGCCCCGTAGAAGACGATCGCGAACGACTCGCTGAGCTCTTGGCCGCCGCCGAGATCCTTCAGGAGCGCGTCGACGGTGCGCTGGACAATGCCCAGCGACGCGGCCTTCTCGGCCTCGGTCCAGCGCTCGTGCCCGAGCGCCACCGGGCCCTCCTGCAGGACGATGCGACGGAACCGCGGCTCGCGGCACACGTCGAGGTAGGCCCGCAGGCCGACCTGGGCGCGCTCCCACGGGTCCTTGGTGCGCTTGATCTTTTTTTCGATCTCCCGCGTGGTCTTCTCCTGGAGACGGTCGAAGACGCTCTCGAAGAGGGCCAGCTTGCTCGGGAAGTGGTGGTACAGCGCTCCTTTGGTGACGCGGGCTGCTGCGACGACCTCGTCGAGCGACGTGCCGGCATACCCGTGATCGGTGAACAGCTGGGTGGCGTTGTCGAGCAGAGCGCGCTTCGTGCTCGAGGAGTAGTCCTGCCGCCTGGACGTCTTGCGTGCGGCGCGGATGACCTTCCCCGGGCTCACCTTCGCTGTGCTGGCCATAGGGCCTCATCGTACGTGTGTGCTGGTGGTGAGCGTCACATGGCGAGAGTTTGCCTCGTCCATGAGCGGGTCACATACTGAAAGTACGTACCGAGAGTATGGAAATCGGTTCGACGGGATAGCAAAGGAGCAAGCCCATGACCTGGGATGCCTACAACCGTCGAAAGCCCGTCCTGCGTGACGTGCTCGCGATCGCCGACCGGCGTCGCGACATCACCGCGGACGAGGCCTTCGAGATCGTGCCGGAGGCGAAGAACGTCTTCTCCGGCACCACTGACCTGCTGCTCGACGCGCAGCTGCTTTGGTTCCAGCGCCTGAACGGCCAGATGGAGCGCCAGCTCACCGAGGGGTCCAACACATCCCCCGAAGCGACCGCCATCGACGCGTGGCACGCTGCCGCCGCCGCCATGCCCGGCGCCCGCACCCTGCTGGACACGAACCTGCGCCGACCCGAGATGGCCAAGGCGCTTGCCAACGAGCACTCCTTTGTGGCGATCGCCGCCGGCGTGCCGGACGAGCACCCCGAGCTCGAGGCCCGCGGCCGGTTCGTCGTCGAGAAGGCCCGCGACACGATGGTCTACGACTTGCCGACCGAAGGGGAGGCCACCAGCGGCCTGATGGCCCGCCTGCGTCACGCACTCGCTGCCTGACGCTCACCGAAACCACCCCGCCCCGGCGCCCACTCCCTCCCTCGAGGGCGCCCGGGGCGGGGTTGCTTTTCGCTAGGCCCGGTCGAAGGCACCGAGCTCGTTGAGCTTCTGGCCGATCTCCCGGTCGATGGACTCACTGAGCTGACTGCGGAAGATACCGAGTGTCACCTGGCTGGCCACCGGGAGCAGGCTCTCGACGGCTTCGAGGATGTGCGGCCACTCGTCCTCCGGCAGGCCGGCATCGAGGAACGGCTGGAAGATCTCGCTCGCCACCTTGGACACGAATGCGTCCGCGATCTCGCGCAGGTTGGTGGCGAGCAACGGGAACAGGCTGATGACCGTGTTCGGATCGAGTCCCAGTGCGACAGCCGCGGCACCGGCTCGCACCACCGTGGGCTGCAGGAGCCGGACCTTCTCGTCGTCGAGCCACTTCACCAGGTGGAACTCGCCCAGGGCCTCGATGAGCCGGTCGTCGCGCGGGACTCCGGCCAGAGCGGCCAGCGCGTCGCGCGACATGACCTCGGGCACGGGGTCATGGTGCGGCTCGTCGAGCAGTCGGAGCAGGTCGAGGGTGTGACCTGCCGAGGTGCGGGGGCTTCGGCTCACCGCACGCTCGACGGCGGCCAACGTGTAGCCGCGGTCGATGAACTCGCGGATGAGCTGCAGACGCTGCAGGTGCTCGAGCGTGTAGTAGCCGGTCCGGCCCTCGAGTCGAGGTGCCTCGATGAGGCCGCGGCTCGCGTAAGCCCGGACGTTTCGAACGGTCATCCCGGCCCTTGCTGCCAACTCGTCGACGGTGAATTCCTCGGGTACCGGCGGGTGGTCGGGCATGTGGGCATCATAGAGGCATGGACACGCTCCGAGGCCGGCTGCTCGTGGCCACCCCGGCCATCGACGCGGGTCCGTTCCTGCGCAGTGTGGTCTTCATCCTCGACCACGATGGCGACGGCGCACTGGGCGTCATCGTCAACCGTCCGCTCGACTCCGACGTCGACGAGGTGCTTCCGTCCTGGGGCGCCTACGTCAACGCCCCAGTGTGCCTGTTCGACGGCGGCCCGGTGGCGATGGACTCCGCGCTGGCGGTCGGCGTGCTCGGTGACGGGCTCCCGCCGCTGGGTTGGCGGCAGATGGCCGGTCGCGTGGGCCTCGTCGACCTCGAAGGGCCGCTGCCGGTCAATGGCGAGTTCGCCGGACTCCGGGTCTTCGCCGGCTATGCGGGATGGGGCGCGGGCCAGCTCGAGGATGAGCTGCTCGAGGGATCGTGGGTCGTCGTCGACGCGCTCGAGTCCGATCTCAGCTCACCACAGCCCGAGATGTTGTGGCGCGAGGTGCTGCGACGCCAGCATGACGACGTGCGCTTCTGGGCCACGTTCCCGCCGGATCCCGGCGCCAACTGAATCTCGCTCACGGCGGGGCTAGGATGTTTGGGTGGCATTCTTCGGACGCGGCACCCAGACCGTTCACGACGAGCGCACCGAGCTGCGCACGGAGGACGGCGACCACGAGCGCTTCTCGCACTACGTCCCTTCGGACAAGCTGACCGAGGCGATGGTCATGGGCACCCCGGTCGTGGCGCTGTGCGGCAAGGTGTGGGTACCCAGCCGCGACCCGCAGCGGTTCCCCGTCTGTCCGGAGTGCAAGGACATCTGGGACTCGATGGATCCGGACGACGACGGCGAGGGGGACACCCCGAGCGATGCGTAGCCAGACCCTTCGGGCCTGGCAGCGTGAGGCGTTCGAGCTGTACCAGCGCGCGCAGCCGCGCGACTTCCTCACGGTCGCCACGCCCGGTGCCGGAAAGACCACGTTCGCCCTCACCGTCGCCGCCGACCTGATCCACCGCGGCGTCGTCGAGCGCGTCGTCGTGGTGACACCCACCGACCACCTCAAGACCCAATGGGCACTCGCAGCGGCCGGCGCCGGCATCCCGATCGACCCCGTGCTCACGGGCTCGCTCGGACGCGAGTTCGACGGCTTCGCGGTCACCTACGCGGGACTGTCGGTGAACCCGAACGCGTACCGGGTGCGTATCGAGGCACGGCGGACGATGGTCATCCTGGACGAGGTGCATCACGCCGGCGACGCGATGACCTGGGGTGAAGCGGTGCAGGAGGCCTGCATGCCGGCGACGCGGCGGCTCGCGCTCACCGGAACGCCGTTCCGGTCCGATGCCAACCCGATCCCATTCGTCACCTACGCACCGCAGGACGACGGCACGCTGCAGAGTGTTGCCGACTACGGCTACGGTTACGGCTCCGCATTGCGCGACGGTGTCGTGCGGCCGGTGCTGTTCATGGCCTACTCGGGTCAGATGCACTGGCGCACACGCGCGGGCGACGAGGTGGCGGCACGGCTCGGCGAGCCGCTCACCAAGGACGCCACGGCGCAGGCCTTGCGCACCGCCCTCGATCCGCAGGGGTCGTGGATGCCGTCCGTGCTGCAGGCTGCTCACACTCGACTCCAGGAGGTGCGGCGCGACGTTCCTGACGCCGGTGGCCTGGTCATCGCCAGCGACCAGGAGTCGGCCCGCCGGTACGGCGAGCTGCTCGCCGAGATCACCAACGAGGTGCCCACCGTCGTGCTCTCGGACGAAACGGGAGCCAGCGAGCGCATCGCGAACTTCTCGGCCGGCATGACGCCGTGGATGGTCGCGGTACGGATGGTCAGCGAAGGCGTCGACATCCCGCGGCTGTCGGTCGGGGTCTATGCCACCACGACGGCCACGCCGCTGTACTTCGCCCAGGCTGTCGGCCGCTTCGTCCGCGCTCGTCGCAAGGGCGAGACGGCGTCGATCTTCGTGCCCAGTGTGCCGGCGGTGCTCGCCCTGGCCAGCGACCTCGAGGCCGAGCGTGATCACGTCATCGGCCGGCCCGTCCAAGACGAGGCCGACCTGTTCGCGGCCGAGGCCGAGCTCCTGGCCCGAGCCCAGGAAGGTGAGCGGGCGAGCGATCAGCTGGGTGAGTACCGCGCTCTCGGGAGCGACGCGTCCTTCGACCGGCTCGTGTTCGAGGGCGGCGAGTACGGAGGCATCGACGTCGACGACGACGAGCTCGACTTCCTCGGCATCCCCGGGCTGCTCGACGCCGACCAGGTGGCTGACCTGCTGCGCAGTTCCCGGGCCGAGCGGTCGAAGGGGCAAACGACGAAGCGTGCTGCCGAGATCGGACGTGACGTCGTATTCGAGCAACGACGCGAGCTGCGGCGGGAGCTGCACGTTCTGGTCGGCGCCTGGCACCACCGCACGGGCCAGCCGCACGGCGTCACGCACAGTCAGCTGCGTACCAAGTGCGGCGGCCCGCCCGCCGCACAGGCATCGCCCGACCAGCTGCAGGAACGTATCGACCTGCTGCGCCGATGGGCGCTGCGGGCATCGTGACCTCCGAAGGGCTCCCGTCGTTGTGACCGGTGAGTAACCGAGGAGTTCCATGCGCGGTCTGCGGCACCGACACGTCTGGCCACTGTCCATCGCGATCACCACGATCGCCATGACGATGGCGACCTTCCCCGCCTACGTCACGTGGGCCGAGCAGTTCCACGGACGGACGGAGACAGATCTCAAGAACGCCATCTCGCGCGCACCGCTCACCGACGAGACCGAGGACCCGACCACCGCGGTGCAGGCTCTCGCCCACCGCGACGCGGTCAGTATGCAGCGCGCCGAGGGGGACCCGGACCTCGTGCCCACCCGGAGCGCTGAGCCGCGTCCGCATGCCAACGTGCCCCAGGACCGGTACGCGATGGCCGGCAGGTGCTACGCCCTGCGGTCATCGACCAACGGCAAGTGGGTCGTCCGCTCTGGCAACGGCTACGAGGCGACGGCAGCCGACGCGGCCGGTGGGGAGCCCTTCCACTTCCAGGCGACGGACCTCGGCAGCTACCTGCTCTGGGATGCTGGCAAGAAGTTCCTCGGCTCCTCGCTACTCGGCGTGACGGCCGACACCACTCCGAGCAAGACGTCCGACTGGACGGTCACGCAGTCGGGCCGGCGATTCACCTTCACCCAGCCGGCGGAGAAGCGAGAGCTGGCCGTGACGTCATCGGGGCGGCTCGCGACGTCGGAGGCGACACCCTTCGAGCTGCGCCGGACGACCGGCTGCCGCGCGTGGCCCGAGGTCGAGGTGAACGTCAAGGGGGCGCCGTTCGGCGGCACGTCGACCCACCAGGAAGTACGGGGCTACCTCGACGGGCACACCCACGGCATGGCCTTCGAGTTCCTCGGTGGCGACGTGCACTGCGGGCGTCCCTGGCATCCCTACGGGGTCGAGGCCGCCCTCAAGGACTGCCCGGACCACGAGGGGAACGGCGCCGGTGCCGTGCTGGAGAACTTCACCCGCAACGGCTCGCCGGTGGGTACGCACGACCCGGTCGGGTGGCCGACCTTCAAGGACTGGCCGGCGCCGGACTCGCTGACGCACGAGGGCACGTACTGGAAGTGGCTGGAGCGGTCATGGCGCGGCGGTCAGCGCATCCTGGTGAACCTGTTGGTCGAGAACAACAAGCTGTGCGAGCTGTACCCGATCAAGCACAACTCGTGCGACGACATGGACTCCGTGCGGTTGCAGGCCGCGGACATGCGCAAGCTCGAACGCTACATCGACGCCCAGTACGGCGGCCCGGGACGAGGTTGGTACCGCATCGTCACCGATCCCTTCGAGGCCCGGTCGGTCATCAACGCCGGCAAGATGGCCGTCGTCACGGGAGTCGAGACGAGCGTGGTCTTCGGCTGCACGATGAAGCGCGACATCCCGCAGTGCGACACCGGCAGCATCGACCGCCAGCTCGACGAGCTCCACGACCTCGGCGTCCGTCAGATGGAGCTGGTGAACAAGTTCGACAACGCCCTGTCCGGCGTCGCCGGGGACTCCGGCACCATCGCTCCCTTCGTCAACTCGGCCAACTTTGCCGAGACCGCCTCCTTCTGGGACATGCAGAAGTGCCCGAATCCGGAGCCGGGTGTTGAGGACCGCACGCAACTGACCTCCGTGCCGGGCGACACCCCCGCCCAGGACGAGCTGTTCGGCGCCATCGCGAAGCTCCAGCTGGGGGGCGTCCTGCCGGTGTACCCGGGCCCGCCCACGTGCAACACCCGAGGGCTGACGTCGCTGGGCGACCACACGATCGCGCGGATGACGGCGAAGCACATGATCTTCGACCCCGACCACATGAGTGTGAAGGCCCGCAAGTCCTCGCTCGATCTCACCGAGGAAAAGGGGTACTCCGGCGTCATCTCGAGCCACTCGTGGTCGACGCCGGACGCCTACCCGCGCGTCTACCGAGCAGGTGGCGTCATCACGCCTTACGCCGGCGACAGCGCGGGCTTCGTCGACAAGTGGAAGAAGCACCTGGAGTGGGCCGACCCGCGCTACTACTTCGGCTTCGGGTACGGCGCCGACATCAACGGACTCGGCGCACAAGGTGACCCCCGTGGGGCGGACGCCCCCAACAAGGTCACGTACCCGTTCACCGGGCTCGGCGGGGTCGAGATCGACAAGCAGGTCAGCGGACAGCGCACGTACGACCTCAACGTCGACGGCGTGGCCCACTACGGCCTCTACCCCGACTGGATCGAGGACCTGCGCAAGCAGGCTGGTGACGCGATCGCCGACGACATGGCCCGTGGTGCCGAGGCCTACCTGCAGATGTGGGAGCGCGCCGAGGGCGTCACGAACGATGCGTGCCGCGACCCCGATGCAGCCAAGCGCGACACGGATGTCTCCGGCATCGCCAAGGGATCGACCGTCGAAGAGGTGCTACGGACCGCGGGCCAGCCGCACCGGCGACTCGACGACGAGTTCGTCTACTGCACCAAGACGTCCTCGGGCACCGAGAATAACGTCACGGTGATGTTTGACGGGTCGGGCAGGGTCAGCTCGACGGGCTGAGGCCTTCGAAGACGGTCTCGATCACCGGCTCGCCGCGGGAGAGCTTCCGGGCGTCATCAGGGAGCTCGTCGATCGCGGCCCGATGGCGGGTCCGTGCGGCATCGAGCGAGTCGTGGTGGACGCGTCGTCCGGCCTCGATGAGCGGCACGAGCAGGCTGCGGTCGTCGCCGTCGTCCGTGGGTGGCTCGCCAATGCCGATGACTTCCGCCTGGGCGGTGCCGGACGCCGATCGTCGGCGCAGCGACCACTTGCGACCGCCGACAGACAGCTTCTCGGTGCTCTCCTTGGCCACCGGAACGAGCGTGCCGGAGTCGTCCTCGCGGGCCACGAGCTTGTAGACGAAGCCGCTGGTGGGAGCCCCGGAGCCGGTGACCAGCGCGGTACCGACTCCGTACCCGTCGACCGGCGCCGCTGCGAGCGAGGCGATCGCGCGCTCGTCGAGGTCGCTGGTGACGACGATGCGGGTCCGGGTGGCGCCGAGGTTGTCCAGCTGGGCGCGGACCTGGCGAGCCAGTGAGACGAGGTCGCCGGAGTCGATGCGCACCGCGCCGAGCCCAGGGCCGGCGACCTCGACGCCGACGCGGACGGCCTCGGCGATGTCGTACGTGTCGACCAGCAGCGTCGTGCCTGCGCCGAGCGATTCGACCTGCGACGTGAATGCGTCGCGCTCGGCGTCATGGACCAGCGTGAACGAGTGGGCGCTGGTGCCAGCCGTGGGGATGCCGTACGTGCGGCCCGCCTCGAGGTTCGACGTGGTGGCGAACCCGGCGATGTAGGCCGCTCTGGCTGCGGCGACGGCGGACCACTCCTGCGTGCGTCGTGATCCCATCTCGATGCACGGGCGGTCGCCGGCAGCCCCGACCATGCGGGCGGCGGCCGAGGCGACGGCCGAGTCGTGGTTGAGGATCGAGAGCAGCAGGGTCTCCAGCAGCACCGCCTCGGCGAACGTCCCCTCGACGACCATGACCGGCGACGACGGGAAGTAGGCCTCACCCTCCGGGTATCCCCAGATGTGGCCGCCGAATCGATAGGAGGCGAGCCACTCGGCGGTGACGCCGTCGACGATGTGGTGTTCGCGAAGCCAGGCGACCTCGGCCTCTCCGAAGCGGAACTCCTCGAGGGCGTCGAGAACGCGACCCGTGCCGGCCACGACTCCGTAGCGGCGTCCGGGCGGGAGCCGCCGCGCGAACAGCTCGAAGACGGATCGGCGGGTCGCGGTGCCGTCGGTCAGGGACGCCTGCAGCATCGTGAGCTCGTAATGGTCCGTGAGCAAGGCGGTCGATGCGAGCACGCGACCACCCTAGGATGGATGCGTGAGCACGCCGACCCCCGTGGAGATCGACGAGCCCGACGTCGATGACGTCGTCGAGCTCGAGAATCCGTGGGTCACGATCGTCTGGAACGATCCGGTGAACCTCATGTCGTACGTCGCGTACGTGTTCCGCAACTATTTCGGCTACACCGAGGAGAAGGCCACCAAGCTGATGCTCGCCGTCCACCATGAGGGCAAGGCGGTGGTGTCGAGCGGAAGTCGCGAGCAGATGGAGCGTCACGTCCAGGCGATGCACGAGTACGGGCTGTGGGCCACGCTGCAGCGGGCGGACGTGTGAAGCCGTTCAAACGCCGCCGCCGCGGCGGCCTCGTCGCCACGTTCGAGCCCGGAGAGGCGCACGTCATCGCGAACCTGACCAGCCAGGTCGTCGAGCTGCTCCGCGACCGCAACGGCGAGTCGGCGTCCGATCCCGACCCGTTGGCCGGCGAGCTCGGCCTGGCCGGCGGTCCCTCGCTGCCGCCGGACGATCCGGTATTGCAACGCCTTCTCCCCGACGCCTACCGTGACGACGCCGACGAGGCCGCGGAGTTCCGACGTTTCACCGAGCGGTCGCTGACGTCGGCCAAGGTCGCCAGCGCCGAGACGGTGCTCGAGTCGCTCCGCAAGGCCGGCCTCGACGACACATCGTTCGATGAGGACGGCGCCGAGGGGGAGGAGGAGTCGATCGAGGTCGAGCTCGACCCCGAGGCCGTCCAGGCATGGCTCCGCACGCTCACCGACGTCCGACTCTCGCTCGCCGTGCGGCTCGGCATCGAGGCCGACGAGGACGCGATACTTCTTCACCAGTCGGACGACGAGGCCGTCATCGCCATGACCGAGCTGTACGACTGGCTCGGCTACGTGCAGGAGACGCTGGTCACCGCACTGGGTTGAGCGTCGATAGGCTTGACCGGTGCTCCTCATCGACCGTGCCACGCACGACGCCATCGTCGAGCACGCCCGTCGCGATCATCCCGATGAGGCGTGCGGAGTCGTCGCGGGTCCGGTCGGCTCCGACCGTCCCGCACGGCACGTGCCGATGCTCAACGCGGCGATGTCACCCACGTTCTACGAGTTCGACTCCGTCGATCTGCTCAAGCTCTACCGCGACATGGACGACAACGACGAGGAGCCGGTGGTCATCTATCACTCGCACACGGCCACCGAGGCGTATCCGTCGCGCACCGACATCTCGCTCGCCCAGGAGCCCGGCGCCCACTACGTGTTGGTCTCCACCCGCGACGGCGCAGATGTGAGCGGCCCGGTCGACTTCCGTTCCTTTCGCATCGTCGACGGCGATGTCAGCGAGGAAGAAGTGAGGGTCGTCGAGCGTTACGACGACGACGCACCCCAGACTCCTACGACTCAGTCAGAGAAGAGAGCCAACTGATGGCCATCGAGGTCCGCATCCCGACCATCCTGCGCACGTTCACCGACGGCGAGCGTGCCGTCGACGGCAAGGGCGCCACCGTTGCCGAGCTCATCGAGGATCTCGAGGCGAACCACGCTGGCATCAAGGAGCGGCTCATCGAGGAGGGCGGCATCCGGCGGTTCGTCAACGTCTACGTCAACGACGAGGACATCCGCTACACCGGTGGTCTCGACACGGCGATCGCCGACGGCGACACCGTCGTCATCCTTCCCGCTGTGGCAGGCGGATGACCCGCTACGAGTCTCTGGTCGACTCGGTCGGAAACACGCCGCTCGTCGGCCTCCCGACGCTGTCGCCGTCGGAGAACGTACGGCTGTGGGCCAAGCTCGAGGACCACAACCCCACCGGTTCGGTCAAGGACCGGCCGGCGCTGCGCATGATCGAGCGCGCCGAGGAGGAGGGGCTCCTGTCGCCCGGCGCCACGATCCTGGAGCCCACCAGCGGCAACACCGGCATCTCGATGGCGATGGTCGCCTCGATGCGCGGATACCGGCTGGTCTGTGTGATGCCCGAGAACACCTCCGAAGAACGGCGGCAGCTGCTCCGGATGTGGGGCGCGGAGATCGTGCCGTCGCCTGCGGCCGGCGGCTCCAACGAGGCCGTGCGGGTAGCCAAGGAGATGGCGGCAGAGCATCCCGACTGGGTGATGCTCTACCAGTACGGCAACCCGGCCAATGCCGACTCCCACTACGCGGGCACGGCCCCAGAGATCCACGCCGACCTGCCGACCATCACGCATTTCGTCGCGGGTCTGGGCACCACAGGCACGTTGATGGGTGTCAGCCGGTACTTCCGCGAGCACCAGCCAGACGTGCGCATCGTGGCCGCCGAGCCCCGCTACGGCGAGCTCGTCTACGGGCTGCGCAACCTCGACGAGGGATTCGTCCCCGAGCTCTTCGACGACTCGCTGATCGACTCCCGCTTCTCCGTCGGCCCGCGCGACGCGGTGCGGCGGGTGCGTGAGCTGCTCGATCTGGAGGGCATCTTCGCCGGGATCTCGACCGGTGCCGTGCTGCACGCCGCGATCGCCCAGGCCCACCAGGCCGTCAAGGCGGGCAGGAGCGCCGACATCGTGGC
>NZ_JBOHDT010000090.1:0-28420 GCF_050700635.1 Aeromicrobium sp.
GCCCCGGTTCGAGCGATGAACGCCGAATCGGGGCCGTGCCAATTTCCAAGGGCTAGCGGTCACCCATGGGGACGTAGTCGACGCCACGGGCGCCGGTGTAGATCTGCTTCGGCCGGGCGATCTTCTGGTCGCCGTCGCCGAGCATCTCCGCCCACTGCGCCAGCCAGCCCGACGTCCGCGGGATGGCGAACAGGACGGTGAACATCTCCGGCGGGAACTGCAGGGCCTCGTAGATCAGGCCGGAGTAGAAGTCCACGTTCGGGTAGAGCTTGCGGGAGACGAAGTACTCGTCCTCCAGCGCGATCTTCTCCAGCTCGACGGCGATCTTCAGCAGCGGGTTGATCCCCGTCACCTCGAACACGTCGTCGGCGGCCTTCTTGATGATCTTGGCGCGCGGGTCGTAGTTCTTGTAGACCCGGTGACCGAAGCCCATCAGCCGCTCGTCGCCGTTCTTGACGCCCTCGATGAATTCGGGGACCTTGTCCTTGCTGCCGATGCGCTTGAGCATGCGCAGCACGGCCTCGTTGGCGCCGCCGTGCAGCGGGCCGTACAGCGCCGCGATGCCGCCGGAGACGGCCGAGTACGGGTCGACCTGGCTGGAGCCGATGGAGCGCACCGCGTTGGTGGAGCAGTTCTGCTCGTGGTCGGCGTGCAGGATGAAGAGCACCTCGAGGGCCTGCGCGAGACGCGGATCGGGCTCGTAGTTGTGCTCGCTCATCTTGAACAGCATCGAGAGGAAGTTCTCGGTGTACGTCAGGTTGTTGTCCGGGTAGACGTACGGCTTTCCCTGGGCGTGCCGGAACGACCAGGCGCCGAGGGTGGGCATCTTGGCGATCATGCGCACGATCTGCTCGTGGCGGATGTCCGGGTCGCTGATGGCGCGGGCCTCGGGATAGAAGGTCGAGAGGGCACTGACGCTCGACAGCAGCATGCCCATCGGATGCGCGTCGTAGCGGAAGCCCTGCATGAGGCTCTTGAGATTCTCGTGGACGAACGTGTGGAACGTGATCTCGTGCACCCACTGGTCGTGCTGGTCCTTGGTCGGGAGCTCGCCGTGGATGAGCAGGTAGGCCACCTCGAGGTACGTCGACGACTCCGCCAGCTGCTCGATCGGGTAGCCGCGGTACTCGAGGATGCCCTCCTCGCCGTCGATGAACGTGACCGAGCTGCGGCACGATGCGGTGTTCGTGAAGCCCGGGTCGTACATGGCGATGCCCGCCGCGTCTTCGGTCTTGCCGACCTTGCCGAGATCGGTCGCGCTGATCGTGCCGTCGGTGATCGGGAGGTCGTACTCCTCGCCGGTGCGGTTGTCCCGCACGGTGAGCGTGGGGTTTTCGGTCACGATGGATCTCCTGTGCCGGGTCCTCTGAATGCCGGGCCCGCTGGGGTGTGAGGGCCTGTTCCAAACTAGTGCGGCGTCGCGCGTCCTGCACAGGGGGCTCGACGAAGTTTGGCCCCCGGACGCCGTTTTGACCCCGGGGCGGCTGGCCGGTTAACCTTGTACGTCGTCGTGTCCAGCGGATTCACGCTCACGACCGCACCACCAACGACCGAATGAAATCCACAGACCACCACGAGAAGGTCACGCCGTGCGCACGTACAGCCCGAAGCCTGCTGACATCACCCGTCAGTGGCACGTCATCGACGCCGAAGACGTCGTTCTCGGCCGTCTGGCCGTCCAGGCTGCCACGCTGCTGCGCGGCAAGCACAAGCCGACCTACGCTCCACACGTCGACGGCGGCGACTTCGTCATCATCGTCAACGCCGACAAGGTGGCGCTGTCGGGCCAGAAGCGCACCGACAAGCTGGCGCACCGTCACAGCGGGTTCCCGGGCGGACTCAAGACCATCGCCTACGGAGACCTCCTCGAGAAGGACGCCCGCAAGGCCATCGAGAAGTCGGTGCGGGGCATGCTCCCCAAGAACCGCCTGGGCCGCGAGCTCATCAAGAAGCTGAAGGTCTACACCGGCCCCGAGCACCCGCACGCCGCCCAGAAGCCCCAGCCATTCGAGATCAAGCAGATCTCCCAGTGACGACAGAAGAGACCACCGTGGCAGACACCGAGACCCCCGAGACCGACACCGAGGTCGAGACCAACGCCGAGGGCGTGGCCTACACCTCCGAGACGAGCCCGGGGGCCGACCCGAACGCCACTCCGGCGACGATCGCTCCGGGCGCAGCCACCGGCCGCCGCAAGGAGGCCATCGCGCGCGTCCGCATCGTGCCGGGCACCGGCGCGTGGACCGTCAACGGCAAGCCGCTCGAGGAGTACCTGCCGAACAAGCTGCACCAGCAGATCGCCAAGGAGGCGTTCGCCGAGACCGGTCTCGACGGCCGCTTCGACGTCGTCGCCCGCGTCACCGGTGGTGGCATGACCGGCCAGGCCGGTGCGCTGCGCCTCGGCGTGGCCCGTGCACTCAATGCGATCGACGAGGAGGTCAACCGCCCGCTGCTCAAGAAGGCCGGGTTGCTGACCCGCGACTCGCGCATCAAGGAGCGCAAGAAGGCCGGTCTCAAGAAGGCCCGTAAGGCTCCCCAGTACAGCAAGCGCTGATCACGGCCGCCTGACCATGGGCCGCATCTTCGGCACCGACGGGGTCCGTGGACTCGCCAACCGCGATCTGACGGCCGAGCTTGCGCTCGACCTCTCGGTGGCCGCGGCCCACGTGCTCGGTGAGGCCGGGGCGTTCGCCGACCAGCGTCCCACCGCCGTCGTCGCCCGCGACCCCCGCGCGTCCGGGGAGTTCCTCGAGGCGGCCGTCGTGGCCGGGCTGGCCTCCGCCGGGGTCGACGTCCACCGTCTCGGTGTGGTGCCCACTCCCGGCGCGGCCTTCCTCACCGCCGAGCTCGCCGCCGACATGGGCGTGATGATCTCGGCAAGCCACAACCCCATGCCCGACAACGGCATCAAGTTCCTGTCCCGCGGCGGCCACAAGC
Source organism: Aeromicrobium sp. (assembly GCF_050700635.1). Lineage (GTDB taxonomy): Bacteria > Actinomycetota > Actinomycetes > Propionibacteriales > Nocardioidaceae > Aeromicrobium. The sequence goes on from NZ_JBOHDT010000090.1 coordinate 2,938, forward strand.
TCGACGACGACATCGAGATGCTGATCGAGAGCCGGCTCGAGGAGCCGTGGGCCCGGCCCACCGGTGCCGACGTCGGCCGCATCGGCGACAGTCGCGCCGGGGTCACCACCTACGTCAAGCACCTGGTCGACTCCGTGCCGGTCGCCTCGGGTGAGGTTGCTGAACGGCTCGCCGGCCTCAGGATCGTGCTCGACTGCGCGAACGGCGCGGCGTACAAGGTGGGTCCCGAGGTCTTCGAGCGGTTGGGAGCCTCGGTGTTCGCCATCCACGCGGAACCCGACGGTCACAACATCAACGCCGGCTGTGGGTCCACCCACCTCGGCGACCTGCAGAAGGCGGTCATCGAGCACGGTGCCGATGCCGGTTTCGCCTTCGACGGCGACGCCGACCGGTGCCTGGCCGTCGATGCCGAGGGCAACGACGTCGACGGCGACCACATCCTCGCCATCCTCGCGCTGGCCGCACGCGACGCGGGGCGGCTGCACGAGCACACCGTCGTCGCCACTGTCATGAGCAACCTCGGCTTCGTCCAGGCGATGCAGCGGGCCGGCGTCACCGTGCTGCAGACGGCCGTGGGCGATCGCTACGTGCTGGAGGCGATGCGCGCCGGCGCGTTCACTCTGGGCGGTGAGCAGTCAGGGCACGTCATCATGAGCGACTTCGCCACCACCGGCGACGGCGTGCTGACCGCTGCCCACCTCGCCGCTCGCATGGCCGCCACCGGACGCACGCTCGCCGATCTCGCAGCGGTCATGACGCGCCTGCCGCAGGTGCTGCTCAACGTCCCCGATGTCGACAAGGCGCGCGCCGACACCGACCCGGTCCTGCAGAGCGAAGTCGCCGCCGCCGCCGCCCGCCTCGGCGGTACGGGTCGCGTGCTGCTCCGTCAGTCGGGTACCGAACCGCTGGTGCGCGTCATGGTTGAAGCGCCGACCGCTGAGCTGGCCACCGAGGTCGCCGAGCACCTCGCCGGCGTCGTTCGCGCCACGCTCGCGCTCTGAGGCGGGTATCGCCCCATGTCGAAACGTCGATCGCGGGGGGCCACGATCGCGGGTCTGGCCCTGCTGACGTTGACCGCACCTCTGGCCACCGCCGCGCCGGAGCCGGTCATCGACACGCCGGCGCCGTCCTCCGCGGTCGGCAGAGATGAGACACCGCCGCGCATCGACGAACACCCGAGCGCGGTCGTCGAACGGACGACGAGCCTTGCCACCGTCGTCAGGCGCGAAACCGAGCGCCAGGTGGTCCACGAGCTCGATGAGCTCACCGGCCCCGCTCGACTTGCCGTCAGCGTCCGCGACCAGGAATCCGGTGGCTCGTTCGACCACGGCACCGGTCGGTTCCGGACGGCGAGCCTCGTCAAGATCCATCTGGTCGCGTTGATGCTGTGGCGTGCGGAAAAGACTGGGGCAGGGCTCACCGCCATGCAGCGCCGAAATGTCGAGGGGATGCTCATCAGCAGCGAGAACGACCCAGCGACCCGTACCTATACCGACCTGGGGGGCCGATCCGGGATCGAGCAGGGACTGGAGCGGGCGTTCGGCCGGCCGGGGATCCGGATCGGCGAGCAGTTCCGGTGGGGTCGCTCCACGACGACGCCCCACGACGTCGTCCGGCTGCTGGATGACGTCTTGGACCCTGATGCTGCAAAGTTCTCGCTGATGCAACGCGCGATGTCTCGCGTCGTGCCCGAGCAGCGATTCGGGATATCGGTGCTGGCCGACAAGCGAACCCGTGTGCGGGTCAAGGTCGGCTGGTTCCCTGCCTCGACGGGCTGGATTGTCAACAGCTCGGGCCGAGTGATCGTCGACGGTTCGCCGGTGCTCATCTCGGTGATGAGCGACCGCAATCGCTCGCTCGACGAGGGCATCGCGAGGGTGGAGGAGGCGGCTCGCCTCGCCGGCGTCATCGTGCGGCTACGACGGCAACCAGCCGAGCCCCCGGAAGAACCTCCGCCGTCGGTCGTCCCGATCCTCTCCCTACTCGACGGCTGACGCGATCGAGAGCACAGCTACGCCGGGCCACCGGCGTCCTGGCAGAACGTCCGGCCACCCTTGAACTTGACCTCACCGAAGGCTTTCCACGTCGCCCGGTTGACGTTGCCGTTGGTCGGCAGGCCCACCCTGAGCTGGAACTCACGCACGCCGGTGGAGGTCCTGGGGCCATACGGGAGGCCCTCGACCGGGGGCTCGAAGTAGCCGAGGACCTTGAGCATCTGCTGAACCTCGGCGACGGCCATCAGGGTGGTGACGTCGCCGTCGGTGCCGTCACTCAACTGCAGCGTGGGTGGGTCTATCTCGCAGTGGCAGTAGCTCCGACCGATCTGGTCGGCGTTCATCCGGTGCGGGGCCGAGGTGACGGTCTGGGTCTCGCGCCGCGCCTTGCACGCCTCCGCCAACGTGTCGAACGGCCCGACGTAGGCGACGAGGCTCTTGCCGGCCGCCGCATACGTTGAGCACGACGCATCCGCTTTGAGGTACTTGGCACCATCGGTTCGCCTGACGGCGTCCTGGACCGTGCTCTTCCCGAAAGGTGGATCGCTCCGCGCGATCTCCACGATGAAGGTGTCGTCGCACTCGAGGTTGGCGAGCGGACCAGCCGTCTTCGGCTTGGGCGCCGCTGGTTGGGCCGCGGCCTCAGGGGCCGTCGTCTCAGGAGCCGCCGTCTTCTCGGCCGCTGTCTCGGGGGCCGGCGACTCCGTGCCGGTGGATCTGGTGACGACGAAGGCGGCTCCGACGAGGAGGACCGTCACGATGCCGAGGAGACCGGCCACGACGAAGAGCCAGGTGTCCGAGTACCCGGGATCCAGCTCGGGAATCTCGGGATCCTCGGGAACGGCCGGCGGCGCGTCGGCACGCTCTGTTGCCTCGTGCCTCGGTGGGCCGCTGTCCTTGGTTCGTCTGCTCATGATGGCGATGGCCGCTCCTCCTTGGAGCGATGGGACCTTGTCGCCCTCAGTCTGACTCAGTCAGCGCGCTCTGGCACAGGTCATGGATAAGTGAGAGGTCGTCCTAGCATCATGACGTGACCACGATCGAGCGAGTCGACATCGGCGACGAAGAAACGTTCGGGACCTTCTACGACGTGTACGAGCGGTCGCACGAGCGCGACATCGACCATCCGTACTCGGCCATCGAGAAACGGGTCGGGCTGCGGCCGGACGGTTACGTCGACAAGATCGCGCTGCTCGCCCGCGACGACGACGGCACGCCGGTCGCCGGCGGGACGGTCGAGCTGCCGCTGCGCGACAACACCGACTTCGTGTACGTCGACGCATTCACCGTTCCTGAGCACCGCCGCCGCGGCCACGCCGGCGCAGTCATCGAGGCCATCGAGGAGATCGCCCGCGACGCCGGCCGGCAGGCGCTTTACACCGAGGTCGTCTGGGAGCTGGTAGCCGTCGACCCGGTGCCCCAGGCCTTCGCCGAGGCGTGCGGGTTCCGGCTCGACATCATGGACGCCATCCGGGAGCTCGCCCTGCCGGCCGAGCTTCCGCCGCTGCGCGTCGCGGAGGGCTACACGATCCATTCCTGGCGCGACGTCTGCCCGGACGAGTGGGTGCAGGGCTACACCGAGCTCCGGCGGTTGCTCATGGAGGAGGCGCCCAGGGGAGACGTCGAGCTGGAGAACGAGTTCTGGGACGTCGCCCGAACCCGCGAGGAGGAGCAGATGTGGGTCGAGCAAGGGCGCACACCGCAGGTGAGCATCGCGGTCAGCGACGACGGGGAGGTCGTCGGGCACACCCAGCTGGTCTTCTCCGCAGGCAGGGAGAGCGTCTTCCAGTGGGACACCCTGGTGCTGCCGACCCATCGAGGCCACGGACTCGGGCTCGCCCTCAAGGTGACCACCATGCAGAAGGCCGCCGACCTGCTCCAGGGGCGCCGCCGCATCATCACCTACAACGCCGCCGGAAACGAGCCGATGATCCGCGTCAACGCCGCGCTCGGGTTCGTCCAGACGGCCTGGTGCGCGGAGTACGTCAAGGAGCTCTGAGCGCGGCCAGTGTTAACAGTCGGTGAACTGGGTCACGAAAGTTCCGAAAACCCCGACACGGCATGCCATTTCCCCTACTCTCATGGAGGTTTGTCTGGACGACTCGCGGCCGACGACCCTTTCACGAAAAGGAACTCCTCCTCATGGCACGTCATCTCGGGACGGTCGCCGCTGTGCGCCACACCTTCCTCACCCTCGCCCTGGTCGGCGGCACCATGGCTGCCGTCGCAGGCACACCGCAGGCCGCCGTCGCGGCCGGAGCCGACCAGCTCGTGGTCGTCGACGTCAACGACGCCACGACGTCGGACTTCTCGGCCAGCTCCCTGAAGACGCTCAACGTCGACGGCACCAAGTCGTTCGCCAAGCCCGTCGACCTTCCGTCGGCTGACGCCGAAGGAGTCAACGCGTTCGCCCTCGGTGGCGACTCCAACGGCAACGGTGCGTTGTCACGCAGCGCCGACGGCAACTTCCTCGCCATCGGTGGGTACCACCACATTCCAGGGGCCACGGGACAGGTCAAGGGCACGCCGCCCGCGCCTGTGAAGCCCAAGGACACGAAGACTGCGGACTCCCTCGACGGACCGGGAGTCCAGCGGATGGTCGCCCGCATCGGCAATACCGGTTCGGTCGACACGTCAACGCTCCTCGGTACCTCGCTGAACACGGCCCACCCACGCGGCGTAGCCACGGACACGGGCTCGACGTTCTATGTCAACGGCAACGGCGGGAGCACAGACACCGGTGTCTTCACCGTCCCGCTCGGCGGTGGCGCGAAGACGGCGATCGGCGGAACTGTGACCGGTGGGCCCACGGGCGACCAGAGGAACACGCGAAGCATCCAGATCGCCGACGGCGGTCTCTACGCGGTCTCGGAGAAGAACCCCTTGGCAGGCTTGGGCAAGGTCGGATCGGGCCCGGGTCTGCCGACCGCGAAGTCCCCCATCACGCGTCTGGGCGCTGTCATTTCGACCCTCGACGCCGCCACAGGCAAGGAACTTCCCGTACCGACCGCGGTGGTCATGCTGGACGCCGGCGCGGCTGCGGCCGGCATCGATGCGGCGTACGTGTCCTTCGACACGGACGACGACGGGGACAACGACGAAATCCGCAAGTACACGACGTCCGACGGCACCACGTGGACGCAGAACGGCACGAAGACCGGCGACTACCCGTTCCTCACCGGCCGGGTCAGCGGCGGCACCGTCCAGCTGTTCGCCAGCAAGGGGAGCGGCTCTGCCAACAGCGTCGTGAAGTTCGACGACACCGGCGGTGCAGGCGCCGCCAGCTTCGGATCGGATACCACGATCGGAACCGCGGCTGCAGGTCACGCCTTCCGCGGCTTGGCTCTCGCTCCGACCAGCTGGGATCCCGGGACGATCTCCACCGACGCACCGACGGCTTCCGTCGCCAACGCCAAGGTCGGCAACACTCTCGGCGACGCGCACAACCCCGGTACCACGTTGACGCTCGCGGACAGCGACACCGATGCAGCCGACCTGATGGTCGAAGCCCGCTCGTCGAACGCCGCCGTCATTTCGGACTCCGGCATCCAGGTCACCGGTTCCGGCGCCGACCGGGCGGTGACGTTCGAGCCGGCGGGCGTCGGTCGTGCCAACATCACGTTCACCGTGACCGACGACCACGACGGCACTGGGACGGCGCAGGTGTCCTACGCCGCCTCCGCCGCGCCGGAGTCGGCGAGCGGTCGATACCTCTACGAATCGTCCGACCTCTCCAGCGCCGTCGACGTCGGCGACGGCCACGCGATAGCGGTGAGCTCGGAGGACAACAAGATCCGGCTCTACAAGAAGGCGGAGTCGAACCGTCCGGTGAAGGAGTTCGACTTCGAAGGCGACATCGGCGCGACCAACGCCGATCTCGAGTCGATGGCGCGGGCCAACGACACCCTGTATGTCCTGGGCTCACACGGAAACAGCAGCAAGGACGGCAGTCTCAAGCCGGCGCGCGATGTGATGTTCACGGCCATGATCGGGGGCTCTGGAGCCGACACAACACTGACGTTCCTTGCTAAGCGGACCGGCCTTCGCGACGCGATCAAGGCCTGGGACGTCTCCAATGGCGACGCGCTCGGCTTCGCCGCGGGCCAGGCGGACGGCAAGCTCGCCAACGAGCCCGACGGGTTCAACATCGAGGGCTTCGAGCTTGCGCCCGGCACCACGACGACGGGCTACCTCGGGATGCGCGCCCCGGTCAAGAACGGCAAGGCGATCCTCGTTCCGGTCACCAACCTCGACCCGACGCTGGCCGAGACGCCGACGTTCGGCGATCCCGTCTTCCTGGACCTCGGCGGTCGCACGGTCCGTGACATCCGGAAGAACGCCGACGACGAGTACCTGATCTCGGCCCACGCCGGCGCCTCCAGCCCGGAATGGAAGCTGTTCGCCTGGGACGGCAGTCCGGACCACCAGGCGGTCGACGTCATGAACCTGCCCGCGCCGGACGCGAACCGGACCGGTGCGTGGGAGTCGATCGTCTCGGTGCCGCAGCCGCTCACAGCCGGTGGATCGGTGACCTTGATCGCCGACTCCGGTGACACCACGTACTACGGTGACGCGACCGTCGGCGCGGCCGAGAGCAAGGGTCTGCGCAAGTCGTACATCGACGAGTTCACGACCAGCTCGTACGCCGACTACCCGGGCGCGCCGGCGACCGTCGGAGCCACGGCGGGGCCGGAGAGCATCAACGTGACCTGGGACGCGGTCAGCGGCGCGACCTCGTACAAGGTCGTCGCCAAGGAAGGTGCGAACGAGACGACCAAGGTCGTCGATGCTCCGGCCACGGAGACGACACTTACCGGACTCAGTAGCCAGAAGACGTACTCGGTCTCGGTGGCCGCGGTGAACGCCTCCGGCACCGGTACGCCGACCGCGGGCCCGGACGTGACGCCGACCGCGCTGACCGACCGACCGAGCAACGTCCACTGGACGTCGCGGACCGCCACGAGCATGAAGCTCGCGTGGACCAAGAAGTCGGGTTCGGCGCAGTACAAGATCCGATACGCACTGGACGGAACCACGACCTACAAGTACCTGACGGTCGGGGACGTCTCGTCGGCGAACATCACCGGACTATCGCGAGGCAAGTCCTACGACTTCAAGGTCGCGGCCATCGCGTCGAACGGCACCCGATCGCCCTACTCGTCGACCTTCACCGCGAGCACGTCCAACCTCAGGGCACCGGCGAACTTCGTCAAGAAGTCACGTACCGCGACGACGATCACGCTGACCTGGACCAGCGCTGCGGGCGCGGAGGGGTATCGCGTCGGCTACGGCATCGGCTCGGGTGCGCGTACCTATGTCGACGTCACTGGAGGCGGCACCCAGAGCGTGAAGATCACCGGGCTGAGGCCGGGCAAGAGCTACACGCTCGACATCGCGTCCACCGAGCTGGGTGGCACGTCCCGGTCGTCGTACTCCCCGCGGATCACGGTGGCGACGTCGGCAAGCTGACGTTCACGCCTTACGGAAACGGATCCACTTGACCGAGTGGTCGGTGTCCTTGCGCAGCACGAGCGTCGCCCGGCCGCGGGTGGTCTGGATGTTCTCGCGCAGGTTCGGCCAGTTGATGGTGTCCCAGAGCTCAGCGGCCTTGCCGGCGGCTTCGTCGTCGGTGAGGGAGCTGTAGCGGTGGAAGTACGAGGCCGGGTCGGCGAACGCGGTCTGGCGCAGCTTGAGGAACCGCTCGATGTACCAGCGGCGAATGTCGCGGCTCCGGGCGTCGACGTAGATGGAGAAGTCGAAGTAGTCGTTGACGGACATCCCGGGTGAGCCGTCGCCGCGCTCCTTGGCCGGTGCGAGCACGTTGAGCCCCTCGACGATGACGATGTCGGGATTGTCGACCGTGACCACCTCGTCGGTGCGGTCGTACGTGAGGTGGGAGTAGACCGGGGCCTCGACCCGTTCGACCCCGGACTTCACGTCGATGACGAAGCGCAGCAACGACTTGCGGTCGTACGACTCCGGGAAGCCCTTGCGGTCGAGGATGCCCCGACGCTCGAGCTCCTTGTTCGGCCACAGGAAGCCGTCGGTGGTGACGAGCTGCACCCGCGGGTGCTCCGGTGACTTGGCCAACAGCTCGCGCAGCAGCCGTGCGGTGGTGGACTTGCCGACCGCCACCGACCCGGCGATGCCGATGACGAAGGGCGTGCGCTCGGGCTGGGGCTCGTGCAGGAACTTCTCGGTCGCTCGCCAGAGCTCGGCGGCGTTGCGGATGCGCATGCTGATGAGCACGGTGAGCGGGAGGTAGACCTCGCGGACCTCGTCCACGTCCAGCTCGTCGCCGAGACCTCGCAGGCTCTCGACGTCCGCGGGCGTCAGCGGCTGCGGGACGTCGTCGGCGAGATCGGCCCACGCGGAGCGCTCGAGCTCCACGTAGGGGGACCGCTCGCGACCGTTGGCCATCTGCCCATCCTGCCGGTTCCATGGAGGTGGCGCCTCACTCGGGGCCCTCGCACGCTCGCGACCCTCGCACGCTCGCGACCCTCGCACGCTCGGAGCAAGCTCAATCGGCTCGGCAGTGAACGTAGTTCGCCACAGCGTGTGCTGGACCGTCACCACTGCTTCGCAGCGCTCACTGCTCTCGCCTCACTCGCTTGTACCCTGACTCCATGTGCGGAATCGTCGGTTACGTAGGCCATCGTTCGGCCCTGGATGTCGTGATGGGTGGCCTGCGGCGCCTCGAGTACCGCGGTTACGACTCCGCCGGCGTGGCCCTCGTGGACGGTGATCGCATCGCCCTGGCGAAGAAGGCCGGCAAGCTCGCCAACCTCGACGCCGAGCTGGCGGAGCGGCCGCTGCCGGAGGCCCACACCGGCATCGGGCACACCCGCTGGGCCACCCACGGCGCCCCCAATGACGTCAACGCACATCCGCACCTCGACGCCGACGGCCGCCTCGCCGTCGTGCACAACGGCATCATCGAGAACTTCGCCGAGCTGCGGGCCGAGCTCGAGGCCAGCGGGCACGAGCTCGTCTCCGAGACCGACACCGAGATCGTCGCCCACCTCCTCCACGACGAGCTCGAGCACACTCCGGACCTTGCAGGCGCCGTCCGCGCCGTGTGCCGGCGGCTCGAGGGTGCGTTCACCCTCGTCATCGCCGACGCCCGCCAGCCCGATGTCGTCGTGGGCGCACGACGAAACTCCCCGCTGGTGGTGGGGCGAGGGGAGGGCGAGAACTTCCTCGGTTCCGACGTCGCCGCGTTCATCGAGTACACCCGCGACGCGATCGAGCTCGGTCAGGACCAAGTGGCCACCATCACGCGCGACTCCGTCACCATCACCGGTTTCGACGGCAACCCGGCGGAGACCAGCGAGTACCACGTCGACTGGGACGTCTCCGCGGCCGAGAAGGGCGGCTACGACTGGTTCATGCTCAAGGAGATCGCCGAGCAGCCGCACGCCGTAGCCGACACCCTGCTCGGCCGGCACACGCCCGACGGCAACCTGCAGCTCGACGAGATGCGGCTGTCCGACGACGAGCTCCGCGACGTCGACAAGGTCATCGTCGTCGCATGTGGAACTGCGGCGTACGCCGGTCTGGTCGCCAAGTACGCCATCGAGCACTGGACCCGCATCCCGTGCGAGGTCGAGCTGGCTTCGGAGTTCCGCTACCGCGACCCGATCATCGACCGATCGACGCTCGTCGTGGCCATCAGCCAGTCGGGCGAGACGATGGACACGCTGATGGCCATCCGGTACGCGCGCCAGCAGCGGGCGCGGGTGCTGTCGATCTGCAACACCAACGGCTCCACCATCCCGCGCGAGTCCGACGCCGTCATCTACACGCACGCCGGTCCCGAGATCGCCGTTGCGTCGACCAAGGGCTTCCTCTCCCAGGTGGTGGCCTGCTACCTGCTGGGCCTGTACCTCGCCCAGGTGAAGGGCACCAAGTACGGCGACGAGATCGGAAGGATCGTCGAGGAGCTCGCCACGGTACCGGCCGGCATCCAGCGCGTGCTCGACGAGGCCGACCAGGTCCGCAAGCTCGCCCGTGACCTCGTGAGCTCGCGCTCGATCTTCTTCCTCGGACGGCACGTCGGGTACCCGGTGGCTCTCGAGGGAGCCCTCAAGCTGAAGGAGCTCGCCTACATCCACGCCGAGGGATTCGCGGCCGGCGAGCTCAAGCACGGACCCATCGCCGTCATCGAGGACGGCACCCCGGTCTTCGTCGTCGTGCCGCCGAAGGACCGCGACCAGCTGCACGACAAGGTGAGCAGCGCGATCCAGGAAATCCGCGCCCGCGGCGCACGCACGATCGTGCTCGCCGAGGACGGCGACGAGGACGTCGTCCCGTACGCCGACCACCTGATCCGGCTGCCCAAGGTGTCGACGCTGCTGCAGCCGCTGGTCGCCACGGTGCCGTTGCAGGTCTTCGCGTGCGAGCTGGCCGACCAGCTCGGCCACGACGTCGACCAGCCCCGCAACCTCGCCAAGTCCGTCACCGTCGAGTAGTCGATGACCATCTGGGGCGTCGGTGTCGACGTGGTCGATCTCTCCCGCTTCGGGGCCACCTTGGAGCGCACTCCGGAGCTGCGGTCGCGACTGTTCACGGACGCGGAGGCGGCGCTGTCGATGGAGTCGATGGCCGGACGGTTCGCCGCCAAGGAGGCGTTCGTCAAGGCGCTCAAGGCCCCGGCCGGCATGTCGTGGCAGGACATCGAGGTCGTCACCGACAAGGCCGGAGCGCCGTCCTTCGCGCTGCGTGGCGCCGCCGCGGCTCGAGCCAAGGAGATCGGGATCACGGCGACGCACTTGTCGATCTCCCATGACACCTCCGTCGCGACGGCATTCGTGGTGGCCGAGTGCTGAGGGCGCGCCGATGTTGAGAGCACACGGCGTTGCCGACATCCGGGCGGCCGAGGAGGCGCTCATGGCTGAGCTGGCGACAGTGTCCGAGGGCGAGCTCATGCAGCGCGCCGCTCGCGGCCTGGCCGACGCGCTCGACATGATCCCGGCGGGTGATCTAGTCGTCGCGCTCATCGGCCCGGGCAACAACGGTGGCGATGCGCTGTTCGCCGCCACCCACCTGCTCGATCGCGGTGTTCGCGTCGACCTGTGCCTGCTCGACGACCAGAAGGCGCACGCGGAGGGTCTGGCGGCAGCACGCGCGGCGGGGGCCCAGCTCGTGGAGGCGCCCACTGAGCAACGCTGGTGCCTCGATGCAGTCCTGGGCATCGGAGCCCGTCCTGGTCTCACCGGGCGCGCGGACGAGTGGGCCACCTGGATCGCTGAGCGGCGTCCGCACACCGTCGCGGTCGATGTGCCGAGCGGCGTCGACGTCGACGCGGGCACGGTGCCGGGCGCATGCGTCCGAGCCGACGCCACGGTCACGTTCGGCACCTACAAGAACGCACTGCTCGCCGGCCCGGCCGCGAGCACCGCCGGTGCGGATCTCGCCCACCTCGTCGACATCGGCCTCGGCCCGCACCTGCCCGAGCCGACGCTGGAGGTCATCGAGCCCACCGACCGTCACCTGCTCGGCCCCGCCTTGACCTGGCTCGACAGCCCGGTCAGTCACAAGTACGCGCGTGGCGTGGTGGGGGTCGCCGCGGGCTCCGACCAGTACGCGGGCGCGGCACACCTGTGCGTGGCCGGTGCACAGGCGGGCACCGCCGGCATGGTGCGATTCGCCGGGACCGAGGCTTTGTGTGCGCGCGTCGTCGACCGAGCGCCCGAGGTGGTGGCCGGCGCCGGCCGGGTTCAGACGTGGGTGGTCGGATCGGGCGGCGGCGAGGACGCTGCCGAGCAGCTCACGATCGCGCTCCAGGACGAGGTGCCCGTCGTCGTCGACGCGAGCGCGCTAGAGCACCTGCCGGTGACCATGCTCGTACCGGCCCTGCTGACGCCGCACGCCGGCGAGCTGGCGGCCATGCTCGGGGTCGAGCGCGCCGACGTCGAGTCAGACCCGCTCGGCCACGTCGTCCGCGCCTCGTACCGCTGGGGCGCGACGGTGCTGCTCAAGGGCCAACGGACGCTCGTGGCGACCCAGAGTCGCGCCACCCGCGTCAACCTCAGCGGGTCGTCGTGGCTCGGCACCGCCGGCGCGGGTGACGTCCTCGCCGGATTCGCCGGGTCGTTGATGGCGTCCGGACTTCATCCACACGACGCTGGTTCGCTCGCGGCCTTCCTGCACGGCGCTGCGTGCGTCCGCGCGAACCGCGGCGGTCCGGTCACGGCCTCCGCGGTCGCTGCCGCTCTTCCGGCCACCGTGTCGGCCTTTCTCGATGGCAGCCTCGACGGCGTCCGCGACTGGGGTGACCCCGGATGAGGGACCCGCAGGCCGAGGCCGTCATCGACCTCGATGCGTACCGCTCCAACCTCGAGGCGCTCGCCGCGTGCGCTCCCGGCTCCGCGCTGATGGCAGTCGTCAAGGCGAACGCCTACGGGCACGGCATGGCCGAGTGTTCCAGTGCGGCCCGCGAGGCCGGTGCCGACTGGCTCGGGGTCGCCACGGTCGACGAGGCGCTGGCGCTGCGGTCGCTCGGCGACAACGGGCCGGTCCTGTGCTGGCTCGCCTCGCCGGGGGCCGACTTCGCCGCCGTCATCGAGGCGGACGTCGAGGTCACCGCGTCCTCCGTCGAGCAGCTCGAGGAGATCCTGGCCGTCGCGCCGTCACGTCCGCGAGTGCAGCTCAAGGTCGACACGGGCTTGTCCCGCAACGGCGCGTTCGGCCAGCAGTGGAGCAAGCTCGTTTCGGCCGCCGCGCAGGCTCAGTCGGCAGGACGACTGGAGCACACCGGCACCTGGTCGCACTTCGCCTGCGCCGACGAGCCTCGCCATCCCGCCAATGCCGCACAGGAGAAGGTCTTCGCCGACGCCGTCGCCGAGCTGGAGGCTGCCGGGCTCGAGCCCGGTCTTCGGCACCTCTCGAACTCGGCGGCCACGCTCACCCGCCCGAGCGCCCATCTCGACCTCGTACGGGTCGGCATCTCGTCCTATGGGCTGGCTCCGGCAGGCCGCATGCAGTTCGACACACCCCTTCGTCCGGTGATGACGCTGCGGGCGCGTCTGGCCGGCGTGAAGCGCGTGCCGGCCGGCGCCAGCGTGTCGTACGGCCACCGCTACACCGTCGACCGCGAGACGACGCTAGGTCTCGTCCCGCTCGGCTACGCCGAGGGACTGCCGCGCAACGCCTCCAACCGCGTCCAGGCGGCCTTCGCCGGCGACCGGGTCCGGGTGGCCGGCACCATCTGCATGGACCAGGTGGTCGTCGACCTGGGCGACCGTCCGGCCGAGCGCGGCGACGTCGTCACCCTGTTCGGACCCGGCGACGACGGCGAACCCACCGCGCAGGCGTGGGCGGACGCCGCCGATACGATCACCTACGAGGTCGTCACGCGGATCGGCGGCCGCACCGAACGTACGTATCGAGGAGCTCGATGAGCGCGACCACCAAGATCGCGGCCACCGCCTGCGCCTTCGTCGCCGCAGGTGTTGCGGCCAAGGTCCTCAATGACCGCCAGACCGAGCGTCGCCGGCTCCGCCGCGGCGAGGACGTCCCGTTCGGATCCGTGCACTCGGCGGCCCGCAAGGTCGTCTCCGCCGATGGCATCCGCATCAATGTCGAGATCGACGAGCCCGACGACGATGCCGATGACCTTCCCACGATCGTGTTCGTCCACGGGATCGTCTGCACGCTCGACACGTGGCACTACCAGCGCCTGGCCCTGCGGGGGCGGGCCCGGATGGTGTTCATGGACCACCGCTCGCACGGTGAGTCCGACATCGCCGATCGGGAGGGCAGCTCGATCGAGAACCTCGCCGCCGACCTGCACGCGGTCGTCGACGCCTGCACGACCGGACCCGTGGTGCTGGTCGGTCACTCGATGGGTGGCATGACGATCCTGCAGCTGGCCGCCGACCATCCCGAGCTTTTTGGTGACCGCGTCGTCGGCGTGGCTCTGATCAGCACCAGTCCCCGACTGCCCCTCGTCGCGAACGCGGCGCTACGGCGTCTGGTGCCGGTGGCACGCAGGGTCGCGCCGGCCGTCGACTGGGGCCGTGGTTTCAACAGCTACTCCGTCGTTCGGCGCTGGGCCGTCGGGCCGCACGCTCAGGAGCGGCACGCGGACATGACCAACGAGATGATCCTGCGCGTCCCCACGCGAGTGCTGACCGACTTCCACCCGATGTTCGCGGAGCTCGACGTACGTCACGCGCTTGAGACGCTGTCGCTCGTCACCACGGTCGTCGTGGCCGGCACGCACGACTCCGTCACGCCGCTCAGTCACAGTCGCCGGATCGCCGACGGGATCGCCGGCTCATCACTCGTCATCCTCGACGACACCGGCCACATGGCGATGTTCGAGGAGCACGTGCGCGTCACCGAGCTGATCCTCGACCTCGCGGAGAAGACCGCACGGTGACTACAGCACTCGACGTCATCGACGCCGGGCCTGAGCACGCTGAGGCCATCGTCGACATCATCCATCGCTCGTTCGGCGCCCGGCCGACGCTCGACCCACCGACCACGGCTCTCGACGAGACGGTCGAGTCGGTGGCCGAGGCGCTAGGGGCTGCGGGCGGACTCCTCGTCGAGCGACGCGGGGAGCCGATGGGCGCGCTGATCTTCGACGAGTCGCGGCCCGGAGCGCTCGGACTCAGACGGGTCGCCGTCGACCCCGACCTGCAGTCGCGTGGCGTCGCGTCGGCGATGGTCGGTGTCGCCGAGGACACTGCCGAGGAGCGCGGCAAGGACGGCATCTGGTTGCGCGTGCGCGAGGAGCTGCCCGACACGGTCCAGTTCTGGACGCGACGCCGGTACCACCCGCTGGGACGTGTGGAGCCGTTCCTCGAGCTCGGCAAGACGTTGTGGGTGGCGCGCGAGGTGCCCACCCCTGAGGCGATGCGCGACCTCGCGGCGAAGGTGGCCGAGCTGGTGCGGCACGGCGACCTCCTCGTCCTCACCGGTGACCTCGGTTCCGGCAAGACCACGTTCACGCAGGGCCTCGGCGAAGCGATGCGCGTCCGCGGCCCCATCACGTCGCCGACGTTCGTGCTGGCGCGCAGCCATCCGTCGCTCGTCGACGGACCGGATCTCGTGCACGTCGACGCCTACCGCCTGGGAAGCGCCGAGGAGGTCGACGACCTCGACCTCGACGCATCGGCCGACAAGAGCGTCACGGTCGTGGAGTGGGGCGCTGGCGTCGCCGAACAGCTCAGCGACAGCTGGATGTCGGTGCGGATCGAGGTCCGCGGCGTACGGCCCATCGACCCGCTGGGCACGGCCATCGACGACGGCGAGATGGCTGACGCCGATGAGGCCGAGCCCCGGGTCGTCACGATCAAGCCGAACGGACCCCGCTGGGTCGGCGTCCCGTTGCGCTCGACCGTGCTTTCCTAGGCCCATGCTCCTGCTCGCGTTCGACACGGCGACCCCAGCCATCACCGTGGCCGTGCACGACGGGTCGGACGTGGTCGCCGAGGCGTCGGGCGAAGGGTCGATGGCCCATGGCGAGCTGCTCGCTCCGGCGATCCGCGCGGCTCTGGCCGACGCCGGTGCAGCCATGGCCGACCTCACCGACGTCGCCGTCGGCGTCGGGCCGGGTCCTTTCACCGGCCTCCGGGTCGGAGTCGTCACCGCGCTGACCCTTGGCTCGACGCTGGGCATCGCGACGCGCGGCGTCTGCACGCTCGACATCCTGGCGGCCGACATGGCTCAGGGCGGGGGTGTCGACGACGAGTTCCTGGTTGCCACCGACGCGCGACGCAAGGAGGTCTACTGGGCCCATTACCGACCTGGCCCTCGACAGGCCGAACGGCTGGACGGCCCGCACGTCTCGCACCCGGCCGACCTCGCCGAGCTGCACGCCGGGATGCCCGTGCTGGGCCGGGGAGCCACGCTCTACCCCGACGTGCTCGCGGTGATGGATGGACCGATCGACCCGTCCGCAGCCGCGCTGGCCCGTGCCGTGGCGGCTGGGTCGGTGGGCGAGCTCCCGCTCGTGCCGCTCTACCTCCGCCGCCCGGACGCCGCTCCGCTGGTCATACCCAAACGCGCATGATCCGCAAGGCCGCGCCGGACGACGTCCGCGCGATCACGCTGATCGAGCGAACCAGCTTCGGTGATGGCGTGGCATGGAGCGCGGCCACGGTCGAGAACGAGCTGACCGCACCGGGTCGCATCGTGCTCGTCGACGACCGCGACCAGCTCCTGGTCGGCTATGCGTCCGCCGCGGTGATCGACGACGTGGCCGACCTGACCCGCATCGCCGTGCGACCGCTGGCCCGTCGCAGGAAGGTCGGGACCGACCTGCTCCGCGCGCTGCTCTTGCGCACTGCCGCCAAGGGTGCAGCGCGGATGATGCTCGAGGTCGCCGCGACGAACGAGGCCGCGCTCGGGCTGTACAGGGTGATCGGTTTCGACGAGATCGCCCGCCGCGGCGACTACTACGCCCGTGGCATCGACGCCGTCATCATGGAGCGTCGTATCGGTCGTTGACCCCTCACGGGGTTCTCGAACCAACTTGTCGAAGCGCGTCGACATGACACGCTGGAATCATGAGTGAGACACCGATCGAGCCCGACGACACCGGATTCGAACCGTCGGAGAACCTCGACCAGCTGCAGCGAGATGACACGCTCCTCGACCGAGGTGTCGACGACGTCCTCGACGAGGGCTACTCGCCGGCCGAGAACTGGGGTCCGGGCGAGGGGTTCGGCTCGACCGCAGCCGAGACGGAGCAGGGCGAGACCCTCGACCAACGCCTCGAGCAGGAGCTGCCGGACGCCGACCCGAACGCGGACGAGGAAGCCCAGGCACCCGTCGACGACGAGGTTGGCGACGCCCGGTCCGGGCGTCTGGTCGACCCAGACGAAGGCACGGGGCTGGACGTCGAGAAGGACCTCGTGGGCGACGACGTCGGCATCGACGGCGCCGCCGCAAGTGCCGAGGAGGCCGCTGTCCACGTCGTGCCCGACGACGACTGAGTGAACACCTGTCCGGGTGCGCACCTCCCCGTCCATGCTCGGCTCGCGGGCCCCCCGCATCCCGACCGGCGGCGTTCTCGTCGGTCTGCCCACAACCCCGGTGCGCATCCCTCCTCGGCCTTTCCGGATCGGGCGCGGATGCCCCGCTCCCTGATCGAGCAGAGATGAGGAGGCACGCACTACCCTGACCAGATGCGCGACATCACCTACCCACCGGTCATCGTCACCGCCAAGTCCTTGTTCCGCCTGGCTGGCATGAAGTTCCAGATGTCGGGCACCGAGAACATCCCCCGCGAAGGCGGCGCCATCCTGGCGGCCAACCACATCGGTTACGTCGACTTCGTCTTCGACGGCTTCGCCGCGCAGCCGAGCAAGCGGCTGGTGCGCTTCATGGCCAAGAAGGAGGCGTTCGACCACCGGATCACCGGGCCGATCATGCGCTCCCTGCACCACATCTCCGTCGATCGTGAGCTGGGCGAGCAGTCGTACCGCGACGCCGTCGAGTACGCGCGGAGCGGTGAGATCGTCGGCATCTTTCCCGAGGCCACGATCAGCCGCTCGTTCGAGATCAAGGAGCTCAAGACCGGGGCCGTGCGCATGGCCGCCGAGGCCGGCGTGCCGCTCATCCCGATGGTCACCTGGGGCACGCAGCTGCTGAAGACCAAGGACCATCCGTCGAACCTGAGGGGCCGCGGCAAGACGATCGCGCTGCACGTCGGTGAGCCGCTGGAGGTCACGGGGGCTGATCCGGTCGCCGAGACGGAGCTGTTGCGCGCCGAGATGGCCGCGCTCCTCGACAAGGCCATCGCCGAGTACCCCATCCCGCCCGAAGGCCAGTGGTGGGCTCCGGCGCGCCACGGAGGGCTCGCTCCAACCCCGGACGAGGCGCGACGCCTGGACGACGAGGAGAAGGCCGCCCGCGCGGCCAAGCGCGACCAGAAGTAGGTTCAGTCGCCGACGGAGCCGTCGGCCATCTCGCGCAGGATGTCGAGGTGCCCGTTGTGCCGGGCCGTCTCTTCGACGAGGTGAAGCAGGATCCACCGCGCCGTGATCGGACGTTCAGGCGTCGCTCTCGCCATGAGAGCGTCGAGGTCGTGCTCGGCGAAGACCGCCCGCGTGCGCGCCGCCTCCTCCTCGTAGAGGCGGATGACCTGGTCGAGCGGCAGCACCGAGCCCTCGTCGAACTCCGCGTCTGGGTTCTCGTCGGTCCACGGGCCGTCGTCCTCGCCCCCGAGCAGCCGGTCGTTGACCCACGACCGTTCCACCCACCGCAGGTGGTTGAGCACGTTCGCGGGTGACATCCTCGGTGACGTCGTCAAGGGAGCGGTGCGGGCGAGCTCCTGGCTCAGACCTTGCACCTTCTCCACGGCGGTCTCCTGTGTGTAGCGGAGCATCGTCAGCAGGAGGGAGCGCTCGTCCCAGCTCTCGCCCGTACCTGGCCGGTTGTCTCTGGTCATCGGGTCACCCTGTCACACTGATCCGGTGAGCGAACCTCTCGTCCTCGGCATCGAGTCGTCGTGCGACGAGACCGGTGTGGGCATCGTCCGGGGCACCGAGCTGCTGGCCAACGCGGTCGCGTCGAGCGTCGACCAGCACGCGCGCTTCGGGGGAGTGGTGCCCGAGGTCGCGAGTCGCGCTCACCTCGAGGCGATGGTGCCGACGCTCGAGCAGGCCTACGCCGAGGCGGGTCTGAGGGTCCAGGACGTCGACGCCATCGCGGTCACCTGCGGTCCCGGCCTCGCCGGGGCGCTGCTCGTCGGCGTCGCAGCCGCCAAGGCACTCGCGCTCGCACACGACAAGCCTCTCTACGGCGTCAACCACCTCGTCGCTCACGTGGCGGTCGACCAGCTCGAGCACGGCCGGCTCGACGAGCGGGTGGGCGCGCTGCTCGTCAGCGGCGGCCACACCGAGATCCTGCTGATCGACGACATCACCGACGACGTCACGATGCTCGGCTCGACCATCGACGACGCGGCGGGGGAGGCCTTCGACAAGGTCGCAAGGCTGCTCGGCCTGCCCTATCCCGGCGGCCCGCACATCGATCGCGAGGCACGCACGGGTGACGCCATGGCGATCGGCTTCCCGCGGGGACTCACCCGTTCCCGCGACATGGAGAAGCACCGCTTCGACTTCTCCTTCTCCGGGCTCAAGAGCGCGGTCGCGCGGCACGTGCAGCACGAGGAGCGGATGGGCCGACCCGTCGCCGTCGCCGACGTCGCCGCCTCGTTCCAGGACGCCGTGTGCGACGTCCTGACCCGCAAGACCGTCGAGGCCTGCCAGGCGCACGGGCTCGACACGCTCGTGGTGGGCGGCGGTGTGGCCGCCAACGGACGACTGCGCGCGCTGATCGAGGAACGCGCCGCTGAGGCCGGACTCACCGTGCGCGTTCCGAGGCCGGGACTGTGCACCGACAACGGGGCGATGGTCGCGGCCCTGGGTGCAGAAGTCGTCCGCCGCGGCCATCCGCCCTCGTCGCTGGACCTGCCCGCCGACTCATCGATGCCGGTCACCCAGGTGGTCGCGGCCTGACCTCGAGATCTGAAGATTTGCGGCCCAGATCCGCGATCATCCTGGGCCGGAACCCTTCACATCTGGGGGCCGCGCTAGCGCAGGTAGTTGTCGAGGGCGTCGGAGATCAGCTTGCTCGGGGAGACGCCGTGGGTCCGTGCCACGTCCCTGACCCGCGACTCCAGCGCGGGCGTCATCAGGTCGGGTTCGCCCTCCGGCCTCGCCCGTCGACCGAACAAGCCGAGCGCCGCGAACACCACGGTGCCGAGCACGTCGAGGATCGCGACCACGCCGAACGCGCGCCAGTAGGGGTCGGCGAGACCCTCGCCGTTGACGATCGCGTTGGAGATCATCGCGGCGACGACCGTCATCGCCACGAGAGTTCCGATGAGAAGCACGGTGCGGCGGCCCTGACCAAGGGCGAGCAACAGACAGGCCTGGGCCAGCGTCGCCGCGACGGTCAGGCCGACGCCAAAGGTCTGCCACAGTGCCTCGGAGTCGGCGCCGCTCCAGGTGAACCACAGCGCGAGGCCGAACGGGATGACGGACACGAGTCCGCCGACGAGCCCGACGAACGACGTTCGACTTCCGGCCACACCGAGGTAGCAGAGCACCGCGATCGACTCGACGCCCACGATGACGGTGGTGAGGAGCACCCGGCCCTGGGTCTCGCCGAAATCACCGCCGCCCAGCAGCGCGGCGATGCCAAGGAGGGCGGCGATGGAGAACGATCCGATGACCAGAGCCACGACGATGCGACGTAGATCCTTCATGGCCAGATTTTGACAGCGTCGCGCCTCAGCCGGAGTGCTTACGGGTGAATCGGACGATGTCGCCCGGACGGACCTGGGCCAGCCGGTCGACGTGGGCATCGAGGACGACGGCGATGACCGGGTAGCCGCCGGTGACCGGGTGGTCCGGTCCGAGCACGACCGGTTGGCCCGCGGACACCACTTGCACGCTGCCACGCACACACGGCTCGCTCGGCAGCTCGTCCGACGCGAGTCGCTCCAGCTCCGAGCCCTCCAGCCGCACGCCGATGCGGTCGGAGCGCGACGAGACGGTCCATGCGGCGGAGAAGAACGTGCGGACGGCGTCGTCGGTGAACCAGTCGTCGCGAGGGCCGGGGATGGCGGGGACCGTGGTCTCGCCGCTGGTCAGGAGCGCAGGGACGTCCTCCACCTCCGCGGCATGGGCCGGCGGTCCCACCTCGAGGACGTCTCCTTCGGCGAGCCGCGGGGGCCCGAGACCGCTCATGGTGTCGGCCGAGCGGGACCCGAGGACGGGCTCGACGTCGATGCCGCCGGCCACGCCCACGTAGGCGCGCAGGCCGAGCTCGACCGGCCCGAGGCGGACTTCCTGACCTTCGTGCGCTACGAACGCACGTCCGTGCTCGATGTGTTCGCCGTCGACATGGACCGACCCGATGCCGCCGGTGACGGCGAGCAGGTGGTCGGCCTCGGCCCGCAGGCGCAGCCCGCCGGCGAGCACCTCCAGCACGGCGGCGGCCTCCGTGTCGCCCAGCAGCGCGTGAAGCTGTCGCATCGCCCCACGGTCGAACGCACCGGACGGGCCGACACCCTGGTCGCCCAGCCCCGGCCGGCCGGCGTCCTGCACCAGCGTCAGGTGACCGGGGTCGACGACGAGGAGGCTCATGAAGGTTCCTGAGCCTGCCGAAGGGCCTCGAAGCGCACTCTCGCACCCGGCGCGAGCAGGGCGGGAGGGTCGCGGTCGACGTCGAACATCACGGCGTCCGTGCGACCGATCAGCTGCCACCCGCCGGGCGACGACCGGGGGTAGATGCCGCTGAATTCCCCGGCCAGGCCGACCGACCCGGCGGGGACGCTGGCACGCGGCGAGTCCCGGCGCGGCACGGCGAGCCGCTCGTCCCCGCCGACCAGGTAGACGAAACCGGGGGCGAATCCGCCGAACGCCACCGTCCACGACGTTCCGGTGTGAGCGGCCACGACCTCGTCCTCGGACAGTCCGGTGATGGTCGCGACGTCGGACAGGTCGGATCCGTCGTAGACCACGGAGATCTCGATCTCGTCGCCGGTCCCCGTCGCGGCCGCGTCCTGCGGCTCGGTGTGCTGGACGAGCGCGCGCAGGGCCGACGGGTTCCCGCGCAACAGGACCGTCCGAGCGCCGAGGACGGCCTCGGTGTCGTCGTGGAGGGCCGCGAACCAGCCCTGGGCCTCGTCGAGCGTCTCGCAGTCGAGCAGTACCGCGTGGTCGCCGCAGGGAAGCATCCTCACGGGTGCCGGACCTCCGCGCCCGCGTACTCGAGGGCGACGCGGACGGCTCGCACCAGGTCGAGCGCGCGGGGGCTGTCGCTGTGCACACAGATCGACGCGACCCCTTCGTGCAGCAACCGCAACGCCTGCACCGCAGCGTCGCCCGGGTCGTCGAGCAGTGCACCGGGCTCCGAACGCGGGATCAGGGTGCCCTCGTCGGTGTAGCCGCGGTCGGCGAAGCCTTCGAGGATCACGGGAACGCCGGCCGCCCTGGCCAACCGGAGCGACGCGGCTTTCGGCAGCCCGACGAGTGGAAGAGCGGCCGCGTGCACGGCGACGACGACTGCGGCGGCCTGGACCTCGTCGTGGACGATCGTGCTGTAGAGCGCGCCGTGCGGCTTGACGTAGGTGACCCGTCCGCCGACGGACCCCGCCAGGTCGATGAGATGGGCGATCTGCGCGGCGACCTCGTCGCGGAGCGCCTGCGGCTCCATGTCCATCGGCACCCGGCCGAATCCTTCGCGATCCGGGTACCCGACCTGCGCGCCGATCGCGACCCCTCGCTCGACGCAAGCCGCACAGGTGGCGGAGATGAGCTCGTCGTCACCGGCGTAGGCGCCGCAACAGACGTTGGCGCTCGTCACGACGTCGAGCAGTGCGACATCCTCGCCCGAGGCCCACCGCGCGGGAGATTCCCCGAGGTCGGCATTGAGGCTGATGTGCATGGCCCCAAGATAGGGCGATCGTCACGAGGGAGCGGGGACGTTGCCGATCCGGAGGTGGTTGCCGAACGGGTCGCGGGCACCGAAGTCGCGCCCGTAGGACTGGTCGGACGGCGGCTGGGTGATCTCGACACCCTTGGCGACGAGCTCGTCGTGGGCGGCGTCGACGTCGTCGACCTGGAAGGCCAGCCAGCCGCCGCCGGCGCCCTTCGACACGAGCGCGCGGACGTCGTCGGCGGTGGACGGGTCGTGGGCGGGCGGCCCGGGACGTTCGAGCAGGATCTCGCGCTGGTCACCGGGCACCCGCACGGTCAGCCAACGCATGAAACCGAGGTCGGCGTCGACCGAGACCTCGAGGCCGAGCTTGCCGACATAGAAGTCGAGGGCTTCGTCCTGGTCGAGGACGAAGATGGACGAGAGACGTGTGTAGGAAAGGTTCATGTCGGCGACGCTAGTCGCCACCCGACGGCCGACGCTTCCTCGAAATCGACGGATGTGTGTGCGTGCTGGGCCGCGTCCAGGCCATCACGAACGACGCGTGGGCCGGCGTCGACTCGGCCACCGCGCGGTAGGCGGACGGCGACTGTCCGACCACGCCGGTGAACAGCTCGCTGAACGCGCCGAGGCTGGTGTAGCCGACCTGCAGACAGACGTCGGTGACCGGCAGGTCGGAGGTGCGGAGCAGGAACATGGCCCGTTCGATGCGCCGCCGCTGCAGATACCGGTGCGGAGTCTCACCGAACACGGACCGGAACGTGCGCACGAGGTGGTCGGGTGACACGTGCGCGAGCGCGGCCAGCGTCGTCAGATCGAGCTCGTCGGCGAAGTCGCGGTCGATCGCGTCGCGCACCCGCAACATGTCGCGATTGGTGCGTTCCGTGGCGTCACCCATGACAACCAAGATATGGCGCATGCGGCGGCCGGCGTGTGACGATGAGGGTGGATCGGTTCGGAGCGACCGGACCGTCACATCGAGGGAGCATCATGGGCTTTCTGGATCGACTGCTCGGCCGAGACAGCACCGCGCAGCAACCCGCGTCCCGACAGGATCCTTCGGGCACAGACGATGACCGCGCGATCGAGCGCTACCGCTACCTGCTGCAGACGGCACCGCCGGAGCAGATCGAGCAGGCCCACGAAGAGGCCTTCGCCCAGCTGACGCCGGAGCAACGTCGTGAGGTGCTGGAGCGTCTCTCCGCCGAGACGCCGGAGGGCGAGCGATCCACCGCCGACGACCCGCGATCGCTTGCGCGGATGGCCACCCGGGCGGAGATGCGTCAATCCGGCACGTTGGAGCGCAGCTTCGGGGGCAGAGGCGGCATGGGCATGGGCGGGATCTTCGCGGGCAGCATGCTCGGGTCGATCGCTGGCATGTTCATCGGCACCGCGATCGCCCAGCAGATGCTGGCCGACGATCCGGGCGGAGATCCGGGTGCTGACGAGTCCGCTGCCGGCGAGCAGGGCATGGAATCCGACCACGGCGGCGACCAGGGCGGTGGCTTCGACGGCGGCGGGTTCGACGGTGGTGGCTTCGGAGGCGGCGACTTCGGCGGCGGCTTCTAAGGCCGTCTCGACGGGGAAGGCGCACGACTGCGGTGTCCGCACCGGCATTTGAAGGGTTCCGCAGGTTCTTGGTCAGCAATGTCAAGGGGTCCTGCACAACTCCTCAGATCCTGAAGACCGGCTAAGCCGTTTCGACCAGGAACGCCCGGGCGCCGTCGTCGATCCGGGCGAGGATCACGGTCGCCGGTCGTGTGCCCTTCAGCTTGAGCCTCTTGATCAGGTCCTCAGGCACGACGTCGACACCGCGCTTCTTGACCGTCAGCGTGCCGACGTCGCGGGCCACGAGTGCGGCACGCAGCTGCTTCTCGCGATAAGGAAGCTCCTCGACGATGCGGAACGACCGCACCAGTGCATCGCTCGCCGGCTCATCGGTCGTGACGTAGGCGAGGTGCTGGTCGATGAGGCGGCCGTCCATCCGGCGTGCGAGCTCGCCGACGAGCCCGGCGCGGATGACCGCATCGTCCGGTTCGTGCAGCCACGTCCCGACATCCCCCACCTCGCCGGGGTCGCCGACGCCGACGAGCTCGGCGCCCGACGGCAGTGCCGTGGCGCGTCGGGGCGCTGTCGCGAGGCCAGGACCCCACAGGCACGCCTCGACGAGATCGCCCCCGTCGCTCACCCACTGCGCCTCGACGCCTTCAGGCACCAGGTGGTGTGGGAGACCGGGCAACGCCTTGACCACCGCGGGGCGTGCGAGGTGTCGCGCGACGACGTCCCACGACGGCGTCATCGCGGCGGGGTCGAACACCCGGCCGCGTCCATCCCGGCGCGCCGGGTCCAGGAACGGCACCTCGTCGGACAACGGCGCCACGTCGCCGAGGTCGCCCTCGACGACCTCGCCGTCGAGCCCGAGCGCCGCCAGATTGGCACGTGCGACGGCCGCTCGGACCGGATCGAGCTCGACCCCGCGCACCCTCAGGCCCGCACGCGCCAGCGCCACGAGGTCGCCGCCGATGCCGCAGCCCAGATCGATGACGGCGGTGACGCCCGACTCCACCAGACGGGCCGCCCGGGCACGGGCGACCGAGGCGCGGGTGGCCTGCTCGAGAGCGTCATGGGTGAAAAACAACAATGCGGACTCCGGCCCGAACTTCGGCTCTGCACGCCGCCGTAGGTGGTTCTGCGTGACCGCGGCGGCGACGAGCTCCGGCGCATGGTCGCGGCGCAGCCTCGTGCCCAGAGCGAGGTCGGACTCGATGCCCGCGCGTGCTCCGACCTCCGCCAACAGGTCCTGGCCCGCCGGGGAGAGCAGCTGCTCGAACGTCGCCAGGTCCACGAGTCGATTCTGGTGCACCGGGTGCTTTTCGCGCGCAGCGAACAGGGTTAGCACTCCATAGGGGCGAGTGCTAGATTTCCCTATGGCGCTCGCTCGCCGAGTTCGCCAGCCACGTTCACCCGTTGAAAGGGGAGGTCGACCAGTGTCGGTCACCATCAAGCCGCTCGAGGATCGCCTTGTCATCAAGGCGGTCGAGGCCGAGCAGACCACCGCGTCCGGTCTCGTCATCCCGGACACC
>NZ_JBOHDT010000091.1:0-4528 GCF_050700635.1 Aeromicrobium sp.
CTCAGCGACCTGTTCATCGACGGTCAGCCGTCCCAGATCGTCCATCCCGAGGCAGGCAAGTGGCTGATCGCGCTGGGCGAGGCCGCGTTCGGGATGGACTCGTTCGGCTGGCGCGTCAGTGCCGCGGTCATCGGCGCCCTGACGGTCCTCGTGCTGGCCCGGCTGGTCCGGCGGCTGACGGGTTCGACCGTCATCGGCTGCCTGGCCGGTCTACTGCTCGCCCTCGACGGGGTCCACCTCGTCCTGTCCCGACTGGCATTGCTCGACGTCTTCCTGACGTTCTGGATCGTCTGCGCGGTGGCGTGCCTCGTCGCCGACCACGACTGGATCACCAAGCGGCTCGATCGCTATCGCGTGCTCCGGCCGTGGCAGTTGCTGGCCGGTGTCTGCTTCGGGCTGGCCTGCGGGACCAAGTGGAGCGGCCTCTATGTGCTCGCGGTCTTCGGCCTTGCGGCGGTGGCGTGGGAGGTCGTGGCGCGGCGGCGACATGGACGATCCTGGCTCACCTCCACCTTGGCCGTCGGCGTTCCCGCCTTCGTGACTCTGGTGGGCGTCGCCGCCCTCGTCTACGTCGCGACCTGGACCGGTTGGCTACTCAACGCCGACGTCTACGAGCAGCGATTCGGGCTCGGCCACGGCGACGAGGCACCGTGGGGGGCGTACGTGAAGTCACCGTCCGCCGGTCTGATCGGCCACACGTGGGATGCGCTGCGGTCGCTGTGGAGCTACCACCAGATGTCGTACCACTTCCACACCGGCGCGTACCTCGCCGCCCAGACGCACGACTACCAGTCACAGGCGTGGGGGTGGCTCGTTCTCGACCGCCCGGTCAGCGTGGCGGTCCAGCTCAAGGTGCCGGCCGTGCACTGCGGCGCTCCGTCGTCGTCGAGCTGCCTGCGGGAGACCCTGATCCTCGGCAACCCGGCGGTGTGGTGGCCATGCGTGGTGGCCTCGGTGGGGGCGGTCGCCGCGTGGATCGCCTTCCGCGACTGGCGCTGGTCGGTGCCCACCCTCGGTCTGCTGGCGACGTGGGCGCCATGGCTGCTGACGACGAACCGGCCGATATTCTCGTTCTACGCGGTGGCGAGCCTGCCCTTCATGATCATCGCGCTGTGCCTGTTCGTGGACCTGGCTCGACGCCGCCTCCAGTCGCCGCGCGGACGCTACGGCGTGTGGCTGGGCGCCGGGATCCTGGTGACTGCAGTCGTCATCGCCTTCTGGTTCTTCTTCCCGATCTGGACCTACGAGCTCCTGCCGTACGACTCCTGGCACGACCGGATGTGGTTCGACCGCTGGATCTAGCTCGTCTGCGTGCGGGCGCTCGCGCCGGCGAGGGCAAGCTCGATGACCCAGGCGATGTCGTCGGCCGCCTCGCTGGGCGACTTGGACGGACGCGTCAGCGCCGACAGCACGAGACGGACGATGGCCTCGGCCGCGACGTCGAGCTCGTCGTCGGTGAGCGGGAGCGGCGGGTAGAGGTCGCGGACGCACTCGGTGACCACGGAGACCGCGAGCTCGACGATCTCGCCTGACTCAGTGGTGAGGATGGTCAGGAAGTCGGCATCGTTCTCGCCGCTCACCGAGCCAAAGACGGTGCGCACCAGCACGCTCGACTCCCCGAGCTCGAGCGCACCCTGGCACGCCGAGCGGATGCCCGCGACGATGTCGGTCTCGGCGCCCATCCGCGCCCGGACGAGGTCGAGGAAGCGGCCCAGCTCGCGCAGCGTGAGCGCCTCGGCCAGACCATGACGGGTGCCCACCTCGGTGTGCACCGTCTGACGGCTCACGCCGACGGCCGAGGCGAGCTTGGCCATGGTGACCGACGCCCAGCCGGACGTCTCGATCATCTCGTACGCAGCGTCGAGCAGCCGCTCACGCAGCATTCCCTGCACCTCGTGACGGAAGCTGATGGTCACGGGTCGCCCTCCGGCCGCGAGCGGGTCTCGGCGGAGATGACGTTCCCATCCTGATCGTTGTGCTCGAACTCCTCGATCGGCAGGAAGTCGACCTGCTCGCGTACTCCGCAGTCGGGGCACGTCCAGTCGGGATCGATGTCGGCGAACGGCGTGCCGGGCGGCCAACCCTCGTGCGAGTCGCCTTTGCCCTCGTCGTAGACGTACTCGCAGTTGGGGCAGATCCAGCGCCCACTCAGACTGGGGCTCATGCCGCCTCCTTCACGCTGCCACTCCCATACTTGGCAACGTACTTCTCCGCGTTGCGCGGATGCAGGTTGGCGCGCGAGACGTCGCCGTCGAAGTGCTCGAGCACTCGGGGGTCCATGACGCGGCGCCAGATGGCCGGCACCCACGACAGGACGATCATCCCGGCGTAGCCGGTGGGCAGCGCCGGCGCCTCCTTGAAGTCACGCAGGGCCTGGTAGCGCCGCGTCGGGTTGGCATGGTGGTCGCTGTGGCGCTGGAGGTGGTATAGCAGCACGTTCGTGCCGATGTTGTTGCTGTTCCAGCTGTGGCTCGGGTTCGGGCGCTCGTAACGGCCGGAGTCGAGCAGCTGCCGCTTCATGCCGTAGTGCTCGAGGTAGTTGACGGATTCGAGCAAGGCGATGCCGAGGATCGCCTGGATGACGAGGTACGGGAGGATCTCCCAGCCGAACGCGATCATCAGGGCGCCCCAGAGCACGACGGAGAACGTCCAGGCGTTCATCAGATCGCTGCGCAGCGACCACGGCGACTGGCCGCGTCGGTCCAAGCGCTTCTTCTCCAGGCCCCACGCGCTCTTCAGGCTGCCCCACACGGTGCGCGGGAAGAACTCCCACACGGTCTCGCCGAGGCGTGCGCTTGCCGGGTCGGGAGGCGTCGCGACGCGGACATGGTGGCCGCGGTTGTGCTCGATGTAGAAGTGTCCGTAGAACGTCTGGGCCAGGGCGACGCGGGCGGCCCAGCGCTCCATCTGCTCCTTCTTATGACCCAGCTCGTGCGCGGTGTTGATGCCGATACCGGCGACCATGCCCAGGCCGGTGGCGAGGCCGATCTTCTGCACGACCGTCAGTGGGTCGTCGATGCCGGGCAGCGTGCCGCCGCCGAGCAGGTACGCGCCCCAGACGAGGCCGATGAGTTGCATCGGGATGAACGCGTAGGTGATCCAGCGGTAGTAGCGATCCTCCTCGAGTGCCTCGATGACCTCATCGGGCGGGTTGTTGGGGTCGAGCCCGGCGAGCAGGTCGAAGAGCGGGATCAGCACGAACACGAAGAACGGGCCGAAGAACCACGAGAGCGTCGAGCCGGTCCAGGCGTACAGGCCCCACATCGCGATCGGGATCAACGGGATGATGGCTCCCATGAGCCAGAGGTAACGCTTGCTGTCGCGCCAGCGCACGAGCTGGCCGTCGATGGTGGCTTCGATGGTCATGAGCGGATACTCCTTGGTCGCTTGACATGAAGGTACAACATGTCAAGCGACTTGACAAGTAACAATCCTGTGTCAAGTTGTGACCGGGGCCGCCAGCCGGAGTCCGACGAGCACCATTTCCGTCTTGGAGATGCAGGTCTGGAGCACGACGTCTCCGTCGGGCATGTCGTCCACAGTCGAGTCGTAGCGCCCGACGTACTTGATGGTCTCAGTGGTGTACAGACCCGGCACGACGCCTCGACCCGTCAGCTGGACGACGTCATTCGTGTCGAGCTTCGACATCCAGTCGGAACCGCCGCAGTAGTCGTGTTCGGCGACAAGCTTCGGATGCCCGGCGCCGAGATAGACCGCGACCGGCCCGGCGCAGGCGTCCAGCGCCGGCTCGACACTCTCGAGGTCGGTGAACTTCGCGACGGTGCGCGAGAACTTTGCATCCGCCGACACCGGCAGCGGTTCAGTGGGCAGGACGTCGAGATGGGCCGTGACGAAGTTCAGGTACGGGTCGACCCGCTCCTCGTCGTCGAGGGTCGGCACGGCAATAACGAGCGCCAGCGCGGCCACCGCGGCAGCCAGCACGGCGCGAGTGCGGCGCCTCATGCTCCCCACATCATCGCCATCTTCTGAGTTTACGTGTGCCCAGCGTGAGACGGTTTGTGCGGAACCGACATGGAGCAGGTATGAGCCCTTCGACCGAGGTCGCTGACGACGTCGAGCTGCTGACGCGTGCGCAGGAAGGCGACCGGCTCGCGTTCGCCGACCTGTACGACCGCCACGTCCGGCCGGTCTACTGGCAGGCCTACTCAGTCGTGCACGACGCGGGTGAGGCCGAGGAGGTCACGCAAGACGTGTTCGTCACCGCATGGCGCAAGATCCGCGCCATCACACCGGTCGACGGGTCGCTGCTGCCGTGGCTCCTGGTCACGGCGCGCTACACCGCGCTCAACGCGTACCGGCGGGCGTCGCGGCGACGAAACGATGCGCTGGACGACAACGTGCTCGAGGGCGCCGACTCGCCCGTCGAGCGAGAGATCGAGGCAGCTCAGGTGCGGGCCGAGATCGACAAGGCCGTCGCGGCGCTGGCCGAGAACGACCGCCGGCTCTACGAGCTGTGCGTCGAGGGCGACCGCACCTACGAGCAGGCGGCCCGCGAGCTCGGCGTCTC
>NZ_JBOHDT010000092.1:0-5537 GCF_050700635.1 Aeromicrobium sp.
CGCAGTTCTACTTCCGCACCACGGACGTCACCGGCGTCGTCACGCTGCCTGAGGGCACCGAGATGGTCATGCCGGGCGACAACACCGAGATGAGCGTTCAGCTGATCCAGCCGATCGCCATGGAGGACGGCCTGCGCTTCGCCATCCGCGAGGGCGGCCGCACCGTCGGCGCCGGACGCGTGACGAAGATCAACAAGTGAGCTGACCCGCTCTCTGACGAGGCCCGTCCTGCTGCGGCAGGGCGGGCCCTCGTGCATCCACGGTCGTACTCTGACTCCGTGGGTCAGGATCACTCGCACGGCACGGGCGTCGCGCACCGCGGACGTCTGGCACTCGCGCTGGTCCTGTCGCTCACCGTGCTGGTGGTCGAGGCCGTCGCCGCGTGGATCACTGGCAGCTTGGCGCTGCTCGCCGATGCCGGTCACGTCCTGGGCGACTCGTTCGGCATCGTCATGGCGCTTGCGGCGATCACCGTCTCCCAGCGGGGCGGACGGCCGGGCTCGCGGCGCACGTTCGGTTACCACCGCACGGAGGTGATCGCCGCCGGGCTCAACGGACTCGTGCTCCTCGGCCTGGCCGGCTGGGTGGTCGTCAACGCTGTGCGCCGTCTCGACGGTGGTCCGGAGATCTCGGCCGGTCCTGTGCTCGCCGCAGCCGGCATCGGGCTGGCGGCAAACGTGGCGGCTCTGCTCCTCCTGCGCGGTGGCGCGCGCGAGAGCCTCAACGTCCGGGGTGCCTACCTCGAGGTGCTCGGGGACGCGCTGGGCTCGGTGGCGGTGCTGGTCTCAGCTCTCGTCATCCTCACGACCGGCTGGCACGCCGCCGACGCCGTCGCCTCGCTCGTGATCGCGGCCATGATCGTGCCACGAGCGGTCTCCCTGCTGCGCGAGGTCGCCGAGGTGCTGCTGGAGGGCTCGCCCCGTGACGTCGACCTGGAAGACCTGCGCCGCCACATCCTGTCCGCCGACGGCGTGATCGACGTGCACGACCTCCACGTCTGGACGATCACGTCCGGCATGCCGGTGATGAGTGCGCACGTCGTGGTGGACGACTCGGTGACGCGCATGGGGGAGGCCCACGCCGTGCTCGATCATCTGCGCGACTGCCTCGCCGACCACTTCGACGTCGAGCACTCCACGTTCCAGATCGAGCCTGACGGCCACTCCGACAGCGAGCCGAACATCCATCATTGACTGGCGCCCGCAGCGACTCGCGGTGACGGGGGAAGAGCCGGGTTCACGATTTGTATATCCCCGCGGGGATCTGTCAGACTAGTGCGGTTGCTCCGGCCGGTCCGCTGGGGTGTCGCTCGTCCGGAACTCACGCCGGGCACCTAGAACACGGGTACAGAGTGGCGCCGAACCTGAGGCCCGACCTGTCCCGCGACGCGTGCCGGTCCTGAACGACCGACACCCACTGCGGGTCCAACCACCCAACTCGAGATCTGGATGTGTTTCGCGCCTTGTTGCGCCGCGACACGCCCGACCTCGGGGGTCGGCGGAAGGAGCGGCACGATCGCTCCCCCGACCCGGGCGAGACGAGACACAGCGGGACGAGAGAAGGACGACGAGAGCATGGCGGGACAAAAGATCCGTATCCGGCTCAAGGCCTACGACCACGAGGTCATTGACACCTCGGCGCGCAAGATCGTCGACACGGTCACGCGCACGGGCGCCACGGTCGCCGGACCGGTGCCGTTGCCCACTGAGAAGAACGTGTTCTGCGTGATCCGTTCTCCGCACAAGTACAAGGACAGCCGCGAGCATTTCGAGATGCGTACGCACAAGCGGCTCATCGACATCATCGACCCGACGCCGAAGACCGTCGACTCGCTCATGCGACTCGACCTTCCGGCCGGCGTCGACATCGAGATCAAGCTCTGAGGGGAGTCGCGAGCATGAGCACAAGCAGCACCGCAACAGCGCGCGGCCTCCTCGGCCGCAAGCTCGGCATGACGCAGGTCTGGGACGCCGAGAACCGGATCGTCCCGGTCACCGTCCTGGCCGCCGACACCAACGTCGTCACACAGATCCGCACCCGCGAGACCGACGGCTACAGCGCCCTCCAGCTCGGCTTCGGCGAGATCGACGGCCGCAAGGTCAACAAGCCGGCCGCCGGCCACTTCGCCAAAGCCGGCGTCACGCCGCGCCGCCACACCGTCGAGATCCGCACCGAGGCCATCGAGGACTACACCCTCGGCCAGGAGATCTCGCCTGAGATCTTCGCCGCGGGCGACATCGTCGACGTCACCGCCACCAGCAAGGGCAAGGGTTTCGCCGGTGTCATGAAGCGCCACGGCTTCCACGGCGTGGGTGCCTCGCACGGCGCGCACCGCAACCACCGCAAGCCCGGCTCGATCGGCGGCTGCGCCACCCCGGGCCGCGTGTTCAAGGGCCTGCGCATGGCCGGCCACATGGGCACCGACACGGTGACGACGCAGAACCTCACGATCCATGCGGTCGACACCGAGAAGGGCGTCATCCTCGTCAAGGGCGCCGTCCCCGGCCCCAAGGGCGGGCTCGTCGTCGTCCGCAGCGCCGCCAAGTCGCCCGTGAAGGAGGCCTGACGATGCCGAAGACCATTGACGTCGAGCTGCCCGTCGACATCTTCGACGTGCAGGTCAACATCCCGCTCATCCACCAGGTCGTCGTGGCCCAGCTCGCCGCGGCGCGCCAGGGCTCGGCCAACGTGAAGTCGCGCGGCGAGGTCCGCGGCGGTGGCCGCAAGCCGTATCGCCAGAAGGGCACCGGTCGCGCCCGCCAGGGCTCGATCCGTGCGCCGCAGTTCGCCGGCGGTGGCATCGTCCACGGCCCGACGCCGCGCTCGTTCGACCAGCGCACGCCCAAGAAGATGAAGGCCGCCGCCCTGCGCGGTGCCCTCTCCGACCGGGTCCGCAGCGGACGCGTCCACGTCGTCGAGTCGCTGGCCGGAGGCAACACGCCCTCCACCAAGGCGGCGCTCTCCACGCTGCGTGAGCTCACCGGCCGCCCGCGTGTGCTGGTGGTCGTCAACACCGGCGACACGCTGACGGTCAAGAGTCTGCGCAACGTCCCGGACGTCGAGCTGCTGCCGTTCGACCAGCTCAACACGTACGACGTCCTGCGCAGCGACGACCTCGTGTTCACCAAGGCCGCCTACGACGCGTTCGTGGCCGCTCGCTCCGCCGAGGGTGCCGACACGATCACGCTGAGCAAGGCTGTCACCGAGGTCGAGAAGGCTCCTGCGAAGACCGCCAAGAAGACGCCTGCCAAGAAGGGACCGGCGAAGAAGGCTCCTGCCGCCAAGAAGGCGCCAGCAGCCGAGAAGGCACCGGCTGCCAAGAAGGCTCCGGCCGCGAAGAAGGTCGCCGACCAGCCCGCCGAGGGTGTCACGAAGACCCAGCCGTACGGCCCGGGCTCGAAGGCTCCGCTCAAGAGCGGCAACGCGCCCAAGGGCTTCGACATCAAGGGCAACGCCGACTCGATGAAGTTCCACACCC
The DNA here is from genome assembly GCF_050700635.1 of Aeromicrobium sp. Lineage (GTDB taxonomy): Bacteria > Actinomycetota > Actinomycetes > Propionibacteriales > Nocardioidaceae > Aeromicrobium. Next base: position 3,479 of record NZ_JBOHDT010000092.1, read on the forward strand.
CTGACAGCCCCTGGTACGAGCAGACCGAGGCCGAGGTCTGGTTCGACTCCGAGGCCTCCGCCGAGGCTGCCGGCTTCACGCGAGCTGGCGGGACTGACAAGGGCTCGGAGGAGGCCGAATGAGCACCAACGGCAGAAATCATCGCGACGTCCTGATCGCGCCGGTCGTGAGCGAGAAGACGTACAGCCTTCTCGACGACAACAAGTACACGTTCGTCGTGCGCCCCGACGCCAACAAGACGGAGATCAAGATCGCAGTCGAGCAGATCTTCGGCGTCAAGGTCACCGCCGTCAACACCCTGAACCGCAAGGGCAAGGCGCGCCGCACCCGCAACGGGCTCGGCAAGCGCAAGGACACCAAGCGCGCGATCGTCAGCGTGGCTGCCGGTCAGAACATCGACATCTTCTCGAGCCCGAGCTGAGGACTGAGAACTCATGGCAATCCGAAAGTACAAGCCGACCACACCGGGCCGTCGCGGCTCGAGTGTCGCCGACTTCGCCGAGGTCACCCGCACGACGCCGGAGAAGTCCCTGGTGGAGCCGCTGCCCAAGAAGGGCGGCCGCAACAACCAGGGCCGGATCACCACCCGGCATCAGGGTGGCGGGCACAAGCGCGCCTACCGCGTCATCGACTTCCGTCGCAACGACAAGGACGGCGTGCCGGCCATGGTCGCTCACATCGAGTACGACCCCAACCGCACGGCCCGCATTGCGCTGTTGCACTACGCCGACGGCGAGAAGCGCTACATCCTCTGCCCCAACGGCCTCAAGCAGGGCCAGACGGTCGTGGCCGGGGTGGGCTCCGACATCAAGATCGGCAACAACCTGCCGCTGCGCAACATCCCGGTTGGAACCGTGCTCAACTCCGTCGAGCTCCGACCGGGTGGCGGCGCCAAGATGGGCCGCTCCGCCGGAGCGCGCGTCCAGCTCGTCGCCAAGGAGGGCAGCCGCGCTCAGCTGCGTCTGCCGTCCGGCGAGATGCGCTACGTCGACGTCCGCTGCCGCGCGAGCATCGGTGAGGTTGGCAACGCCGAGCAGTCCAACATCAGCTGGGGCAAGGCCGGTCGCAACCGCTGGAAGGGCAAGCGCCCGACCGTCCGCGGTGTCGCGATGAACCCGGTCGACCACCCGCACGGCGGTGGCGAGGGCAAGACCTCCGGCGGCCGTCACCCAGTGTCCCCGTGGGGCAAGCCCGAGGGCCGCACCCGCAAGAGCAAGCCCAGCGACCAGATGATCGTCCGCCGCCGCAGGTCCGGACGTTGAGGAAGGCCTGACGAATGCCACGCAGTCTCAAGAAGGGTCCCTTCGTGGACGACCACCTCGCCAAGAAGGTGGACGCCCAGAACGAAGCCGGAACCCACAACGTGATCAAGACCTGGTCGCGTCGCTCCATGGTCGTGCCGTCCTTCATCGGACACACGATCGCCGTGCACGACGGCCGCAAGCACGTGCCGGTGTTCATCACCGACGCGATGGTGGGTCACAAGCTGGGCGAGTTCGCCCCGACCCGCACCTTCCGCGGTCACGAGAAGGACGACCGAAAGGCGACGAGGCGATGAGTGCAGCAACCCGTGAGGGCGTGAGTGCCCGCCGCGAACGACTGCTGGGCGGAGAGCCCGGTGCGTTCGCCGTGGCCCGGTTCACCCGCGTCACCCCGCAGAAGGCCCGCCGCATCGGCGACCTCATCCGTGGCATGGAAGTCGACGAGGCGCTGGCGCTGCTCAAGTTCGCGCCGCAGGCCGCGGCCGAGAACTTCTACAAGCTCGTCGAGTCCGCCGTCGCGAACGCCGAGACCACCGAAGGGCTCTCCCGCGAGAGCCTCGTGATCAGCCGCGTGCAGATCGACGATGGTCCGACCATGAAGCGCTGGCGACCGCGCGCCAAGGGTGCGGCCAACCGCATCCTCAAGCGCTCGAGCCACCTGACCGTGGTCGTCACGCCGGCCGACGCTTACCCGACATCCACCTCGACCAAGAAGGGCGGGAACCGATAGTGGGACAGAAGATCAACCCGCACGGGTTCCGACTCGGCATCTCCACCGACCACAAGAGCCGGTGGTA
>NZ_JBOHDT010000093.1:0-4077 GCF_050700635.1 Aeromicrobium sp.
CCGCGGCACTGACGCGCCAGCCGAACGAGTCCATCCCGAACGCGGCCTCGCCCAGCGCGATCAGCCACTTGCCTGCCTCGGGATGGACGATCTGGGACGGCTGACCGTCGATGAACAGGTCGCTGAGATTGCCGGAGGCGATACGCCTATCGGCGCGTTCCACGTAGTCCTGCGCGTAGCCGTGGTGCAGCATCGACCACGCCTGCTTCGCGTAGTACGTCTCGTCGAAGGACAGTGTCCGCGGCCGCCCGAGGTGCCACATCCGCACGCCGAGTGCGAGCGCCGCGACCGCCAGTGGACCGATCCACCCCCACAGAGGATCGTGGCGGGATGTCTCAGTCACGGTTCCGATCGTAGAGACAGGCGGGGCGTGGCATCGGGCTGACACCTGTCATGCCGCATTCGTGACACGCGTCGTGGCGAGCGCCTCCGTGTGAATGACACGGTGAAGTCATGAACGCCATGACACAACCACTGATGCCGGCTCTCGAGCTGAACGGCCTGGCGAAGACCTTCCGGACCCGCGGTGACGGAGTGGTGCGCGCAGTCGAGCGCGTCGACCTGACGGTCCAACCTGGCGAGGTGGTGGCGCTGCTCGGCCCGAACGGTGCCGGCAAGACCACGACCCTCGACATGGTTCTCGGACTCACCAGCCCCACCAGCGGTGACGCCTCGGTCTTCGGTCGGCCGCCGCGAGAGGCCGTGATGGCCGGACGGATCTCCGCCGTGCTTCAGTCCGGGGGTCTGCTGCGCGACCTGAGTGTGCGGGAGACCGTACAAATGGTGGCCTCGGTGTTCGAGCATCCGCAGCCGATCGACGAGGTGCTGGCCCGTGCGGGTCTGACCAGACTGGCGGCCCGCAAGGTGGCCAAGTGCTCCGGCGGTGAGCAGCAGCGGCTCCGGTTCGCGCTCGCGCTGCTGCCTGACCCTGACCTGCTCGTCCTGGACGAACCCACGGCGGGCATGGATGTCGCGGCCCGGCGCGAGTTCTGGGCCACCATGCAGGCCGACGCCGCCGCCGGCCGCACCGTCGTGTTCGCCACCCACTACCTGGAGGAGGCCGACACGTTCGCGGACCGGATCGTGCTCATGGCCAGGGGTCACGTCGTCGCCGACGGCAGCACGGCCGAGATCCGCGCCAGGGCGAGCGGTCGAACCGTGTCGTCCGACGTGCCAGAGCACGAGGCCGACAAGTTCGTCGAGCGGCTCCGGCGCCGACCCGATGTCACCGAGGTGTCGATGCGGGGCAACCGGGTCGTCGTCGCGTCGACCGACTCCGATGCGGTCGCACGTGCGCTCCTGGTGGAGCTCGGCGGCAGGAACGTCGAGATCGTCACCGCCAGCCTGGAGAGCGCGTTCCTGGCGATCACCGATGAGCACGACACCGAGTCCGCGCACGACCAGCAGGAGGCTCTCGCATGAATGTCACGTTCGCCGGCCTGGAGCTCCGCCGAGTGCTCCGCGACTACGTCAGCATGTTCTTCATCGCCGTGCTCCCCGCGTTCTTCTTCGTGCTCTTCGGGGCGGCCCAGGATTTCTCTGATGAGAATGCCGGCAACGGCAACGTCGCGATGTACATCATGGTCTCGATGGCTGCGTACGGCGCGGTCACGGCGACCACCGGCATCGGGGGCATGGCCGCGGTCGAGCGCATGCAGGGATGGGGCCGGCAGCTCGGCCTGACCCCGCTGGCCGACAGCTCCTACGTGGCGATGAAGGCCGGCGTGGCGCTCGTCATCGCCACGGTCCCGGTGGCACTCATCTACCTCCTCGGTGCTCTCACCAGTGCCGAGGGCAGCGCCACCGCGTGGGCGCTGAGCGTCGCCTTGGTGCTGCTCGGCGCCGGCGTCTTCGCGATCTACGGGCTGGCCGTCGGCCTGGCGTTCCGGTCCGAGGCGGCGGTCGGCGCGGCGAGCGGCCTGCTGGTGATCATGGCGTTCCTGGGCAACATCTTCATCCCGCTCTCGGGGACTCTGCTCACCATCGCCAAGTTCACGCCTCTCTACGGCTATGTCGCGCTGGCCCGCTACCCGCTCACCGAGGGCCACCAGGTGGACGGCTCGCACGAGCCGCTGTGGATAGCAGTGACTAACGTGACCATATGGGCGGCGATCTTCGGCCTGGTGGCGACAGCGCTGGTCCGGCGCGGACGGGAACGTCAATGACCGCGTCGGCCACCGTGCCACCCAGCACGGAGCACACCGAGTCGATCGCCGAGGACCCGTGGGAACGGTTCGGCTGGGTGATGGGCGCCATCTGGCTGGTGTTCTTGGGGTTCCCCATCGCCGCAATCATCACCAGCGACCGACCTGGAGCCTTGCGTGCACTCGGGGTCGTCCTGATTGTGGGCTTCGCCGCGATCTATGTGCGCGGGCTGGTCCGCTCCAGCCGCGTCGAGCGACGGTTCGTCCGCGCCGGGTGGCTCAACGTCGTGACGTTGTCGATCTTGATGGTGGCCACCATCGTGCTGGTCGGGACCGAGGGCATCGGCATGATGCCGTTCGTCGTGGCGATGGCCGTCTTCGTGCTGCCTCTCCGCGCGGCGCTCGCCGTGTTCGGCGCCGCCATCGTGGCGACCGGCGTCGGAGCGTGGACGGTCGGGCGCCCGTTCACTGCCGATGGCGGCGCCTGGTTCCTCCTCCTGATCGTCGCGCTGGTGGGCGCTGTGTGCCTGGTCGTCCGGGTGCTGGAGCAGAGAGGTGCCGAGCATCGTGTGCTGACCGACCACCTCGCGTTGACGACGGAGCGCGAGCGGGTAGCCCGCGACGTGCACGACGTGCTCGGGCACTCGCTGACGGTCGTCACTGTGAAAGCCGAGCTCGCCGAGCGACTGGTGGACACCGACCCCGAACGCGCCAAGGCGGAGCTTGCTCAGATCCGCGACCTCACCCGCCAGTCGCTCGCCGAGATCCGGGCCACGGTCGGTGGCCTCCGGGTGGCGAGGTTGACCGACCAGATCTCGTCGGCGCACGACGCTCTGGACGACACCGGCATCAGCAGCGAGCTCATCGGCGACCCGTCAGCCGTCGACCCGCGTCACCGCGTCGTCCTGGCGTGGTCATTGCGGGAGGCAGTCACGAATGTCGTGAGGCACAGCGGGGCCTCGACCTGTCGCATCGAGCTGGGCTCCGACTTCCTGACGGTCGACGACGATGGCCACGGTGTGCGCGGACGCCGTGAGGGCAACGGCCTGCGCGGTCTGCGTGAGCGCGTCGGCGCGGCAGGCGGCACCGTTGACGTCGGACCTGGTGCCGATGGACAGGGCACCCGACTGAAGGTGCAGCTGTGACGATCAAGGTGCTGCTGGCCGACGACCAGGCGCTGGTGCGCGGCGCCATCGCTACGTTGCTCGACCTGGAACCGGACATCGACGTCGTGGCCGAGGTCGGACGTGGCGACGAGGTGCTCGCCGAGGTGCGACGATCGATGCCCGACGTGTGCCTGCTCGACATCGAGATGCCGGGGCTCGACGGCCTGGCGGTCGCCGAGCTGCTCGCGGACGTCGAGCCACAGTGCCGCAGCCTGATCGTGACGACGTTCAGCCGACCCGGCTACCTGCGTCGAGCACTCGACGCCGGAGTCGGCGGGTTCGTCGTCAAGGACACGCCGGCGAAGGAGCTCGCCGAAGCGGTGCGGCGCGTCCATGCCGGTCTGCGGGTCATCGACCCCGCTCTGGCCACCGAGTCGTTGACCAGTGGACCGAATCCGCTCACCGAGCGCGAGCAGCAGGTTCTGCGCGAGGCGCTCTCCGGCGTACCGATCGCCCAGATCGCCATGCAGGTACATCTCACCGCGGGCACCGTGCGCAACCACCTGTCTTCGGCCATCGGCAAGACCGGCACCAGTACGCGCGCCGAAGCGGCGCTGGTGGCCCAGGACCTGGGCTGGATCTGACCAGCGCTGGCACGATGGGACGGTGCTAGTGCTGGCAGCGACACCCATCGGTCGTACCGCTGACGCCTCGCCGCGACTGGCCGAGCTGCTGGCCTCGGCCGACGTCGTGGCCGCCGAGGACACCCGCCGGCTGCGTCGTCTCGCGTCGGACCTCGGCGTGGAGGTGGGCGGCCGGGTGGTGTC
>NZ_JBOHDT010000094.1:0-40083 GCF_050700635.1 Aeromicrobium sp.
CCTGCAGATCACGATCGGCCTGACCCTGCTCGGCCTCGGTTGGTCGGCATCAGTCATCGCCGGTTCCGCGCTGCTCAGCACCTCGGTCGAGGCGAGCGTCCGTCCGGCGGTCCAGGGCTTCAGCGACTTGGCCCTGAACCTCGCGGGTGCGCTCGGCGGGCTCCTCGCCGGCCTCGTCGTCGCCTGGCAGGGATACGGGACGCTCGCCGCGGCCGCCGGAGCGCTGACCGTCCCGGCGATCCTGCTCGTGCTCTCCGGCCGACGCCTGGCTCGCGTGGTCGCGACCGACCAGAGCTGAGCCGCGCCTCCGCAGCCAGCGCTCGAACGCCACGTACGTGGTCGTGCTGACGAAGATCGCATCGAACGCGAGCATCGACAACGAGAACCACGGCAGCGCCATCAGCACCGCGATCGACAGGTGCAGCAGGATCGCGAGACCGATCACGATGCGACGCGACACCGGGTGCAACAGGGCGAAGCCGAAACCGAGCTGGACGATCATCACGACGTACGTCGCGATGCCGACGACCGACCCGGAGTGGGTGAACAGGTCGCTGAGCAGCGGAAAGGGCCGGAACTCCTGCAGCTGGAGCGGGTAGTACAGAGCTGTGCCGTGCTGCCACAGATCGCCTCGCGCCTTGGCCATCCCGGCCCAGAAGTACACCAGGATGACCTGGCAGGCCAAGGCTGCGAGCGCGACGTTGTGCACGCCGTTGGTGAACCACAGCGGTAGCCGCGCACGGCCGCCGCCTCGACTGGCCCGTCGCCTGGCGTCGAGCGACCAGTGCTCATCGGCCTGCATGAACAGCAGCAGCACGAGGCCGACGCGCAGGATGTTGTCGCCTTGGTCACCCACCACCGGCGCGCGCTCGACGATCGACACCACGCCGACAAGCATGAGCAGCCCGACGATCCTGGTGCGCCACCCGAGCGTCCACAGCAGGGCCAGCACGATGATCGCCAGGTAGTACAGGAGGAATGTCGTGCTGCCGAGGTGTGCAACCAGATCGGGCGACCAGTAGTTCGGCGTGTTGTCGACGCGGCCGTCCTGCACCGGGCGAGCCCAGACCGCGCCGGGACCGAAGACGATGTCGCGGGACCTGATATTGCTGACGAGAAGCCCGAGCACCGCGCAGCCGGACAGGATCCGGGCGGCCGCTGAACCGTGCAGCGCATGCTTGTCCTCGAACAGCCAGCGCACGATCAACCTCCGACCTTCCGCGCAGACGGTTCGACGTAGCCGTCGAAGGCTGCCTGGGCCTGGGAATTCCCGCGCAGGGCCGTGCGCCAACCGATGTTGCGGTACGTGAACGGGACGTCGCCGAGCTCGCTGCGGTCTCGCTGGCCGAAGCCCGGAACCCTGCGGTGGCCGACCCGGAACTGCACCATGCTGACGCCGTCGCCCCAGCGCGCGGTCGCGTACATCGTGCCGAACCGCGTGATCATCTCGTCGACGCGCAGGTAGTCGTCGGTGAGCCGACCGGCCAACGTTCGGCGCGACGGCGTGTCCGACGCGACGAGGTCCCGCTGGGACTCGGTGTACTCCGCCAGCATCTCGTTGAACTCCGCGCCGAGCCGCCGGGTCACCGCGTGGATGCGGGACGGGTTCGGGAGGTACCGGATGCGTTCGCCCTCGTCGGCCGTGATGTCGAACCACGCGGTGGTGGTGCCGCTCTCGCCGAGATACGCCCGCACCTGGATGTTCTCGTCGGCTCGGCGCGGGGTCGGCGCGAACACCGACCAGTTCTGCTCGAACGGGAGGAACCCGTTGTTGATGTAGGCCTCGACCCGATCATCGCCGACCGCGTCGCGTATCGGGTTGGACGGCATCACCCACAGCATCACGAGGATCGAGTGGACGGTGAAGACGACCGCCACCGCCAGCACGACCGCACGCCTGCCGACTGACGGGACGTCGGTCGCGTGACGGGTCGAGCCGCCCGCTGAAGGGACATCAGGCGGGTCGTGGCTCGGCACGCGGTCACGGTATCAACGGGCGAGTGGTGCGCTGGTGCGACTACAACCGGACCGAGAACCCGCTGACGATTGCATTCACCTTCGGAAGGACGATGGCTGGATTGGTGTCAAACGCCGCGAACGAGTTGATCGCGAAGTTGCGCTGGGGGGCCTTGACCACGACGTTGACGAACCGGATGCGAACCTTTTTCGCATTCACCGCCTGGCCATACGTCGCCAACGCCTTCCGGCCGTCAACCTGCTGTTCCTCGGACCTGAGAACACGGACCTTGGTGTACGCCACCTTCATGGATCGAATGAATGTCTTGCTGTTGGCCGTCAGCGTTCCGCGTTCGATGGGTCCGGCGACGGCCACCAAGGTGCCGTCCGAGGAGCGCAGCGAAACGGTCTTGCCGTCCTTCTTCGCCGTGAGGCCATCCGGCACTCCGATCATGAAGCCACCCTTGTCGGAGTACACCCGAGGCTCGATCGTCGCCATCGCTGCCCCGAGCGTCGATGAGGGGGCGGGTTCGTCGCTGCTGGACGGGCCTCTCACGGCTGCGTACACGAAGTACAACCCAGCAACGAGGGCGATCACGGCGATCTGGATGGGAATCACCATGCGGAGGTTCACGATCTCTCCTTCGGGCAAAGGATCAGGGCCGGTGACACGTCACCGGCCCTGATCGTTGAGTCACGCTCTGCGAAGAGCCTAGCTCTCGTTCCGACGACGGCCGAAGGCGATGAAGCCGCTGCCGGCTGCGACGCCGAACAAGCCGAGCGCCAGGAGGCCCGCTGCCGGTCCGCCGGTGTCGGGCAGGGCCCGGTCGCCGCCGGAGTCGTCGCTTCCGTCGTCGTCGCCCTCGCCGTCTCCGTCTCCGGTATCTCCGTCGTCGTTGTCACCGTTGTCGTCGTTGTCACCGTTGTCGTCGTTGTCGTCGTTGTCGTCGTTGTCGTCGACACGGTGGACGAGCGTCTCGGTATGACCGATTCCGAGGAACACGTTCAAGAACTCCGGCAGGACGAACACCTTCACGGCGTCTTGCGCGGTACCGGCCACACCATCGCCCAGGTACGTCTCACCCTGGTTCAGGAATATCGCAAGGAGCGGGAGCGCGTTGATTCCGATGGGATCGTCGATGAAGATCGGGCCCAGGAACAGCAGGAAGGAGCCGCGGTCAGCGCTCGACGGCGAGTTGCCCGAGTCGGCTTCGCCGTACGAGCCCAACAGCGCCACTGGGATCTGGCATCCCGGCAGAACACACACGCCGGCGGCCAGAAATTCGGAGTAGGCGGTGGTCTGTCCGGTGTTCTTGTCGCGATTCGACTCAGCGTAGGACTCGGCCACACCGACTCCGAGAAGGCCGTCACACCGCCTCTGCTCGCCATTGCTGGACTCGACCTGGCTCGCCTCGTTCTGACCAGAGGAGATCGGCGTCTCCTCCTGGCCGCCCGCAAACCCTTCTCCGATGCAGGCGCTCAGGACGCCGCTCGCGGCGTGTGAGTGAGATTCGTCGTCGTCCTCGGTCGCGTGGGACTCGGAGTAGAGCGCCTCCAGGCAGACGTTGTCTCCGGTGACGGCACAGATGATGTCGAGGAGGAACCCGGGCGGACTGACGTAGTCGTAGGTGTCGCCGCCCGATTCCGCTTCCGAACCGAGAATCTTGTTCCCGAAGAGGCTCAGGGCGCTGGAATCGGCGGTGGTGGTGTTGTCGTCATTGATCGTCGCGTTGTCCTTGTTCAGCCCGACAATCGAGAATTCTCCGAGCTTGAGCTCCAGACCGTTGGTGGACGCGTGATCGGGAGCGACCGGATTCTCGGTCTCATTGGGATCGGTGTCATCGTCGGAGTCCGGCGGTTCGGGTGCGTCGACGGACGAGTTGACGTCCCCACTCGGCGCCTTGACGGAGTCGGTGACCTTCTTGACGATGTCGCCGACAGGGTTGGGACTCGGTTCGTCGGCCGACGCCGGCGCTCCGGCGAGTGCGAAGACGAGCCCGATGGCGAGGGACAGGGCGAATATCTTGCGTTTCATGTGCGGACTCCCGGGAGTGAGCCGCCCCCCGACGGGGCGATAGCCAATTACCGGGCCTAACCGCAGGTCAGCGGAAAGGTTACGCGATCCTGAGAAGTTTCTGAGAAATTCTCTCCTCGGCCTCAGAATGGGCTGCAACGCCGCAGATTGTGGAGCCAAAAGGATTCGATTTGTGGAGCTAAGAGGACTCCGTCGCAGGCTCCTCCCCGAATCACTGAGCCTGACCACGTGCCGAGTGGAGCTAAGGGGATTCGAACCCCTGACCTCTTCCATGCCATGGAAGCGCGCTACCAACTGCGCCATAGCCCCGCACATTCGGCCCGAAGACCGGTGACCGATCTTAGCCGCTCGCGGACGTCTGTCCCAAACCGGGGCGCTCGTCGTCGGACATGACCGGCTCGGGCAAGGTGCCCGCATTCCACTCGACGATCCTCCACCGCTTTCGGCCCCCGTAGTGCTCCTCCTCGAGCACTGACCACGCACAGTTGTTGAGGCCTCCGAACGCTCCCCAGGACTCCGGTGGGAACTCCAGGAACGAGCAGGCGCCGACCCGCGCAACACCGCCATGCGCCACCACCACGAGTGTCTGGTCCTCTCCGAGGCGGGTGACGTGCTCACGAAGAGCCGTGGCGAACCGTTCACCGGCCTCGGCATGCGTCTCACTACCGGGGATCTTCGACTCGTCGCCGCTGACCCACGCCTGCATCCCGTCCGGCATCCGCTCCCAGGCCTCGGCCCAGGTGAGCCCCTCACGGTCGCCGAAGTTCATCTCGCGCAGGCGAGGGTCCAGCTCGACCTCGACGTCACAGAGGTCGCCGAGGGCCGCAGCGGTGTCTGCTGCTCGGCGCAGGTCGGAGGTCAGGATGTGCGTCGGCCCGAGCGTGGCCAACCGGGCGGCGGACTCGCGCGCCTGTTCCACTCCGACGTCGTCGAGTGGGACGTCGCTCTGTCCCTGGACCCGGCCGGCCAGGTTCCACCCGGTCCTCCCGTGCCGCCACAGGATGATCCGGCGGCTCATGTGAGCTCGACCAGAGGACAGTCGCTCCAGAGACGCTCGAGAGCGTAGTAGGCCCGCTCGTCGGCGTGCTGGATGTGCACCACGACGTCGGAGAAGTCGAGCAGCACCCAGCGGCTCTCGCGCTCCCCCTCGCGTCGCACCGGCTTGGCGTCCAGCTCGAGCAGCTTCTCCTCGACCGCGTCCTGGACCGCGCGCACCTGCCGCGGGTTGGCAGCCGAGCAGAGCAGGAAGACGTCGGTGATGACGAGCTGCTCGGAGACGTCGAAAGCGAGGAGGTCCTGGGCGAGCTTGTCGGAAGCCGCATCGGCCGCGGCCCGGGTGAGCTCGATGGCTCGCGCGCCGGCAGTCACGATGGGTCCTTCCGATAGAGACCGTGCTTGGCGATGTACTGGACGACGCCGTCGGGCACGAGATACCAGACCGGCTCGCCTTGGCCGACCCGATTGCGGCAGTCGGTTGACGAGATGGCGAGGGCGGGAATCTCCACCAGGGTGATGCGGTCGCCGGGCAGGCCCTCGAGCGTGCTCGGATCCATCTCGTGGCCGGGCCGGGTGCAGCCGACGAAGTGCGCGAGCTCGAACAGCTCCTGATGGTCGCGCCACGTGAAGATGGCCGCCATGGCGTCGGCACCGGTGATGAAGTAGAGATCGCAGTCGGGCATGGCGGCGGCGAGGTCACGCAGCGTGTCGATCGTGTAGGTGGGGCCGTCTCGGTCGATGTCGGCCCGGCTGACCGCGAACCGGGGGTTCGCCGCGGTGGCGACCACGGTCATGAGGTAGCGGTCCTCGGCCGCGGAGACCTCCCGGTGAACCTTCTGCCACGGCTCACCGGTGGGGACGAAGACCACTTCGTCGAGACCGAACCACGCCTGGACCTCGCTGGCTGCCACGAGGTGGCCGTGGTGGATGGGATCGAACGTGCCTCCCATGACGCCGACGCGCCGGCGCGGCGTTCCGGCATCAACCATGGGTGCTCAGGTGTGCTCGCGGCCCTTGCCGAACGACAGCAGCACGAGCATGGCGATCGTGAGGATGACGATGGAGATGACACCGACCGTGTAGGGGTGGATGCCGATGTCGCGCAGGTGCTCTTCTTCGGCCGCAACGAGGAACGAAAGCATGGCGTCAATCTATCAGCGGGTGTGACCGGTTCCGGTCACGACGTAGGTGGTGGTCGTCATCTCGGTGAGGCCCATCGGTCCGCGGGCGTGCAGCTTCTGAGTGGAGATGCCGATCTCGGCGCCGAAGCCCAGCTCAGCGCCGTCGGTGAACCGGGTGGAGGCGTTGATCATGACGGCCGCGGCGTCGACTCCGGCGGTGAACTGCTGGGCCGCGCCGAGCGACGACGTGACGATGGCCTCCGTGTGGTGCGATGAGAACCGGCGGATGTGCGCGACGGCGTCGTCGAGCGACTTCACGACTGCGGCGGAGATCTCCAGTGCCAGGAACTCGGTGGCATGGTCCTCGTCGGTGACCGGGACGACCGCGGGGTCGGCGGCCGCGAAAGCGGGGTCGCCGTGGATCGTGACACCGGCGTCGCGCAGCGCAGCGACGACCCGGGGCACGAACGCGTCGGCCACGGCCTTGTGAACGAGCAACGACTCGGCCGCATTGCACACGCTGGTGCGCTGCGTCTTGGAGTTGAGCACGATGTCGAGGGCCATGTCGAGGTCGGCGTCGGCGTCGACGTACACGTGGCAGTTGCCGACCCCGGTCTCGATGACCGGGACGCTGGACTGGTCGACGACCGCCTGGATGAGCCCCGCTCCCCCGCGCGGGATGACGAGATCGACGAGCCCGCGCGCCTGCATGAGATGGTGCGCCGATGATCGGTCGGCGGCCGGGATCTGCTGGATCGCGTCGGCCGGGAGTCCCGCCGCCGCGATCGCCTCGCGCATGACGGCGATGATCGCCGCGTTGGACTGTGCGGCCGAAGACGAGCCGCGCAGGAGCACGGCATTGCCGGACTTGAGGCAGATGCCCGCGGCGTCGGCGGTGACGTTGGGCCGTCCTTCGTAGATCATGCCGATGACACCGATCGGTACCCGGACCTGTTGAATCCTCAGACCGTTGGGCAGTGTCGAGCCGCGCACGATCTCGCCGATCGGGTCCGACAGTGCGGCGATGTCACGGAGCCCCTGGGCGAACGCGGCGACGCGGTCGGCGTCAAGGGCGAGACGGTCGATGACGTGCTTCGGCGTGCCGCTCTCGCGAGCCATCTCGACGTCGAGCGCGTTCGCGTCGAGGAGGTCGTCGGTGGCCGCGACGAGCGCGTCTGCGGCGGCCAGGAGCGCAGCGTCCTTGGCGGCGCGCGGGGCGGTGGCCAGGCTCGTGGCGGCGGCCCGGGCCCGACGGGCGGCTTCGTGGACCTGCTCCTTCACGATGTCCATCCTAGGTTTTCGCGACGACGACGAGGTCGTCACGGTGCACGACCTCTCGCTCGTAGTCGGCGCCGAGCTCTGCCGCGAGGTCGCGCGTCGACCGGCCCAGCATTGGCGGCAGCTCGGCACTGTCGTAGTTGACGAGCCCGCGGGCCACCACGGTGCCGTCGGCGGCGACGATGCCGACCGGGTCGCCGGCGCTGAACGTGCCGGTGACACCGGTGATGCCGGCGGGCAGCAAAGAGGCCTTGCGCATCGTGAGCGCGCGGACGGCGCCGTCGTCGACGTGAAGCGCGCCTTGGGTGTCGCTGGCGTGCGCGAGCCACAGCAGACGGGTGGGACGCCGCCGGCCGGTGGGCAGGAAGCGGGTGCCGACGGCGTCGCCGGCGAGTGCGTCAGCGGCCCGTTCGGCGGCGGTGAGCACGACCGGGATTCCCGCCTCGGTGGCGATTCGAGCCGCCTCGATCTTGGTGACCATGCCGCCGGTGCCGACTTTGGAGGCACTGACGCGGGCGACGTCGACACCCTCGAGATCGTCGTCGCCGCGTACCTCGGCGATCAGACGGCTGCCGGGTTCGTCGGGGTGGCCGTCGTGGAGCCCGTCCACGTCGGACAGTAGCACCAGCAGGTCGGCATGGACGAGATGAGCGACCAGTGCGGCGAGCCGGTCGTTGTCGCCGAACCGGATCTCGCTGGTGGCCACGGTGTCGTTCTCGTTGACGACGGGCACAACTCCGAGCTCCCGCAGCTTCGCGAAGGTCTGGTAGGCGTTGCGGTAGTGGCTACGGCGGGTGACGTCATCGACGGTGAGCAGCACCTGCCCCACCACGAGCCCGTGGACGGAGAATCGCTCGGAGTAGCGAGCGATCAGCGCTCCCTGACCGACGCTCGCGGCGGCCTGCTGGCTGGCGAGGTCCCGTGGACGCCGCGCCAGTTGGAGCGGCGTCAGGCCGGCCGCGATGGCTCCGGAGCTGACGAGCACCACTTCGTCACCCCGAGCGCGCGCGGCAGCCATGACGTCGACGAGTGCGTCGAGGCGGTCGCCGTCGAGTCCTCCCGACTCGGTGGTGAGCGAGGAGGATCCCACCTTCACCACGACGCGGCTCACGACTCGTCCTGCTCCCCGTCGCCAAGCGGCTCATCGGAACCGCGGACTTCGCGCGCCTCGGCCTCGAAGGCCCGCTTGGCGGCGAGCTCCTCTCGGCGCTGCTGGTTGGTGCGGCGGTCGCTGTCGTCGAGGCGCTGGTCCTCGCCGCGGCGCCCGAGCATCTCGGCACCAGCGGTGATCTGCGGATCGAAGTCGAACACCACGGCGTCATCCTCGTCGCCGATGAGGACGTCGTCGCCGGCATCGGCGCCCAGCTCGAGCAGCCGGGCCTCGACACCGAGCCGGTTGAGACGGTCGGCGAGGAATCCGACCGCCTCGTCGTTGCTGAAGTCCGTCTGGCGCACCCAGCGCGCGGGCTTGACGCCGCGCACGATCCACTGGCCGCCCCGCTCGACGATGGTGAACTCGGCACCGACACCGGGCTCGGCGGCAGGGCGGATCACGATGCGCGTGGCTTCGGCCCGAGGGGTGGCGGCGCGTTTGGCGGCCACGATCTCGGCCATCGCGAACGACAGCTCGCGGAGACCGGCATGGCTGGAGGCGGACACCTCGTAGACATCCAGTCCGCGGCTCTCCAGGTCGGCTCGGACGAATCCGGCGATCTCGCGCGCGTCGGGAACGTCGACCTTGTTGAGGGCGACGAGTCGCGGACGGTCGTCCAGCTCACCCCCCATGGCAGCCGAGTAGGCCTTGAGCTCGCCCTCGATGACGTCGAGGTCGGAGATCGGGTCGCGGCCGGGCTCGGCCGTGGCGCAGTCGATGACGTGGACGAGCGCCGCGCAGCGCTCGACGTGGCGGAGGAAGTCGTGACCGAGCCCGCGGCCTTCGCTGGCGCCCTCGATGAGGCCGGGGACGTCGGCCGCGGTGAAGGTCGTGGAGCCGGCCGTGACCACGCCGAGGTTCGGCACGAGGGTCGTGAACGGATAGTCGGCGATCTTCGGCCGGGCGCGCGACAGCGCGGCGATGAGGCTCGACTTGCCGGCACTCGGGAAGCCCACGAGCCCGATGTCGGCGACCACCTTGAGCTCGAGGGTGATGACGCGGTGCTCGCCCGGTTCACCCTTGAGCGCGAATCCGGGGGCCTTGCGCTTGCTGGAGGCCAGCGCGGCGTTGCCGAGTCCCCCGCGTCCTCCCGCGGCGATGACGACCTCGGTGCCCGCCCCGACGAGGTCGGCCAGGACCTCTCCGTGCTCGTCACGCACCACGGTGCCGTCGGGCACGGTCAGCAGGAGATCGTCTCCGTGCCCGCCGCTCTTGTTGCTCCCGGCTCCGGGCTTGCCGCTGCCGGCCTGGCGGTGCGGCTCGTGGTGGTAGTCGATGAGTGTCGTGACGTCGGCCGACACACGCAGGATGACGTCGCCGCCGTGCCCGCCGTTTCCGCCGTCCGGTCCGCCGAGCGGCTTGAACTTCTCGCGGTGCACCGACGCGACCCCGTGCCCGCCGTCGCCGCCCGTGACGTGCAGCGTCACCTGATCGATGAAGCTGGGTACTGCCACGACTGCTCCTGTGCTCAGAAAGACGAGAGGGGCAGCCCGCTCACGCGGACCGCCCCTCTCGGGAAGAATGGGTTCGCTCGGTCACTCAGCCGGAACCTTTTGGGCCGAAACTTCTTTGACCGGGACGATGTTGACGACCTTGCGGCCACGACGGGAGCTGAACTCGACCGCTCCGTCGGACAGCGCGAACAGGGTGTCGTCGCCGCCACGGCCAACGTTGGTACCCGGGTGGAAGTGGGTGCCGCGCTGGCGCACGATGATCTCGCCCGCGTTGACGGTCTGGCCGCCGAAGCGCTTCACGCCGAGCCGCTGGGAATTGGAGTCGCGTCCGTTCCTGGTGGACGCCGCGCCCTTCTTGTGTGCCATCTGTCGGACTCCTACTTGATTCCGGTGATCTTGACCTGGGTGTACTTCTGGCGATGACCTTGGCGCACCTTGTAGCCGGTCTTGTTCTTGAACTTCTGGATGATGATCTTGGGACCCTTGGTCTGGCCCAGGACCTCTGCGGTGACCGAGACCTTGGCGAGCGCCTTGGCGTCGGAGGTCACCGTGTCGCCGTCGACGAGCAGCACCGCGGGCAGCGAGAGCGATTCGCCCTCCGCCTGCGTGACCTTGTCGATCTCGAGGACGTCGCCGACGGCCACCTTCTGCTGCGTGCCGCCACTGCGCACGATTGCGTACACCACGGGATCCTCACTCGTCGTACGGAAGCTGTCTTGGTTCATTCGGGTGCGTGCCTGGGGCACACGAGGTCGGCGCAGATCACGCCGACGTTCCATTCTACGGAGCCTGCCCCTTGTCGGTCAAAACGGGCTCGTTGGCCTTGTCGTCGGACTTCTGGTCGTCCGACTTCTCCTCCGACTTCTTGTCGGTGGCCACCTTTTCGCCCGACTTCTTCCTGGGCTGGCTCTTCTTCGCCGCCGACTTCTTCTTGGCGGGCTTGTCGTCCTTGGCGTTGTCGCCACCGCCACCACCACCGCCGCGACGCCCCCGGCGGGGCTCGTCCTTTTTGGGCTCGACCGGTTCGGCCGTGATGACGACCCCGCGGCCCTTGCAGTGCTCGCAGTCGGCGCTGAACGACTCCAGCAGGCCGGTGCCGATGCGCTTGCGGGTCATCTGGACCAGACCGAGCGACGTGACCTCTGCCACCTGGTGACGCGTGCGGTCACGACCGAGGCACTCGACGAGCCGGCGCAGGACCAGGTCGCGGTTGCTCTCGAGGACCATGTCGATGAAGTCGATGACGATGATGCCGCCGATGTCGCGCAAGCGGAGCTGACGGACCATCTCCTCCGCCGCCTCGAGATTGTTCTTGGTGACCGTCTCCTCGAGATTGCCACCGGAGCCGGTGAACTTGCCGGTGTTGACGTCGACGACGGTCATCGCCTCGGTGCGGTCGATGACCAGCGAGCCTCCGGAGGGCAGGAAGACCTTGCGCTCGAGGGCCTTGTGGATCTGCTCGTCGATGCGGTGCTCGTCGAAAACGTCCGAGCCGCCTTCCGCAGACTCGGGGTCCCAACACTGCGCGCGGTCGGCCAGATCAGGGGCCACGTGATTGACGTAGCCGGAGATGTTGTCCCACGCGTCGTCGCCCTGCACCACGAGGGACGTGAAGTCCTCGTTGAAGAGGTCACGGACTACCTTGATCATCAGGTCGGGCTCGGCGTAGAGCAGCTCGGGTGCCTTGCCCGCCTCGACCTTCTTCTCGATGTCCTCCCAGCGAGCGGTGAGAGCGGTGACGTCGCGCGTGAGCTGCTCCTCCGACGCGCCTTCGGCAGCGGTGCGCACGATGACCCCGGCATCGTCGGGCAGCACCTCCTTGAGCAGGGCCTTGAGGCGCGTGCGCTCGATGTCGGGCAGCTTGCGCGAGATGCCGGCGGTCTGACCGCGCGGCACGTAGACCAGGAAGCGGCCGGGGAGACTGACCTGGCTGGTGAGCCGGGGAC
The DNA here is from genome assembly GCF_050700635.1 of Aeromicrobium sp. GTDB lineage: Bacteria > Actinomycetota > Actinomycetes > Propionibacteriales > Nocardioidaceae > Aeromicrobium. The sequence continues at coordinate 11,940 of NZ_JBOHDT010000094.1, forward strand.
CCTTCTGGCCGACCGGGTCCTTGGTGGCCTGCACCAGCACCGTCTGGCCGGGTGAGAGCGCGTCCTCGATCTTGCGCTGCTTGCCGTTGCCGAGGGTGCTCCAGTCGACCTCGCCGGCGTAGAGGACGGCATTGCGCCCTGCGCCGATGTCGATGAACGCGGCCTCCATGCTCGGCAGGACGTTCTGGACCTTGCCGAGGTAGACGTTGCCGATCAGCGACGTCTGCGACTCGCGGGCGACGTAGTGCTCGACCAGGACGGAGTCCTCGAGGACGGCGATCTGCGTGTAGTCGTCGCGCTGGCGGACGACCATTTGACGCTTGACCGACTCGCGGCGGGCCAGGAACTCGGCCTCGGAGACGATGGGCGCACGACGGCGGCCGGCCTCGCGGCCCTCGCGTCGGCGCTGCTTCTTGGCCTCGAGGCGGGTGGAGCCGCTGAGGCCAGTGATCTCGTCCTCGGCGCTGCGGCCCTCGCGCACCTTGACGACGGTGTTCTTCGGGTCGTCGGGCGAGCTGGCGGCATCCTCACCGGCGCGAGCCCGGCGGCGGCGCCGGCGGGTGGCGTTGCTCTCGCCACCGCCGTCAGAGCCGTCCGAGTCGCCGTTGTCATCGTCCTTGGTGTCGGCGGAGTCGGACTCGCCGTCGTCTCCCTTGCGCCGACGGCGTCCGCCGCGGCTGCGGCGACGGCGCTTGGGGCCGTCATCGCCCCCGTCGTCAGAGTCGTGGCCGCGATCGTCGTTGTCTTTCGACGGCTCAGGTTTGGCGCGCGCCGGTTGGGTGCTGATCTCGGGAGGCTGGAACACCGACCCGTTCTTGGGCGGGTCGTTCTCGGCCTTCTTCGACTGGTCGCCCTCGGCCTTCTTCGCGGGTGCCTTCTTGGCCGCCTTCTTTGCAGGCGCCTTCTTCGCCTGGGCCTCGTCGTCGGTCTTGTCCGAGACGGGCGGGTTGTCCGGTGTCTTCTTGGCCTGCTGGCTCTCCGCCGCTGGTGGGGCGAAGATGTCGGTGCTCAGAGCGGCCGGAGGGCCGGCCGGCCGGCCGGCGGCGCGGCGTCTGGTCGGGGTGGAAGTTGATTCGGTGGGTGTTTCGTTGTCGTCGAGCATCTGCTCTCCTTCGCCCACGCGCCGGAACTCGTCCGGCCGGGGCTGTACGTCTGCGGCCCGCACACGGCGGGCCTTAAGCCTTCGGTCGCCCGACGCGCCACGCGCATCGGGGGCGACGACGGTCAAGGCCTGTCACACGGTTTACCTCACGCCCGCCGCGGTCGACACCCGTCAGGATGCGTCGCGGTCGAAGGCGAGTGGATCGCCGACCATGCCGGTGTTCTGATCAAGCGGGCCCTGGGCTGAGCGAGTCGCCACTGGCGTCTGCTCGACTTGCAAGCCTCCGCAGGAACGGAGTCCGGCGAGAACGTCGTCCGGTCGTACCGACGGTGTGTCATGTCGGATGACCACCCTCAGTATCGCACACGGTTCCTGGCCGGTGCTCACCGAACGGACCTCGAGCGCAAGCACGTCGGCGCGGGCGTCGAACGTGCGCAACCCGCGCTTGCCCATGCGTTCGACCTCGACGACGTCGGCCGCGAGGAAGGCCGCGACCGCCGACGATGCGGCCGCGACGTCCACGCCGACGAGCTCGATCGACCACTCGCTCGCCTGCAGCCGGTCGGCGAGAGAGCCTTGGCCTGCGGCGACGACGGTTTCGAGGATGTCGAGTCCCGGCGGCAGGGAGGCGTCGAGATCAGCTCGGACGGCCTCGGGGTCGCACTCCTGGGTGAGGCCGATCTCGAGGTACTCGGCCTCCGTCGCCGCCCCGGTGGGCGAGGCATTGGCGTAGGAGATCTTCGGGTGCGGGCTGTACCCGGACGAGAACGCGATCGGCACGCCGGCGCGTCGCACCGCCCGCTCGAAGGCACGGGCGAAGTCGCGGTGACTGGTGAATCGCAGCCGGCCCCGCTTGGCGTACCGGATCCGCAGCTTCTGGACGATCGGCAGCTGCGGGTTCGGCGCCTCCGGGTTCGGCGTGCCCTCCAACGTGCTCACCGGTTGAGCCTATGGGGAAGATGGAGCGGTGCCGACACCCGACAGATCAGGACGTCTCCTCGTCGGCACGGCCATCGTCCTCCTGGCGCTGAACCTCCGGGTGGCCGTGGGCAGCGTCGGGGTCGTGCTCGACGCCCTGCGCGCCGACCTCGACATGAGCGTGAGCGTCGCCGGCGTCCTCACCGCCCTCCCCGTCCTCTGCTTCGCGTTCTTCGGCAGCGGGTCGCACGGTGTCGTACGCGCGATCGGGCTGCATCGCACCACGGCAGTGCTGCTCACGGTCACCACGATCGGCCTGGCGCTGCGGGCGGTCGTCGACAGCTCTGGCGCGTTCCTCGCGCTCTCCGTGGTCTCGCTTGCCGGCGCAGCCGTCGGCAACGTCATCCTGCCCGCCTTGGCGAAAGTGCACTATCCCGACCGGATCCCCCTGATCAGCTCGTTGTACGGCGCGGCGCTCATGACCGGCGCAGCGCTCGGTTCGGTCCTCACGGTGCCGCTCGGCGACGCCTACGGCGGCTGGCGGTTCGGCGTCGGCGCTTGGGCCCTGCTCGCGGCGGTCACGCTCATCCCGTGGTTGCGCTTCCTGGGCCATGACCTGCACATGGACAACGACCGGTCGGCCCTTTCCCTGCGGACGCTGACGCGGTCGAGGATCGCCTGGGCGACGGCATTGTGCTTCGGCGCGCAGTCGGCGCAGGCGTACGCGCAGTTCGGCTGGTTCCCCGCGATGCTGCACGACGGCGGGCTGTCGTTGGGCGCCGCCGGGGCGATGCAAGGTCTGCTCAGCGCGGTCGGGATCCCCATGACGCTGGCGCTCCCGGCGCTCATCGCCTGGGCGGGAAGCCGCCCGGTCCTGCCGTGGTTGTTCGCGCTGGTCACGATGGCCGGCTGGACCGGCGTCCTTGTCGCTCCCGCCTCTGCGCCGTGGCTGTGGGCAGTGCTGCTCGGGATCGGTGGCTGCGCCTTCACGTGGACACTGACGATGATCGGGCGACGTGCCCACACGCCTGACGGCACCGCGGCCCTGTCGGGCTTCGCCCAGAGCGTCGGCTACGTCATCGCCGGGCTCGGACCGCTGGGTACCGGATTGCTGCACGAAGCCACCGGCACCTGGACGGTGCCGGTGGCTGTCCTGCTGGTGAGCGCGGTCCTCATCGGGGTGTTCGGCACCGTCGTCAACCGCGAGCGGTACCTCGAGGACGAGCTCAGTCAGTGAACGCCTACGTCAGGCCGCTTGTGCGACGCGGGCGCGACGAGCGAGATGAGCGGCGAAAGCCAGCCGGCCGCCATACTTCTTGACGCCACGCTCGGCGAACCTGCGGCGCTGCTCGAGACGATCGACGAGCTCGCGCTCGAACTGGAGGGCCTCGGTCTGAACGGTGTGGTCGGTGATGATGGTCATGGTGTTCTCCTTCGACACCATCGACTCTCGTCGCTGAGGTAGCGGCCAGACATCGGTCGACTGCCCTATTTCCGCCGTTCCACCACCTCAGACGGCGGGCAGGTACCTCAGGTCAGACGACCGACAGCGGGAGCAGCTTCTGGCCGGTCGGGCCCATCTGGATCTCGGTGTCCATCTGTGGGCAGACGCCGCAGTCGAAGCACGGGGTCCAACGGCAGTCGTCGACCTCGCGGGGTCCGTCGGGGTCGATGGCGTCCTGCCAGTCCTCCCACAGCCAGTCACGGTCGAGCCCGGCGTCGAGGTGGTCCCAGGGCAGGACCTCCGCGTACTCGCGCTCGCGGACGGTGTACCAGTCGAGGTCGACGGGCTCGTCGGCCAGCGCCTCGGCCGTCTTGGCTTCCCAGCGCTCGTAGGAGAAGTGCTCACTCCAGCCGTCGAACCGGCCGCCGTCGCGCCACACGGCCTCGATGATGCGGCCGACTCGGCGGTCGCCACGCGAGAGCAGCCCTTCGACGGTTCCGGGCCTGCCGTCGTGGTACCTGAAGCCGATGGCCCGGCCGAATCGCTTGTCGGACTGCACGGACGCCCGCAGCTTGCGCAGACGCTCGTCGGTGGTCTCGTGGTCGAGCTGCGAGGCCCACTGGAACGGTGTGTGCGGCTTGGGTACGAAGCCGCCGATCGAGACGGTGCACCGGATGTCCTTGCGGCCCGAGACCTCACGGCCGACCTCGATGACCTTCTTGGCCAGCTCGCCGATCTGCATGACGTCGTCATCGGTCTCGGTGGGCAACCCGCACATGAAGTAGAGCTTCACCTGGCGCCATCCGTGCGAGTAGGCGGCGGAGACGGTGCGGATGAGGTCGTCCTCGGTGACCATCTTGTTGATGACCTTGCGCAACCGCTCGCTGCCGCCCTCCGGAGCGAAGGTCAGGCCCGAGCGCCGCCCGTTCCGGCTGAACTCGTTGGCGAGGGTGACGTTGAACGCGTCAACACGCGTCGACGGCAAGGAGAGGGACGTGTTGGTGCCCTCGTAGCGGTCGCCGAGCTGTTTGGCGATCTCGCCGATCTCACTGTGGTCGGCGCTCGAGAGGGACAAGAGCCCGACTTCGTCAAGGCCTGTCTTCGCAAGTCCCTCCGCGACCATCGCACCGATACCCTCGATGGAGCGCTCACGCACCGGCCGGGTGATCATGCCGGCCTGGCAGAAGCGACAGCCGCGGGTGCAACCGCGGAAGATCTCGACGGAGTAACGCTCGTGCACGGTCTCGGCCAGCGGGACGAGCGGGTTGCGCGGGTACGGCCACGCGTCGAGATCCATCAAGGTGTGCTTGGCGACGCGCCACGGGACGCCGGGGCGGTTCGGCACCACACGCTGAATGCGGCCGTCGGGCAGGTAGGTGACGTCGTAGAACTTCGGCACGTACACACCGCCGGAGGCCGCCAGGCGCATGAGCAGCTCGTCGCGTCCACTCTGCTGGTTTCCTTTGGGACGTCCCTCGTCCTTCCACTCGCGCACGACCTCGCTGATGGCGAGCACGATCTCCTCGCCGTCACCGAGGACCGCCGCGTCGACGAAGTCGGCGATCGGCTCGGGGTTGAACGCCGAGTGCCCGCCGGCCAGCACGATCGGGTCGTCGTCGTCGCGCTCGGCGGCGTGCAGCGGCATGCCGGCGAGGTCGAGCGCCGTGAGCAGGTTGGTGTAGCCGAGCTCGGTGGCGAAGGAGACGCCGATCAAGTCGAACTCGCGGATCGGACGGTGGGCGTCGACCGTGAACTGCGCGATGTCGTTGTCGCGCATCACCTGTTCCATGTCGGCGAACACCGCGTACGTGCGCTCGGCGAGGATCCAGTCGCGCTCGTTGAGCACCTCGTACAGGATCTGGATGCCCTGGTTGGGCAGCCCGACCTCGTAGGCGTCCGGGTACATGAGCGCCCACCGGACCTGCACGGAGTCCCAGTCCTTGACGGTGGCGTTGAGCTCGCCCCCGACGTACTGGATCGGCTTGCCCACACTCGGAAGCAGCGGCTCCAGGCGCGGAAAGACGGACTCGACGGGCATGCCGTCCAGCGTAACCGCCCACGACCTAGGCTCAGGCGGGTGAGGAAGAAGCGCGGTCGGGCGCCGCTCTCGTTCCGTTATGTCCCCAGAGCGAAGGACGGCGGAATCGATCAGCTGATCACGATGCAGAACCACACCGACGTCTCCCTCGTGCCGACGGTCCGGTACGTGGCCCGCGACATCTGGGGTCGCGAGCTCCCTCACGTCGTGACGCAGACCGTGCACGGCTCGGACCGCGGCCTCCCACTCCTGACGGCCGGCGGCACGGGGCACGACATCCTGCGCTTCGACGGACCGGGCAGCCGGGACGTGCGGGGCGTCGACGTCGAGCTCGTCGACCTCTCCGAGAGCGACCACCCCCCGATCGAGGCCGATATCCGTACCGTCATGATCGACCTTCACGAAAAGGCGACCGCTGATCCGGCGGAGTTCTGGGGCATCGGTCTCGTCAACCCGAACCCGTTCGGCGTGCTGCTGCGAGTCGCGCTCGTGGCGTTCGAGGAGGGCGAGCGGGATCACCCGCGACAGGTCGTCGACGTGGTGACGCTGCAGGGCGACATCGATGTGGCGTCGACCTCGAACGACATCATCTGGCTGCCCGAGGACGTCCGCGGCCAGTTCGATGACGTCGACCACCACCTGGTGCCGCAGGTGCTGGTCTGAGTCTCGGGTGACTGTCAGGACGAGTTGATGGCCCAGTTGAACCGAGGAGCGCCCTGACCCCGGGCGATCATCACCGACAACCAGACGCTCATCATCATTTCCGGCCCACGCGCCGTGTCGATGCCCCCGAGGTCGACCATCTGCTCGTTGCGCCACCCGAGCGTCGTGAGGAACGTGCGCACACGGTCCTTGGCCCCGGCGTCGTCGCCGCTGAGGAAGACGACGTGGTCGCCCGGCACGATCGACGGGTCGACCATGATCGTGCAGTTCATCGTGTTGAGGCTCTTCACGACGAATGTCTCGGGGAACGCCTCCTGCAGACGCCGGCCGATGGACCTCTCCGGTGATGCCGCGGGAGACGGGTAGCCGCCCTCGACCGGGACGAGCTCGTTGGACAGGTCGATGACGGTCTTGCCGGCCAGCCGCTCGGCGCCGATGGACTCGAGCACGGCCATCGAGTTGATCCCGTTCGTGGCGTTGATCAGCAGATCCGCGTGCGCAGCCGCATCAGCGAACGACCCGGTGCGGACGTCGATGTTGGCGAACAGCGCGAGGCTCGAGGAGTCGGCCGATCGGGCCCCGACCATCGCATCGATCCCGAGTTCCGCGAGCCGGGTCGCGAACACCTGCCCGACCATCCCGGTACCCAGAACGCCAATGGTGGTCATGAGACGGATCCTTCTGCGTTCGTGCCGTCTTGGCTACCCCGTCGCGAGAGACTTCCTACCCCGTTGCGAGAGACTTCCTACCAAGTTGCGTTGGCTCTCGGTGCCATCAGACCTGGTCCCGTCGACGATGATTTTCTCTCTCGCGAGCGGTGATTTTCTCTCTCGCGAGGGGTGATCTTCTCTCTCGCGAGCGTCAGAGGTTCGGGAACCAGAGGGCGATCTCGCGGTCGGCGGACTCGGCGGAGTCGGAGGCGTGGACGAGGTTCTCGCGGTTCGAGAGCGAGAGGTCACCACGAATCGTGCCTGGGTCGGCCTGGCGTCCGTCCGTGGCGCCGGTGAGGGTTCGGACGACGTTGATCGCCTCGTCACCCTCCAGCACCATCGCGACGAGCGGACCTGAGGTGGCGAACTCGCGGAGCGGTGGGTAGAAGTCACGGTCGACGTGCTCGGCGTAGTGGGTGTCGGCCACCTCGCCGGTGATCGTGCGCTGCTCCATCGCGACGATGGACAGGCCCTTCGCCTCGTACCGCGAGATCACCTGGCCGACGAGGCCACGGCGAACGGCGTCGGGCTTGAGCAGGACCAGCGTTCTCTCCATGCTCGCTAACGTAGCGGCAGCACGTGGCGAGCCACCCGGGAGGGGAATCCATGAGCGAGACGCCCTGGTGGCGCGACGCGGTCATCTACCAGGTGTATCCGCGCTCGTGGGCCGACGCTGACGGCGACGGCGTCGGCGACCTGCCCGGTGTCATCGCACGGCTCGGCCACCTCGTGTCGCTCGGGGTCGACGCCCTCTGGTTGTCCCCGTTCTATACGTCCCCCCAGTACGACGGCGGCTACGACGTCAGTGACTACTGCGACGTCGACCCGCTGTTCGGGTCACTCGCCGACTTCGACGCGCTGCTGACACGAGCTCACGAGCTGGGCCTTCGGGTCATCGTCGACCTGGTCCCCAACCACACGTCAATCGAGCACCCGTGGTTCCGTGCCGCGGTCGCCGCCGGGCCCGGCAGTCCTGAGCGCGCCCGGTACCTGTTCCGCGCCGGTCGCGGCGAGGACGGCGACGAGCCTCCGAACAACTGGACGAGCAACTTCGGTGGGCCGGCTTGGGAACGCGTCATCGAGGCTGACGACAACCCCGGGCAGTGGTACCTCCACCTCTTCGACGTCAGTCAGCCGGACCTCGACTGGTCCAACCCCGAGGTCCAGGACGAGCTCGAGTCGGTGCTGCGATTCTGGCTCGACCGAGGCGTCGACGGCTTCCGCATTGACGTCGCTCACGGATTGGTCAAGACCGACGGTCTCCCCGACTCACACACCACCTTCGGCCTCGACGCCGACCCGACCGCACAGCTGCCGATGTGGGATCAGCCCGGCGTGCACGACGTCTACCGCCGCTGGCGACAGGTCACCGACCAGTACGCCGTGCCCGGCAAGGACGCGGACCGAATCCTGTGCGCCGAGGCCTGGGTCAAGCCCGCCGAAGCGCTGGCCCGTTATGTGCGAGCCGACGAGCTGCACCAGTCGTTCAACTTCGCCTTCCTCATGACGCCCTGGCTCGCGCCCGAGCTCCGTACGACGATCACCCAGACGCTCGCGGCCGCCGAAGCCGTCGGCGCACCCCAGACCTGGGTGCTGTCCAACCACGACGTCGTCCGGCACGCCACGCGCCTCGGCTATCCGCAGACTTCTGGCCCGACGCTTCCGCGGGGAATCGGCGCGGACGAACCGCAGCCCGACGCCGCCCTGGGCTTGCGGCGAGCTCGCGCCGCCACCACCGTGATGCTTGCCCTGCCCGGCTCGGCCTACATCTACCAGGGCGAGGAGCTCGGCCTCCCGGAGGCGACGCGACTGCCCGACGACATCCGGCAGGACCCCACCTGGGAACGTTCTGGGCACACCAACCGCGGCCGCGACGGCTGCCGCATCCCGATGCCGTGGGAGGGCAGCACGCCGTCGCTCGGTTTCGGCCCAGGAGCCGAGACCTGGCTCCCGCAGCCGCCCGAGTACGGCAGCCTCGCCGTCGATCGTCAGCGCGGCGCCGAGGGCTCGACTCTCGAGCTCTACCGGACGCTGCTCCGACTGCGTAGGGAGCTGCGTCTCGGCCGCGGCTCCCTGACGTGGTACGACGCCGGTTCGGACGACGTCCTGTCGTTCACGACGACCGCGGGCGACGATCGCAGCGTGCTCGTGCTGGCGAACCTCGGGACGTCGCCGACACCGCTCCCCGACGGGTCCCGACTGCTGGCGGCAAGCAGTCCCGACGTCTCCATCGCGCTCGGAGTACCGATCGATGCTGCGGTTTGGGCGCAGATTGACCTGCCGGGATGAGTTCCTCTTGCGCCTGCCACCGCCGGGGCAATACGTTCGGCACACAGTGATGCGGGTCACAAGAGGGGGTGGACGGATGAGGGCACAACACTCGAACCGGCGGGGAGCGCGACGCATCGTCGCGGCTGTCGCGGCATCGGCCTTGGCCGCCACCCTGCTCGCCGCCTGTGGCGGCGGAGAATCCGACAAGCCGGTGCTCACGTGGTACATCAATCCCGACCCGCCTCCCCCGCCGGACTTCGAGGGCGCCTTCGGTCAGGCCGGTATCGCCGAGCGCTGCAGCACCGACGAGTACGCCATCGAGACCCAGATCCTCCCTCAGAGCGCAACCGAGCAGCGCATCCAGATGCTGCGGCGACTCGCCGCCCAGGACCCCGAGATCGACTTGATGAGCCTCGACCCCGTGTTCACGGCCGAGTTCGCCGAGGCCGACTACCTCGCCAAGATCCCGCCGGAGCTCTCCGAAGGCGTGCTTCAAGGCTCGATCGACGGCGCCAGCTGGGCCGGCGGGCTCGTGGTCGCCCCGCTGTGGGCCAACACCCAGATCCTCTGGTACCGCAAATCGATGGCGGAGGCGGCGGGGCTCGACATGAGCCAGCCGGTCACCTGGGAGCAGGTGATCGATGCTGCTGACTCAGAGGGCGGCAAGGTCGGAGTCCAGGCCAACAAGTACGAGGGATACGTCGTCTGGATCAATGCTCTGATCGCGAGTGCAGGTGGCGCGATCATGACCGACACCGACCAGGGCGACGAGGCGAAGGTCACGATCGACTCCGACGCCGGGAGGGAGGCGGCAGCAGTGGTCCAGAAGCTCGCCGGTTCGTCTTCTGCCGAGGCCGACCTGTCCGTGTCGAACGAAGGCACCGTGATCGGCCCCTTCGCCGACCCGGGCGGCTTCATGGTCAACTGGACGTTCATCTACAACACGATCAAGCCCGACAAGAAGACCTTCGAGGATCTCGGCTTCGCCCGCTACCCCGCCACAGTCGAAGGCGAGGTTTCCAAACCACCGATCGGCGGGATCAACATCGGGGTCAGCAAGTACAGCGACGAAACTGAGCTCGCAACTGCCGCCCTGGATTGCATCACCTCTGAGGAGAACCAGGCCACCTACGCGGTCGAGACCGGGAACATGCCGGCCAGCGAGGCGGCCTACGACGACCCCGAGCTCCGCAAGCAGTTTCCTGAGGAGCTGCTGACGCTGTGGCTCGACAGCATCGACACCGCTGGTCCGCGACCACCGTCCCCATACTGGGGAACGATCGTGAACGCGGTCCTCAACAACTGGCATCCGGCAGACGAGGTCGGTGAGAACACACCCAAGGAAAACGCGACCTTCATCGAGAACGTTCTCAGCGGCGATGCGCTGCTCTAGGGAGGGAGGCGACCATGACTGAGACGACGACCGCGACCCGCACGAGTCGTTCCGACCGTGCCCCGGCCGAGCTTTCCGATCGCTCCCGTGCCGAGAACCGGTTGGGCTGGAAGCTGGCCGCTCCGGCGGTCGTCGTCATGCTGCTCGTGACGGCCTACCCAATGTTCCGGGCCCTGTACCTGTCGCTCTTCCAGTACCGGCTGACGGCACCGGAGGACCGGCAGTTCGTCGGGCTCGCCAACTACCTCACCGTGCTCACCGACGAGATCTGGTGGCGTGACGTCGGGGTCACTGTGTTCATCATGGTGGTCACCGTCGCGGTCGAACTGGTGATCGGCTTCGCCTTCGCCATGGTGATGCACCGGATCATCTTCGCGCGTGGCGTCGTCCGCACGTCGATCCTGATCCCCTACGGCATCATCACGGTGGTCTCGGCATTCGCGTGGCAGTTCGCGTTCAGCCTCAACAACGGCTTCGTCAACGGCTGGCTTCCGTTCGTCGCCGACGACTACAACTGGTTCGGCGGCACCTGGTCGTCGCTGTTCGCCATCTGCATGTCGGAGATCTGGAAGACCACGCCGTTCATGTCGTTGCTCCTGCTCGCGGGCCTGTCACAGGTGTCCGAGGACATGCTCGAGGCGGCCAAGGTCGACGGGGCGTCGTGGTGGCAGCGCCTCTACAAGGTGATCCTGCCGAACATGAAGGCCGCGATCATGGTGGCCGTGCTCTTCCGCGCCCTCGACGCCTTCCGCATCTTCGACAACATCTACATCATGACGAGGGGCGCGCAGAACACCGAGTCGGTCTCGTTCCTCACCTATCGCCAGATCATCGAGCAGTTCGAGCTCGGCATGGGGTCGGCGCTCTCGGTGCTGCTGTTCCTGTCGGTGCTGCTGCTCGCCTTCGGGATCGTGAAGTTGTTCAAGGTCGACCTGGCCGCGGCCCGAGGGGAGTCCTGACATGAAGCGCATGGGAATCGCGCACTGGATCGGCTTCGTCGCCATCCTCATCTGGTGTCTTCTGCCGGTCGTCTGGATGATCTCCCTGTCGTTCAAGCCGGTCGCGGAGACCGCAGCCGGCAGCCCCCAGTTCTTCCCGAAGGAATGGACGCTGGACGTGTACAAGGAAGTCCTGAACAACCCCGACTTCCTGCTGGCCCTGCGCAACTCATTCGGGATCTCGATCATCGCCACAGTCCTGTCGGTCATCATCGCGACGCTCTGCGCGTACGCGATCGCCCGGCTCGACTTCAGCGGCAAGCGCATGGTGCTCACGATCGCGCTGGCGATCGCGATGTTCCCGGTGGTCTCGCTCGTGGGGCCGCTGTTCGACCAATGGCGCTTCCTCGGCCTGTTCGACACGTGGCTCGGGCTGATCATCCCCTACATGTCGTTCACGCTGCCCCTGGCGATCTGGACCCTGTCCGCGTTCTTCCGCGAGATCCCGTGGGAGATGGAGCAGGCCGCGCAGGTCGACGGTGCCACCGCCTGGCAGGCGTTCCGCAAGGTCATCGTCCCGCTGGCGGCGCCGGGTGTGTTCACGGCGGCGATCCTGACCTTCTTCTTCGCCTGGAACGACTTCGTGTTCGGCATATCGCTCACGTCCACAACAGCGGCGAGACCGGTGACGGCGCAGATGGCGTTCTTCGTCGGGCCCGACCAGTTCAACCCGCCGGTGTCCACACTGGCGGCAGCGGCGGTCATGGTCACCGTGCCGATCGTCATCCTCGTCCTTTTCTTCCAGCGCAAGATCGTTGCCGGCCTGACCTCCGGCGCAGTGAAGGGTTGATCCCATGGCAGCCATCGAGATGAAGAACATCGTCAAGCAGTACGGAGACGGCTTCCCGGCAGTCAACGACGTCAGCATCGACGTCGCCGACGGGGAGTTCATGATCCTCGTCGGACCGTCCGGGTGCGGCAAATCGACGTTGCTCAGGATGATCGTCGGCCTGGAGGACATCACCTCCGGCGACATGGTGGTCGGCGGTGACCGGGTCAACGACCTCGCACCGCGCGACCGCAACCTGTCCATGGTCTTCCAGAACTACGCCCTCTACCCGCATCTCACCGTCTACGAGAACATCGCCTTCCCGCTGCGACTGGCCGGGAAGGACCAGAAGGAGATCGACGAGAAGGTCCGCGAGGCGAGCAAGACGCTGGATCTCGACGAGCACCTCGATCGCAGACCGGCCAACCTGTCAGGCGGTCAGCGGCAACGCGTGGCGATGGGGCGAGCGATCGTCCGCGATGCCAGGGCATTCCTGTTCGACGAGCCGTTGTCGAACCTCGACGCCAAACTGCGCGGGCAGATGCGCGCCGAGATCTCCCGGCTGCAGAAGCGTCTCGGCATCACCACGGTCTACGTCACCCACGACCAGACCGAGGCGATGACCCTGGGCGACCGGGTCGCCGTGTTGAAGCGAGGCATTCTGCAGCAGCTCGCGACACCCAAGGAGCTGTACGAGCAGCCCGTCAACCTGTTCGTGGCAGGCTTCATCGGTTCACCGCCGATGAACTTCCTCCCGGCGACCGTCGAGGGCAACGACATGAGCCTGCCGTTCGGCACGTTCAAGATCCCCGACGCCAAGGCGGAGAAGACCGCGGGGAAGGGTCTCCTCATGGCCGGTATCCGGCCCGAGCACTTCGAGGACGTCACGATGCTTGAGGAGGGCCGGGCCCAGTCCAACCAGTTCGAGGCCCAGGTCGACGTCCGGGAGTGGCTGGGCGACCAGCAGTTCGCGTACATCCCCTACGAGGCGGAGCAGAAGGTCCAGGATCAGCTCAAGGAACTGGCGAAGGAGGTCGACAGCGAGTCGCTGCGCACCCAGCTCGTGGTCTCGCTGGACTCCGCCAGCGAGATCCAGGAGGGCCAGACTGCCACCTTGTTCATCAACACCGAGAGGATGCACTTCTTCGATCCGTCGACCGGCGAGAACCTCACCGTCGGGCTCTAGGCGTCCTCCGCTGCCCATCGGGCCTTGTCAGCCTCGATCTTGCGGCCGAGCAGGTAGGCGAGCGCCCACAGCCCGGCGAACATCGCGCCGACGAAGAACATCACCGGCACGAGGAAGCCGAGACAGATCGCGCCCACCTGCAGCAGGTGACCGGCCGTGTACGCCCACGGACGACGAAGCAGGCCGGCGGTGAGCACGCACAGCACCGCCAGCCCGAGACCCAGGCCAAGCGCGAGCGGGGGGTCGACGTTCTCGACCGAGATCATCACCGGCACGCTCAGGGCGAGGATGATCGCCTCGAGCGTCAGCATCGCCGCGCACATGGCTCTCATGTCGGCTCTCCCCCGAACAACATCCGGGCCTCGCCGACCGTGATCACCGAACCGGTCACGAGCACGCCGCCACTGCCGATGGCCTCCTCGTAACCCTCGCTGCTGTCGGCGAGCGCGATGGCCCGCTCGATCGCATCGTCGAGGCGCCGGACGACGGTGACCCGCTCGGCGCCGAACACGTCCTCGGCGATCTCACCCAGCTCGGCGGCCGGCATCGAGCGGGGCGTGCTGTTCTGCGTGCAGATGATCTCGGCGAGCACCGGCTCGAGGAGTCGGACGATCTCGTCGACGTCCTTGTCGGCCATGATGCCGACCACACCGATGAGAGGGCTGAAGCTGAAGGCGTCCTGCACGGACTCGAGCGCCGCCTGGATGCCGTGCGGGTTGTGGGCCGCGTCGAGCAGCACCGTGGGGCTGCGCCGGACCACCTCGAGGCGACCCGGTGACGAGACGTCGGCGAACGCCTCGCGCACGAGGTTTGCGTCGAGCTTGTGCGAGCCGGTGAACGCCTCGACGGCCGCCAGCGCGTAGGCGGCGTTGCGTGCCTGGTGCCCGCCATGCAGCGGCAGAAAGATCTCGTCGTAGCGTCCGGCCACGCCCTGCAGATCCACCTGCTGGCCACCCAACGCCGTCAGGCGTTCTGAGACACCGAAGTCGATTCCTTCACGCAACACCGTGGCGCCGACGTTGACCGCGCGGTGCATGATCACGTCGAGAACGTCCGGCTCCTGCTCGGCCAGCACGAGATGAGCGCCGGGCTTGATGATTCCGGCCTTCTCGGCTGCGATCGCCTCGGCGCGGTCGCCGAGGTACTCCGCGTGGTCGACGGCGATCGGGGTGACGACGGCGACCTTCCCGTCGACGACGTTCGTGGCGTCCCACGAGCCGCCCATGCCGACCTCGACGACAGCCGCGTCGACGGGCGCGTCCGCGAAGGCCGCAAACGCCATGGCGACCATCGTCTCGAAGAACGACAGCGGGTGGGGCTGGCTGTCGTCGACGATCTGCGCGTACGCCGCCACGTCCGCGAACGCGTCGACGAAGTCGTCCTCGGACAGCGGTTGGCCGTCGAGGCAGATGCGTTCGGTCATCGACTGGAGGTGCGGGCTCGTGAATCGCCCAGTGCGCAGTTCCAGGGCACGGAGCAGGGCGTCGATCATGCGGGCCGTCGACGTCTTGCCGTTCGTGCCGGTGAGATGCACCACCGGGTACGCGTTCTGCGGGTCTCCGAGCAGGCGACACAGGGCGGCGATGCGGTCGAGGGACGGTTCGAGCTTCGTCTCGGGCCACCGGCCGAGCAAAGCCCGCTCGACCTCGGCAAACGTGGGATTCATTGCGGTCAGTATCGCAGCGCCTCCGCGAGGTCGGTGCACGCGGCGGTCGGCACCGCGAGGCTCTCGCCTTGGAGTGCGTCGCGCGCTCGGTCTTGTCCGAGGTTCCACTCCAGCCAGTCGTCGTCGCTGCTCGAGACCTCCGGCAACGCGCAGAAGCGCAGGTCGGCGGGCAGCCGCAACAGCTCCGGGACCGCGTCGGCGGACAACCCGCTCAGGTGGTCGAGATCGACCTTGCCAGTCGTCTCGAAACGGTCGATGTTGTGCCGGGCGATCCAGGCGTCTGGGTTGAGCACGGCGAGCGCGGCCAACGCGGCGGCGCCCGCGAACAGCGCCGCCCGCGGCACCCAACGACCGTCGAGGCGCCATCCCGCGATCAGCACGGCGACCACAACGAGCCCCAGCCAGCCCTCGAACACGTCGACCAGCAGGCGCAGCTCGGTGAAGCCATAGGCGTCCTGGTAGAGGCTCATCCGGTAGAGGGCCGAGGCGACCACGGCGAGGGTCATCCCGCACAGGGCCCCGAGTGAGACCCGCAGGGCGACCCGGTCTGCGCGTTCCGTGCGGGCTGCCTTGCGGGATGCCGCCCAGACGACGAGCAGCGTGAGCGCGGTCGCGACCGTCAACTGGCCGAACCCCTGGTGGACATACTCGGCATAGGTCAGGCCGGTCGTGCGCTCGAAGTAGTCGCGGCCACCGAAGAAGACGGCGGCCTGCGCGACCAGGAACAGCGCGAAAACGGCATCGACCAGCAATACCGGTGCCAGCCACTCGTAGCGGTGCCGTACGGGTGGCGACGCGGCAAGGTCGGCGGCCCCGGTGCGAGGCGGGTTGAGGGCGAGGTAGGCCCCGGCCAGCACGAGACCGAAGACGGCTGCGGTCACGAAAACGCGCAGCACAAAGGTGTCGAACGTCCAGTCGGGAATGAGCGCATCCAGCCACGACGCGACGAGGGCGTCGGCGGATGCGAACAACAGGCCGAAGACGACCACCGCGAGCACCGACCACACCATGGTGCGGAGCAACGCGGGACCAATGCCCCGACCGGCCAGCCCCTGCAGCGTCCGGCCGAGCCAGGGCAGACCGCGCAGGGAAGCCAGCGGCCAGCCGACCCATGCCAGCACGAACGACGGTGCGCTGCGCCCCCGCGTCACCCCGACCAGGGCGAGGGCCCCACCCGCCAGCCAGCAGAGGGTGGCGATCCAGTCAGCGTCCAGCAGCAGCACGGGCAGGCACAGCACCGTGCAGCCGATGAGGCAGGCGAGCGTGAAGGGATCACGCCGGTGGCGTGCGGCGTACGCCAGCGTCGCGGTCGCAGCCACTAGCACCAGGAACAACGCCAGGCCAGGCTCCCGGAACGGGAGCACGACGCCCGCCAGGACGCCTACGGCGATCGCGGCGCCCAGCAGGTCGCGCCGTCCGGGGACGTTGTCGTCGGGCCAGAAGGTGCCGAAGATCGGGGTCATGAGTGGCTGCGGTGCCACCGTCGTCGGTGCGGGAGCAGACTGCTCGCTGGGCGATGCGGTCACGGACACCGTGGTGCCTCCTGGTGGTGGCGGGCGGTCGGTGGTCAGGGGCGTCGCGGCGTCGGCGCGCAGCGGCAGGTCGACCACGACCCTGGCGCCGACCGACCCGGGCTCGGGGTCGATGAACCGGATCGATCCGCCGTGCAGCTCGGCCACCCAGCGTGCGATGGCCAGGCCGAGACCGGTGCCTCCCCCTGTGACGGAACCTTCGGGTTCGATGAGGGTGCCGAAGCGCTCGAAGACGCGCTCGCGGTCGTCGGCCTGCACGCCAGGTCCGGAGTCGGTCACCTCGAGCGACCACGTGCTCTCACCGGCGGAGGCCGCCACGGTCACCACGCCACCCGCTGGGCTGTGCCGGGCGGCATTGTCGAGCAGGTTGGTCATGAGCTGGCGCAGTCGCGCTGGGTCGGCCCGCACGATGAGCTTGCCGGGGGCCGATACGGCGTACGTGACGCCCCGGATGTGCGGAGCACCGGTGTCGACGAGGTCGTCGAGAAAGGCGGCGACGTCGATGTCCGCGAGCCGCAGAGTTGCAACTCCTGCGTCGACGCGCGACAGGTCGAGGAGATCGTCGATGAGGCCGCCGAGCCGGCGGGCCTCGTCGAGCACCCCGGTCAGGGTGTCCTCGTCGGGCTCCTCGACGCCGTCGGCAAGGTTCTCCAGACGCGCGGTGAGCGCAGCCACCGGGGTCCGCAGCTCGTGCGACACGGTCGCGACCAGCTCCCTGCGCTCCGCATCGACGTGGCCGAGGTCGGCGGCCATCTGGTTGAAGGTGCGGGCCAGCTCACCGACCTCGTCGCCCGCGGATGCGTCGACGCGGCCCGAGTAGTCACCCTGCGCCATCCGGCGCGCCACCTCGGTCATCTGGCGCAACGGGCTCGTCATGCCAGCCGCGAGGAGCTGGGTCACGCCGAGTGCGACAGCAATCGTCACCGGCAGGGCCAACCACGGGGTCACGCCCCCGGCCGAGCCGAGCGTCCCGACGATCGCGGCGACGACCACGCTCGCGGCGACCAAGAGCCCGAGCTTCACCTTGATCGAGGTGACCCGGACCAGCGGCTCGGCGGTCATGGCGTCTCCAGGGCGTAGCCGACGCCGTGGACCGTACGGACACGCTCGGCACCGAGCTTGGCCCGCAGCGCCTTGACGTGGCTGTCGACCGTGCGGGTGCCAGACGCGTCGGGCCAGTCCCACACCTCGGCCAGCAGCCGCTCGCGGGTCAGCACCTGGCCGGGCTCTCCGGCGAGACAGACGAGCAGGTCGAACTCCGTCGGCGTCAGGTGCACCTCGGCGCCCGCCACGTCGACCCGGCGGGTGCCGGTGTCGACCCGCAGATCGCCGAGAGAGAGCACGTCGGCCGGCTGGGCCGCGAGCACCCCGGCCCGCTCCACCCGCCGCAGCAGCGCGGCGATCCGCGCCACCAGCTCCCGCATCCCGAACGGTTTGGTGAGGTAGTCGTCGGCGCCCACCGCGAGACCGGCCAAGATGTCGGACTCGTCGTCGCGCGCGGTCAGCATCAGCACCGGAACCGGGCGGGTGGCCTGCACACGGCGGCACACCTCCAACCCGTCGTAGCCGGGCAGCATGACGTCGAGGACCAGCACGTCGGGCCGGCCGTCGGTGGCCGCCGCCACGGCCGTGGGTCCGTCCCACGCCTGAGTGACGTCGTACCCTTCGGCGTCGAGGCGGCGCGCGACCGCGTCGTTGATGACCGGGTCGTCCTCGACCACGAGCACTCGGCGGCGGGCACTCGGCGGAAGGTCTGGCGACGGTTCGCTCACATGACGAGCCTAGAAGCGCGGACGGGCAGGAACCCGGGGCGACTCGTGAAGGTTGTGTGGAGATCGCAGCCGCTCAACGTGGGAATGCTGCGGGGGCGCTCAGGGTTGTCACCGATATCGGTCTGTCAGTGACCCACGCCATGATGGAATTCCAAAGAAGGAACGGCCCGAAGGACTCTCATGACTCGACACTTTGCCGGTTGGGTGACGCACCACTGGACCAAATGGGTGGTCCTCGCCATAGCCATCATCATGCTCGTCGTCTTCGGCTCGTTGGCCGGCAAGCTGACGGGCGCCCAGGAGAACGACACCAGTGCCTGGTTGCCTGGCGACGCCGAGTCCACCCAGGTCATCGAGGAGTCGCGCGCCTTCACCGATCCGGAGGCCGCCCCGGCCGTGATCCTGTACGAGCGCGAGTCCGGCATCACCCCGGCCGACTCTGAGCAGGTCGCCGCCGACGTCAGATCGTTCAAGGGTATGGATGAGGTCTCCGGCGAGGTCTTCGGCCCCGTTCCGTCCGACGACGGTCAAGCCCTGCAGGTCCTCGTCCCTCTCGACGTCGGCGATGGCTGGGAGGTCCTTCCGGACCTGATCGACGAGCTCGAGCAGATCGCGAACGACGGCAACGGCGGGCTCGAGGTGAGCATGGCCGGACCGGCCGCGCTCGGAGCCGACCAGGCCGACGTATTCTCCGGTGTCGACGGCATCCTGCTGATCGCGGCGGTGGGCGTGGTCGTGGTGATGCTGCTGATCACCTACCGCAGCCCGATTCTCTGGATCATCCCGCTGCTGTGCGGTGGAGCAAGTCTCGCCATCTCCCAAGGCATCGTCTACCTGCTGGCGACGGAGGCCGGCCTCACCGTGAATGCCCAGAGCGCCAGCATCCTCACAGTGCTCGTCTTCGGCGCCGGAACCGACTACGCGCTGCTGCTCATCGCCCGGTATCGCGAGGAGCTCCGGCGCGTCGATGATCGCCACGTCGCGATGGGGCACGCGCTGCACCGCGCCGGCCCGGCCATCATCGCCAGCGGCGCGACCGTCGTCGTCGGCCTGTTGTGCCTGGTGTTCGCGCAGATGAACTCCACCAGCAGCATGGGGCCGGTGGCCGCCGCGGGCATCGTCGTCGCGCTGCTGGTCATGCTCACCCTGCTCCCGGCGCTGCTCGTCATCGTGGGGCGATGGGCGTTCTGGCCGTTGGTGCCGCACTTCGGTGATCCCGAGCCCAACAAAAGAGGTTTCTGGGCCCGGGTCGGCCGTCGCATCGCCAAGGCGCCACGCGCCACCTGGCTGGTCACCACGGTCATGCTGGCGTTCTTCACGCTCGGAGCCTTTCAGCTCGACGCGGATGGGCTCACCAATGAGGAGCTCTTCATCACCGACCAGCCGTCCGTGGCGGCAGAGAAGCGGGTGGCCCAGCACTACCCCGGCGGCGCCGGCAGTCCGGTGGTGGTGATCGCGCCGTCGGAGTCCGCGCAAGAGGTGAGCACCGAGTTCGGCAACGTGCAGGGTATTGCTCCCGACACCGTGAAGATCATGGGCCAGAACGACGGCATCACCTACATGGAGGGCACACTCGCGGCGCCTCCGGACTCCCCCGCGGCATTCGACACGATCGACCGTGTTCGCGACGCCGTGCATGACATCGGCAGGGTGCAGCCCATCGTGGGAG
Organism: Aeromicrobium sp.; assembly: GCF_050700635.1. Classification (GTDB taxonomy): domain Bacteria; phylum Actinomycetota; class Actinomycetes; order Propionibacteriales; family Nocardioidaceae; genus Aeromicrobium. Next base: position 32,071 of record NZ_JBOHDT010000094.1, read on the forward strand.
GCGCCACCGCCGTCAACCACGACATCCAGGACGCCTCGGCAGCCGACAACCGCCTGATCATCCCGATCATCCTGGTCGCGGTCCTCCTGATCCTCGCCGTGCTGCTTCGAGCGCTGGTCGCTCCGTTGATCTTGTTGGCCACCGTGGTGCTGTCCTTCGGCGCGGCGGTCGGCATCAGCGGGTTCGTCTTCACGAACATCTTCGGATTCGCCGGGGCCGACTCGTCCTTCCCGCTGTTCGCCTTCGTGTTCCTGGTGGCGCTGGGCATCGACTACAACATCTTCCTGATGACCCGCGTTCGTGAGGAGGCGCTGAAGGTGGGCACGCGTCGGGGCGCGCTGATCGGGCTCAGCGCGACCGGAGGGGTCATCACGTCGGCCGGACTCGTGCTCGCCGGCACGTTCGCCGCCCTCGGGACGCTTCCCATGGTGTTCATCGCCGAGCTCGGGTTCGCCGTCGCCGTCGGCGTCCTGCTCGACACGATCATCGTTCGTTCGGTCCTGGTCACCGCACTCAACCTCGACATCGGTCGCCACATGTGGTGGCCGTCGGCCCTCGCTCAGAAGCGGGACGTGGAGACGCCGAGCACCAAGACGCAGATCGAGGAGCCGGTCAGGGTCTGAGTGCGCATCAGCGCCGCTCGGAAGCGGCGATGACCAGCGCGACCCGCGACTCGACGCCGTACTTCTGGAACAGGCGGCCCACGTAGGTCTTCACGGTCTCGACGCCGAGATGGAGCTCTCCCGCCACGGCCTTGTTGGTCAGACCTCGACAGACCAGGGCCAGCACCTCGGACTCGCGGGGGGTCAAGTCGGGAGCAGGCGGCCCGGCGGTTGTCGGACGCGCGGCGAACTCCTCGACCACGCGACGCGTCACCGACGGCGAGAGGTAGGCGTCGCCGGCCGCCACGGCCTGGATGCAACGGCAGAGCTCGTCGACCGGGGTGTTCTTGAGGACGAAGGCATCGGCGCCACCTCGCAGCGCTGCGACGACGTACTCGTCGAGGTCGAAAGTGGTCAGAACCATCAAGCGAGTGCGGCACAGCGGATCGGCTCGGATCTGCTCGATCGCTTCGATCCCGTTGAGACCGGGCATCCGGATGTCGATGAGCGCCACGTCCGGCTGCGTCCGTCGGACGAGATCGACGCCGGCGGTGCCGTCGCCGGCCTCGCCCACCACCTCGATGCCGTCTCGGCCGTCGAGCAGAGCGACCAGTCCAGACCGGATGAGATCCTGATCGTCCACGACGACCACCCGAAGCTCGCTCACGGGTGCGGTACCGCTCGTAGGACCGCTCGCAACCGGAAGCCCGGGCCGTGCGGCTCGGCATCCACCACTCCGCCGAAGGCGTTCACCCGCTCCCGCAGGCCCACGAGGCCCAGACCCTGACGCCGCGGAGTTCCCTTGGTTCCGTGATCTCCGTTCCCACCGTCGTCGACGATCGTCACCACCACCCCGCCATCGTCGTCCGCCACGACGTCGACACTCGCGCGCGCCCCGGGAGCATGCCGCGCGACGTTGGTCAAACCTTCCTGGACGATGCGCAACACCGTGAGCGGCAAGGTCGTGGACTCCCACGTGATCGCGGGGTCCACGTTCAGGTCGACCGGCCCGTGGGCGGCACGGTGCGCCGCCACGACGAGGTCGAGATCGGCCCGACTGGGGGGCGGTCCCCACGGCGCGGGATCGCCGTCCGACCGCAGCGAGACGAGCATCCGTCGAAGGTCGTCCAGGGCTGACGAGCTCGACGACTGCACGGCCGACATCGCCTCCGTCGCCCGCTGGGGATCGCTGGTGGCGAACTTCTGGGCCACGGCTGACTGCACGGCGATGATGCTCAGGGTGTGCGTCACCACGTCGTGCATCTCCCGGGCGATTCTCAGTCGTTCCGAGTGCACGGCCCGCTCCGCCTCGACCGCTCGCTGCCGTTCGAGCTCGATGACGCGGGCCCGTTCCTCATCAGTGGCTCGCCGGTGATGCTGAACCACCAGCCCGGCTCCCCACGGCGCGACGTACACGAACACCGTGACGAGCGAGGCCCAGTCGTCGAAGTACGGGCGGGACAGCACGATCAGTCCCACGAGTGAGACCACCACGGCGACGACCGACCCCAGTCCGCGGCGGAACGTGCTGTAGGCACCCACCGAGTACAACGCCACCAGAAGTCCGACTGCGAGAGATCCGGCCTGCCACTCCAGCGCCGTCACGACCACGAACGTGGCGAGGTTGACGACCAGCACAGTCACCGGTGCGTAGCGGCGCCAGATGAGAGCGAGTCCGGCACCGACCGTCAGCGTCACCAGGGCAAGCATGTGCGGCTCGCGGTAGTCGTAGTACGCAGCCGAAGGATCAGGGGTCGTGGTCGTGACGACGTTCAGCACCGCGACGAAAACCCCGACGACGATGTCGATCGACCACGGCGAGCGCACTGCCGAGAGCGCAATCCGCCGGACCTCCGGAGCCTCCATCCGACCAGCATACGAGCGATTTCAGAGCCTGGGATCACTCCGATGGGGGAACCAGAATCGGCGCCGTTGGGGGTACCGCGGGCGCGACCTCTGCGGACACGCTGGGGGTGCCCACGTTCGAGAGAAGGAGCCATGATGACCGTTTCCACTCCTGCCGGCACCGGCGCCCGGAGCGCCGTCGAGCCCGCCGGCCGAGGTCCCGCGCTGGTGATGGCCGGTAGCGCCCTGCTGTTCCTCGGGGCCGCGACCATCTTCGCCTGGAGTCTTAGCCACTGGAGCGACACGCCCCGCGAGGTGGTGGCCAGCCCGGCCGAGGTCATCGGATGTTCCCTGGCGACCATCGGGGCCGTGCTGCTCGTCCTCAACCTTCCGTCCGTGCTGACCGACCTACCGGCGTGGGCCGTCACCACGACCGTCGCCGGTCTGGTCTTCGTCGTCGTCGATGCCTGGGCGAACGGCACGCTCGCTGTGGCCGTGGCACAGGAGGTCGACGAAACCACGTACGAGGCGATCATCACCTCGTGGCTCGCCTTCGTCATGACTGTGCCCAAGATCGTGCTGTGCACGGTCGGTCTGGTCGCAGTCGGAGTGCTCGGGCGGCGGCACCACGCTTTCGGCACGGGGCTGCTCGTCCTTTACGTGCTTGCGGGTGTCTCGGCGATCGTCCCGCCCTTCATGCCGCTCGGCGTGGTCGGGTCGGCTGCCTTCTTCTGCACCGCGCTCCTGAGACGCAGCGAACGGTGACGGATGCCGGGTGACGGAATTGGAGCTCGGCCATCCACCTAGACTGTCGCCTCGTGAACGCAGTCCCCGACAAGCCCATGCTCGAAGGTCTCGAGGCCACCTGGTCGCAGCGCTGGGAGGAGCAGGGAACATACCGGTTCGACCGCACCAAGTCGCGCGAGGAGATCTACTCGATCGACACGCCTCCGCCGACGGTCTCAGGCTCACTGCACGTCGGGCACGTGTTCTCCTACACGCACACCGATCTCATCGCCCGGTACCAGCGGATGCGCGGCCGTGAGGTCTTCTACCCGATGGGCTGGGACGACAACGGCCTGCCCACCGAGCGACGCGTGCAGAACTACTACGGCGTCCGATGCGATCCGACCCTCCCCTACGACCCGGACTTCGCACCACCTGCGAACCCTGATCCGAAGCGGCAGATCTCGATCAGCCGGCGCAACTTCGTCGACCTGTGCAACGAGCTCGTCGTCGAGGACGAGAAGGTCTTCGAGCGACTGTGGCGGACGCTCGGCCTCTCGGTCGACTGGTCGCAGTCGTACACGACGATCGGCGTCGAGGCGCAGACCGTCTCGCAGCGGGCGTTCCTGCGCAACGTCGGCCGCGGCGAGGCGTACCTTCAGGACGCGCCCACCCTGTGGGACGTCACGTACCAGTCCGCGGTGGCCCAGGCCGAGCTCGAGGCCCGCGACTACCCAGGCGCCTACCACCGCGTCTCGTACCACCATGCCAGCGGCCCGGTGTTCGTCGAGACGACCCGTCCCGAGCTCATCGCCGCCTGTGTCGCGCTCATCGCACACCCCGATGACGAGCGCTACCAGCACCTGTTCGGCTCGACCGTCCGTTCGCCGTTGTTCGACGTCGAGGTTCCGGTGTTGGCGCACCACGGCGCCGAGATGGACAAGGGAGCCGGCATCGCGATGTGCTGCACGTTCGGTGACCTCACCGACGTCCAGTGGTGGCGAGAGCTGCAGCTGCCCAACCGCACGATCATCGGTCGCGACGGCCGCATTCTGGCCGACGTCCCCGACTGGATCACCGACGAGGACGGCCGCGCCCGCTACGGCGAGCTGGCCGGCAAGACGACGTTCACTGCACGTGAGATGAGCGCCCAGGCGCTGCGCGACTCCGGCGACCTGCACGGCGATCCGGTGCCGACCCAGCGCGTCGCGAACTTCTACGAGCGTGGTGACAAGCCGCTCGAGATCGTCTCCACCCGACAGTGGTACATCTCCAACGGCGGCCGTGACGGGGACCTGCGAGCCGCGCTCGTCGCACGCGGCGACGACATGACCTGGGTGCCTGGCTACATGCAGTCGCGGTTCACCAACTGGATCGAAGGGCTCAACGGTGACTGGCTGATCTCGCGTCAGCGGTTCTTCGGCATCCCGTTCCCGGTTTGGTACCGAACCGACGACGACGGCGAACCCCAGTACGACGACCCGATTCTCGCCGACGAAGATGCCCTCCCGGTTGACCCCGCATCCGAGACCCCGCCCGGATACGACGAGACGCAGCGCGGCAAGCCGGGTGGGTTCGTCGGCGACCCCGACATTCTCGACACCTGGGCCACGTCGTCGCTCTCGCCGCAGATCGTCTGCGGGTGGGGACGCGACGAGGACCTGTTCTCCCGCACCTACCCGATGGACCTGCGACCCCAGGGCCACGACATCATCCGTACCTGGCTGTTCTCGTCGGTGGTGCGCGCGCACCTCGAGTTCGGTGGCGTCCCCTGGTCGCACAACGCCATCTCCGGCTTCGTGGTCGATCCCGACCGCAAGAAGATGAGCAAGTCAAAAGGCAATGTCGTCGTCCCGGACGAGATCCTCGAGAAGTACGGCGCGGATGCCGTGCGGTGGCGCGCGGCCGGCGCCCGGCCGGGCGCGGACTCCCCGTTCGACGAGACCCAGATGAAGGTCGGCCGACGGCTGACGATGAAAGTGCTCAACGCGAGCAAGTTCGTGCTTGCCTCCGAGGAGCAGTACGGACTCGGCGCCGACGCCGCGCTGCTCGACGCGTCCCTCGTCACCGAGGCCCTGGACCTCGCGATGCTGAGACGTCTGCGCCAGGTGGTCGAGGCGGCCACGAGGCACTTCGACGCGTACGACTACGCGTCCGCCCTCGAGATCACCGAGAAGTTCTTCTGGGACTTCTGCGACGACTACCTCGAGCTCGTGAAGGAGCGGTCTCGACGAGACGACGCCACCGGGACGTCAGCCAAGGCGGCCTTCGTGCTCGCCCTGTCCGTGCAGCTGCGCCTGCTCGCCCCGTTCCTCCCGTACGTCACCGAAGAGGCGTGGGCGTGGTGGCAGGACGGCTCCATCCACCGTGCTGCGTGGCCGGACTCGGAGGTCGACCTTCCGACCGTGCCGCACAACCCGGCCCTCCTGTCGACCGCAGCCGAGGCCCTCGCCGGAATCCGCGGCGCGAAGTCGGTGGCCAAGGTCAGCCAGCGCACCGAGGTCACGTCGGTGTCCGTGCGTGCCTCACAGGAAGCGCTCGACCTGCTGACCCGGGCACTCGACGACGTCAAGGCCGCCGGCCGGGTGGTCGGTGACGTCAACCTGGTGGCCGACGAGACCAGCGACGGTCTCCGCGTCGAGACGACGCTGGCCCCCGACTGATCTCCACGCGCCGGCTGAGCTGGGGGGACCTCCCGCGAGCGCAGCGAGTGGGGGAGCGAAGCGTCAGCCCAGGGCGGCTGTCGCTGCCTCCCGGGCGGCCCGCGGGTCCGTCGCGGCGAGTGCGGCCTCGGCGGCCTTCTCGCATTCCGCCAGCGTGTGGGTGGCCAGCGAGGTGCCGACCGCCGGAGCCGCGGTGCTCGCGGCCGACAGCGAGGTGACACCCAGGCCGGCGAGCACGCATCCCAGCAGCGGATCGGCGGCGGCCTCGCCGCACACGCCCACCGGCTTGCCCGCGTCGCGGCCCGCGCGCGCGACCTGACCGACAAGAGCCAACAGCGCGGGCTGCCACGGATCGGTGAGGTGCGAGAGGTCAGCCGACATGCGGTCGGCGGCCAGCGCGTACTGGCTGAGGTCGTTGGTGCCGATCGACACGAAGTCGACGTGCTTCAGGATCCGGTCGGCCAGCAGAGCGGCCGCCGGGACCTCGATCATGACGCCTGGCGTCAGCCCGCGCTCGCGCGCGCGTGCGGCGAACCACACCGCCTCGCCCTCGGTCGCCACCATCGGCGCCATCACCCAGACGTCGCCCTTCGAGTCCTTGGCCGCCTCGGCGATCGCGTCGAGCTGGCGATCCATCAAACCCTCGTCCCGGAGTCCGAGCCGCATGCCGCGCATGCCGAGGGCCGGGTTGGGCTCGTCCGGCAGCGTGGCGAACGTGAGCGGCTTGTCAGACCCGGCATCGAGGGTGCGGATGACCACCTTGCGCTCCCCCATCGCGTCCAGAACCTCGCGATAGATGGCGGCCTGCTGCTCGACCGTCGGCTCGGTGTCCGAGCTGAGGAAGCACAGCTCAGTGCGGAACAGGCCGACTCCCTGCACATTCGTCTCGGCGGCACGCTGGGCGCCTGGCCCGTCCTGCACGTTGGCGAGGATGTCGACGGCATGCCTGTCGGACGTGGAGCCGGGTCCGGTCCAGGAGCGGGCCGCCTCGGCCGCCGCCTCTGCCGCATCCTGACGTTCCTTGGCCATCTGGGGGTCCGGGTCGAGCACCACCTCACCAGTCGATCCGTCCACGAGCAGGTCGGTGCCGACCTCGACGTCATCGAGACCCGCACAGCCGACGACACATGGGATGCCGAGCTGACGGGAGATGATCGTCGTATGACTCGTGACGCCGCCGAGGGAGGTGGCGATCGCCGAGATCACTGCCGGGTCGAGTCCGGCGGTGTCGGCCGGCGCGAGGTCGTCGGCGCACAGGACACTCGGCACCTCGGGCATCGGAATTCCCGGTTCGGCCTGACCGGTCAGCTCGGCGATCACGCGGTCACGAACGTCGTACAGATCGGTGACGCGCTCGGCCATCAGCCCACCGGCGCTGCGGAACATGTCGCTGAGCTGCTCGACGGCCGCGACGGTCGCCGATGCGAGCCCACTCCCGGAGCCGAGCTGGGCCGAGACCAGGCCGACCAGACCACGGTCGCGAGCGAGGGTGGCCGTAGCCAGGAGAATCTCGGCTGCCGGACCGCTCGCGTTCGAGCCGCGCTGCTCGAGGCGCTGGGCCACGACCTCGGCGGCGGCCTTGAACCGCTCTGCGCCCTCCTCGGCCGAGACCTCGGGCTCGTCGTCAGGCACGGTCGGTCGCGGTGTGGGCCGCACGGCCGGACCGGTGCCGATGCCCGGGACCACTCCGGTCCCCTGCAGGATCGTCATGACTGGAACCTTCCGAATCTGTGACCTAACTCACGAATAGGCTTGACATTACCCACAGCTGGTCGCAAAACTCTAGCGAAGCGGAACAAAAACCACACAAACCCACGCCAGGGGCCCCATGTACGCCGCCGAACGCCAGCAGCTGCTCGCCGAACGACTCCAGGCGGACGGACGCCTGTCGGTCGTCGATCTCGCCGCGGAGCTGGACGTCTCCAGCGAGACCATCCGGCGCGACCTCGCGGTCCTCGAGCGGGACGGCCTCGCCCAGCGCGTCCACGGTGGTGCGGTGGCGTCGCGTGCGCTCACCATCCTCGAGCCGGGCCTGGCGCAGCGCACCACGACCAACGCGGAGCAGAAGGAACGCATCGCCCGCGCCGCGGCCGACCTCCTGCCGGCAGAGCACGGCAGCGTGGTGCTCGACGCCGGCACCACCATCAGCCACCTGGTCGACCAGATCCCGATCGACC
>NZ_JBOHDT010000095.1:0-5905 GCF_050700635.1 Aeromicrobium sp.
GTGTCGACGGGCTCACGGCGCCAATTTGGCTGGGTTAGGCCCGACGTGGCTTGACGACTCATTGGCAATGCGAGTACATCAGACTTCCAAGAGCGTCGTAGAAGCCGGGCCGTGACCAGACGATTGAGGAGCACCCAATGACATCAGTCTTCGCAGCGTGGGGGGTGTCGGCGATAGTGATGTGTCTATCCGCCGTCGTCCTCGGCACGAAAGGAATCAAACGAGGCTGGCTAGGTGTCGACGGCGCTCGAAAATTGAACAGTTTCGGCGGTGAAAAGTGAACACTCGACGATTGGAGAGTGATCACTTTGGAGGACTGGGCGCTGATCAGGAGGCTGGCCGCGGAGGGCGTGCCGAAGACGCGCATCGCTGCGCGGTTGGAGATCTCGAGGACCACGGTGATCAAGGCGGTGAACTCGGAGTCGCCGCCTCGGTATGTCCGGACGCCTGGGCCGTCGTCGTTCGTGGTGTTCGAGCCGCGGGTTCGGGCGCTGTTGGTCGAGACGCCGGATATGCCGGCGACGGTGCTGGCCGAGCGGGTGGGCTGGACGGGTTCGATCCGGTGGTTCTCGGAGAACGTCAAACGGTTGCGGCCGGAGCATCGCCCGGTTGATCCGGCGGACCGGATCGTCTGGGAGCCGGGTGACGCGGCGCAGTGCGATCTGTGGTTCCCGCCATGCAAGATCCCGCTCGAAGACGGGACAGCGAAGCTGCTGCCGGTTCTGGTGGTCACCGCCGCGTATTCGAGGTTCACGCTCGGACGGATGATCCCGACCAGGAAGACCGAGGACCTTCTGTTGGGCTCGTGGGAGCTGATCAAGGAGCTCGGCCGGGCCCCGCGCCGGTTGATCTGGGACAACGAACCCGGCATCGGCCGCGGCCAGCGCCGCGCTGAGGGCGTCGCCGCGTTCATGGGGACCCTGGCGACCAGACTGGTGCTGCTGCCACCGCGTGATCCGGAGTCCAAAGGCATCGTGGAGCGCCGCAACGGCTGGTTTGAGACCTCGTTCATGCCCGGACGGACGTTCACGTCGCCGGCGGACTTCAACACCCAGTTCAGCGACTGGCTCGCCATGGCGAACACCAGGACGGTCCGCACGATCAAGGCCGCACCGGCCGATCTGGTCGATGTCGATCGGGCGGGCATGTTGGCGTTGCCACCGATCCCGCTGCATCTGGGCTGGCGGAACCGGATCCGCCTGGGCCGGGACTACTACGTCCGGATCGACAGCAACGACTACTCCGTCGACCCGACAGCGATCGGGCGGATGGTCGACGTCGCCGCGGATCTGGACCGGGTCAAGGTTCGCCTCGATGGTCGTGTCGTCGCCGAGCACGAGCGGATCTGGGCCAGAGGTATCACGCTCACCGATCCCGAACATGTCGAGGCTGCCGGCCGGTTGCGCCGACAGTTCCAGCAGCCACGGCCCGTCCGCGACAGCGACGATGACCTGGTCCGGGACCTCGGCGACTACGACCGGGCGTTCGGCCTGCTCGACGGGCAGGTCAGCTGATGGGCACGGCGAAGACGACGACCGAGTCGGTCAAGCAGATCCACTACCTCGCCGCCGCGCTCAAGGCCCCGCGGATCACCGAAGCCGCGGCCCGGCTCGCCGATCAGGGGCGCGATGCTGGCTGGACATTCGAGGACTACCTCGCCGCGGTCCTGGAACGAGAGGTCTCCGCCCGCAACGCCTCCGGCGCTGAGCTGCGGATCCGCGCCGCCGGGTTCGGTGCCCGCAAGACGATCGAGGACTTCGACTTCGACGCCCAACCCGCCATCCGCCAGCAAGTCGGCTCGCTGGCGTCGGGCGGGTTCCTGACCGAGGCCCGCAACGTCGTCCTCCTCGGCCCACCCGGCACCGGCAAAACCCATCTGGCGACCGCGCTGGGGATCGTCGCAGCCCGGCACGGACACCGGGTCCTGTTCGCAACCGCGACCGACTGGGTCACCCGCCTCACCGAAGCCCACCGCCAAGGCCGACTCCCGCAAGAGCTCGCCCGGCTGCGGCGATACGGGCTGATCGTCGTCGACGAGGTCGGCTACCTCCCGTTCGAACAAGACGCCGCGAACCTGTTCTTCCAGCTCGTCTCCTCCCGCTACGAACACGCCTCGCTGGTGCTCACCAGCAACCTGCCGTTCAGCAGCTGGGGAGGAGTCTTCGGAGACCAAGCCGTCGCCGCAGCGATGATCGACCGCATCGTCCACCACGCCGACGTCCTCACCCTGAAAGGAGCCAGCTACCGGCTCCGAGGACGAGGCATCGACAGCCTGCCCAGCATCCGCACCACCACCGACGACACCGAGAACTAGACTGCCCAAAACCGTTCACTTTTCAAGCGCCGAAACTGTCCAGTTTTGGAGCGCCGCCGACAGCAAGTGAACGAACGGAACTGTGCAACTGGCCTGCAGTGCGCCGAACTTCGACTGCAGATCGCATGACGCAATCCAGGACGCCAGGTAGAACTGACTCCATGGGCTTGCCGGAACTAGAACTTAGACGTGCAGCCATGTCCTGGCTCGACGCGCGACCCGCGGTGGGAGTGGACTTCTCTTGGCTATCCACGTTCGAGTACGACGGCGAGCGAATCGCACTCTTGGATCGACAGCGCGGCATCCGAAAGCCACGACAACTCGATGCTGCCCTGGCCATCCGCACGACTTACACAGCTCCTGGCCAAACACCGCCGTATGCGGACGCGATCGGCGCGGACGGACTTCAGCGCTACAAGTATCGAGGCGATAACCCTCAGCACTCGGAAAACGTCGCACTACGCCGGGCATACCTCGATCGACTGCCACTCATTTGGTTCGTGGGGATCGGTGAGAGCCTGTACGAGCCCATCTACCCGGTTTGGGTCGTTGGGGATGATCCGGCCAACCTCGAGTTCACGCTGGCGTTGGACGCTGCGCAGCGCATATTCGATCCAGTTAGTGACCTTGATAGGGACACAAGGCGCTACATGGAGCGACTCACCAAGCAGCGCTTGCATCAACGTGTGTTTCGTTCACAGGTTCTGCAGGCGTACGAGGCCCGGTGCTCCGTGTGCAATCTCGGACATCGTGAGCTGCTCGATGCAGCCCACATCATCGGCGATGGCCAACCACTTGGTCAGCCAGTCGTTCCTAACGGTCTGGCCATGTGCAAGATCCACCATGCGGCCTTCGACAATCGCATTCTCGGCATCCGACCTGACGATCTGACCCTGCACATCCGGCAGGACATTCTCGATGAGATCGATGGACCGATGCTCCGCCATGGCTTGCAGGACATGCACGATCGGAAGTTGATGAAGCTACCGCGATTGCGCTCCGCCCGACCAGACACAACACGTCTGGAGCAGCGCTACACCGAGTTCTTGCTGGCGTAGCGGCAGCGGGCATTCCGAAGACTAACGAGGATCGCAAACCAGTTTCGATTCAAGGAAGTCGGGCGAGTTCAGAGACCCCCGGTATACGGATACCCGGGTTCCTGCATGATCTCGTAAACCAGCTTCTGAAACTCCTCGCTCCTATTGTGCTTTCGGGTGACCCGCCCAGTTCGCTTCTCATCCCAGTATTCATCCTCCTGGGGCACGTGATCAGCGAACTCGTCAATGAACAAGAGCACGGATTCCGTATCTGAGATGGGCTTTGCTGACTTCATCTGCATGAGTCCATACGTGCCGTCCCGGGGCCTAAGCAATCGCTCCGCCATGCGCATCCATTTCGGCCGATTGAGATGCTCAGCGACAGCGACTGCCCGGAAAAGTCCTCCGGGGTCCGCTTCATCGAGTCGTTCCATAAGCGCTTTGTCGGTCTCCCCTTCGGCTTCCGCAACAAGGTCGCGGACACGAGGCCTTGAGCTGAGGACGAGGGCAACCTTGCTGGCGATGAAAACGAACACGGAAATCCAGATCGCGAATACGAACTCCCGGGCCGGGGGAACCAGTGAGTCGGCGCCAGACCCTGCAAGAGCGATTATGACGGCCGCAGCTGCAACTCCGGCGACGAGGACGATATTCATGCCTACGATTCGCCATTTTCGCGGCTTGCCGAAGAGCGATCTCGCGAGGTCTGGCCCGATGCTCACTGCAGCGTAAAGGCCCGCACTCACAAGGATCGTGAACGTCCTAGCCAACTCAAGCCGGGAAGCAAGTGCCCCGGCGACCAACAACGCTAGAACGACGGGGAGCAAACGAAAAACCGCATAGCGAGGAAGGCTGCGAGTGACAAAGAGCTCGAGTCCTTGGTCGGGACCAAAATAGTGCTCCGGCCAGTTGAACTCGAAGGCTCGAAAGTAGGAACGCAATACCACGGCGACAGTCGCGGCGATCCCAAGTGAAACCGCAAGCTCGCGAACGTCGGCAATGGTCATCGACTGCCCTGGCTCTCCGTGCTGATGATGTGGACGGTCGGCTAGCAGCTCGCCGGTGCCATCAGCTGCAGCCGCTGGTGCTGCCGCAGCCTTCGCAGACGTGGCAAGAACCGGCGGGACGCATCTTGGTGCCGCAGTTCATGCAGAGCGGTGAGTCGATCGCTCCCCCGGTGATCTCCTCCAGGAGCTCGGCGGAGGTGTGGGCGGACGCCGGGGCCGGCTTCGCGGTCGATTCGACAGGCTCAACGACCGAGCTCGCCGCCGACTCCTCGACCGAGACATCCTCGGCCACGCTGGCTGCCTCGGCCTTGGCAGCCGGCTCGTCCTCCACGAGCTCGGCCGCGGTACTGCCGGCCGAGATTGGCTGGTGGGAGCCGGTGTCGAGGTAGCGCTGGCGCTCGTCGGCGGTGTGGATGCCGAGGGCGGCGCGGGTCTCGTAGTCGAGGTAGTCCAGCGCCAGGCGGCGGAAGACGTAGTCCATGACCGACTGGCTCATGCGGACGTCCGGGTCGTCCGTCAGGCCGGCGGGCTCGAACTTCATGTTCGTGAACTTGGAGATGAACGTCTCCAGCGGGACGCCGTACTGCAGCGAGATCGAGATCGCGATGCTGAAGGCATCCATCACGCCGGCCAGGGTGGAGCCCTGCTTGCCGAGCTTGAGGAAGATCTCGCCGAGCTCGCCGGACTCGTGGGCACCGGAGGTCATGTAGCCCTCGGCGCCGCCGACGCTGAACGACGTGGTGATCGACTGGCGCGAGCGCGGCATCCGCTTGCGGATGGGCTTCTCGACGACGACCGTCTCGACTTCCTTGTCCTTCGACTTCGCCTTCGCGTCGGAGAGCGGCTGGCCGACCTTGCAGTTGTCGCGGTAGACCGCGAGCGCCTTGAGGCCGAGCTTCCAGCCCTGGTAGTAGACGTCGGCGATCTCCTCGACCGTCGAGCTCTCCGGCATGTTCACCGTCTTGGAGATCGCGCCGGACAGGAACGGCTGCACCGCCGCCATCATCCGCACGTGGCCCATCGGGGCGATGGACCGCTCGCCCATGGCGCAGTCGAACACGCTGTAGTGCTCCTGCCGCAACCCTGGCGCGTCGATGACGTGGCCGTGCTGGGCGATGTACTCGACGATCGCCTCGACCTGCTCCTGCTGGTAGCCGAGCGAGATCAGCGCCCGCGGCACCGTCTGGTTGACGATCTGCATCGACCCGCCGCCGACCAGCTTCTTGAACTTGACCAGCGAGAAGTCCGGCTCGATCCCGGTGGTGTCGCAGTCCATCATGAAGCCGATGGTGCCGGTGGGTGCCAGCACGCTGGCCTGCGCGTTGCGCCAGCCGGTCCGCGCCCCGATCTTCAGCCCCCGCTGCCACTCCTGGGTGGCGAAGGAGCGGACCGCGGCATCGTTGTCGTGCAGCGTGCGGATCGCGTCGTTGGCCGCGGCGTGCTTGCGCATCACCCGCTGGTGCGCTTCCGCATTACGCGCGTAGCCCTCGTACGGGCCGACCACACCCGCCAGCTCGGCAGAGCGCCGGTAGGACACGCCGGTCATC
>NZ_JBOHDT010000096.1:0-23751 GCF_050700635.1 Aeromicrobium sp.
GGCGGCAACCTGGTGGTGGTGGCCTCGGACGCCCCGATCGACGCTGATGGGTTGAGCACCGAGCTCGTCGAACGCGGCGTCGCGTGGGACGTCGTCACCGGCGCGGACCTCGACCGCTGGCTGGGCAACGCCCGGGTTCTGACCGACCAGTACGCGCCCGTCGACCAGCTCCTCACTCAGTACTAGCGCCCGACACTGGTCGGGCCTCGGAACGAGACCCCGCCAGCCCGACCGCGAAGATGACCAGACCGCCGACCGCGAGGGCAGCTCCGACGAAGCTCGGCGCGCGGTAGCCGAAGCCGGCCGCGATGACGATCGAGCCGAACCATGCGCCGAGGCCGTTGGCGATGTTGAGGGCCGAGTGGTTGAGTGCGACTCCGAGCATCTGGGCGTCGCCCGCCACGTGCATCAGCCTGACCTGCAGATTGATCGCCAGCACCGAGCCGAGAGCGCCCACGACCATGACCAGCGCGAACGCGGGCACGGCGAGCCCGGCGGCCAGGGCGAAGGCGACGAGAGTGGCGACGAGGACGGCGAACCCGGCGAGGACGGTTCGCTCGACGTCCCAGTCGGCGAGCCTCCCGGCGAGCCAGGTGCCGGCCACCGAGCCGACGCCGAAGGCGAACACGAAGGCGGGGATCGTGCCGCGGGACAGGTCCGTGACGTCGGTGACGACCGGGGCGATGTAGCTGTACATCGCGAACACGCCGCCGAAGCCGACCATGCCGGCGGACACGGCGAAGAGCACCTGCGGTCGACGCAGCGCCGTCAGCTCGGCCCGGACCGTCGCGTGCGGATTGCCGGGCTGATGCGGCACGAACAGCAGAATCAGGGACGCAGTGACGATGGTGAGGCCGAGCACCGCCCAGTACGCGCTACGCCAGCCGAGCTGCTGCCCCAGCACCGTGCCTGCCGGGACGCCGACGAGTGTGGCGACCGTGAGCCCCAGCATCACGCCACTGACCGCGCGACCGCGACGCTCGGGAGCGACGAGTGAGACCGCGACCAGCGACGCCACACCGAAGTACGCGCCGTGCGGCAGTCCGGAGATGAATCGCGCCGCCATGACCTCCCAGTAGCCGTGCGCGAGCGCGGTGATGGCGTTGCCGAGGCCGAGCGCCAGCACCAGCCCGATAGCGAGCTCACGCCGAGGCAGGCGGGCCGCCAGCGAGACGATCACCGGCGCACCGACCACCACACCGAAGGCATACGCACTGATGATGTGGCCCGTGGTGGGGATCGACTCGTCGATGCCGTCGGCGATGTCGGGCAGCAGGCCCATGGTGACGAACTCGGTGGTGCCGATCGCGAACCCACCGAGGGCGAGCGCGAGGATCGCCAGGCCGACGTGCGAGGTGCGGGCGCGCGGCATGGTCCGGAGCGAGGTCACCTCTGCGTCAAGTCGGCGAGTGAACCCGCTATTCCGCGCATGGGCCTGCGATGATCCGAGCATGAAGCGCCTGGTGATCTGCTGCGACGGGACGTGGAACCGGCCCGAGAACGAGAACGTCACCAACATCGAGAAGATCGCCCGCACGATCGAGATGGATCCCCTCCGCACCGACGGCATCCAGCAGCTCGTCCAGTACATCGGTGGCGTCGGCGCCAACTGGTACTGGGTCGACCGGATCCTCGGCGGGGCGTTCGGCCTCGGTCTCTTCGGCCACGTCTCCACCGCCTACCGGTTCCTGGCTCTCAACTACCAGCCGGGTGACCAGGTCTTCGTCTTCGGCTTCAGCCGAGGCGCCTTCACCGCGCGCAGCCTCGTCGGCATGCTCACCCGGGTGGGTCTCCTGACCCGTGAGGCGGTCATCGCCGACAAGCTGCCGGAGGCAGTGAACCGTTACCGCGGGCAGCCCCCGAAGGGGCGCTACTTCGGGTCGAGCAACGCCGAGTTCAGACGTGACCACTGCCAGATCGACATGCGCGTCGACTTCCTCGGGGTCTTCGACACGGTCGGTGCGCTCGGTGTCCCGGGTGCCTTCAGCCAGCGCCACACGTTCCACGACGTGAAGCTCTCCAAGCAGGTCGTCTGCGCTCGCCAGGCGCTCGCCATCGACGAGCGACGGATCAAGTTCGAACCCTGCCTGTGGGAGATCGAGGAGGAAGCCGACGACCCGGGGCGGGTCAGGCAGGTGTGGTTCGAGGGCGCACACTCCGACGTCGGCGGCGGATACGCCGCGACGGGGCTGTCGGACACCGCCCTGCTGTGGATGCTTCGCGAGGCGAACATGCAGGGCCTCGCGTTCGACTGGCCACTCCTCGCGACCTATCTCGAGAGCAACTCGCCGGCCGAGCGGCACAACTCGCTGAACATCGGCTACCAGGCGCTGAACCTGATCGGACTGCTGCGCAACCGCCTGGAGAAGAACCAGAACTTCCGCGGTAGCAGGCGGCGGCTCGACGGCGCCGACGCGCGTGACGTCCGGATCGCGTCATCGGCCCAGGAGCACTACGAGGCGAAGGAGGGCTACCGTCCGCCGAACATCGACTGGTTCAAGGAGGCCGGCGGGGGCGTCTGGTCCGAGGAGACGGTCGTGCCCGTGCTCGCACTGCCAGAACCGGCCGGACAGCTCGACGACCTGTTGGCCGAGGATCACATCGACCTCAACGCGGCCAACATCCCTCGCATGTCACGGTGACGCCAATGCGCCGCATCACCTTGGACGAGCGACGTGGGCGGCTCGGCGTCCGGCATGCCCTGGCCCCCGGCCACGGCGCCCCGAATGTCACCGATGCTGCTCGGGCGGTCGTGGCCCTACACGGCACCGACCCGGCCTCCACCGTCCTGTCGGCGCTGGCCCGCACGCCGGGCGCCACCACCGACGACGTTTCAGCAGCGCTCTACGACGACCGCAGCCTGGTCCGGGTCATCGCCTTCCGTCGCACCGTCTTCGCCGTGCCGCTCGACTTCGCCCCAGCGTGCTTCGCCGGCGCCGCCGACACGGTGGCTCGAAACGAGCGCAAGACGTTCCACAAGCTGCTCGTCGACAGCGGCGTCACCGACGACCCGGAGCCGTGGCTCGTGCGCGCCGAGGCAGCTGCCCTCGAGGTCGTCCTGGCCAACGACGAGGTCACGTCTGCCGACCTCGCAGCGGCCGATCCCATCCTCGCCACGCGTCTGGAGCTTGCGCCCGGCACGAAGTACGCCACCAACCAAGGGGTGGGCAGCCGGCTGCTGAATCTGTTGTCCGCGCAGGGTCACGTCGTCCGGGCCAGGCCGAAGGGTGGGTGGACGTCGACCCAGTTCCGATGGGTCGCCGTCGCGCGATGGGTGCCGGAGCTCGCCGAGCGCGTCGATCCCGTCGAGGCCACTACGCGAATCGCCCGCGACTGGCTGGGCGCCTACGGCCCGGCGAGCCCGGACGACCTGCAGTGGTGGACCGGCTGGACCAAGACGCGCATGCGCGCGGCCCTGGCCGGCCTCCACACGGTCGAGGTCGACCTGGACGGCCTGCCGGGCCTGATGCTCGGCGACGACGCGGAGCCCGTGACACCCGACCCGTGGGTCGCGCTGCTCCCGGCCCTCGACCCGTCCGCGATGGGATGGAAGCACCGTGCCTTCTGCCTCGGCCCGCACCGCGAGCAGCTCTATGACGTCAACGGCAACGCCGGGCCCACCGTCTGGGCGAACGGACGAGTCGTCGGTGGGTGGGCGCAGCGCGACGACGGCGAGGTCGTGGTCCGCCTGCTCGACGACGTCGGCAACGAGACCTCGACGCGCATCGACGAGCGCGGCGCGGCGCTCACCACGATGCTCGGTGACGTCCGGCTCAAGGCCCGCGCCCGCGGCTGGACGCCGGTCGAGCGCGACCTGCGGGCCTGATCGCTGTCACTCCAGCGCGTGGCGCAGCAATGCCGTGTTCGAGTCGGGAAGCTGCCGTGCCTCGGCCAGTCGGAGCGTGAAGGAGTCGTCGAACGGCAGGGCCATGACATCGCCGCCCGGCCCCGCGACGTAGCCATCGACGGTCATCAGGTTGCTGACGATCGCCTTGTTCATGCACCACGCCCCCGCTCGCCGGTCCACTGGAACTGGTTCATCGAAGGTACACCGCAACTACGGTGTGCCCATGCAGCCGACGCAGCCGGGCTGGTACTGGGACCCTAAGGGGATGCCGGGGCTGTTCCGGTGGTGGGACGGCGAGGGGTGGACCCAGCACGTCAGCGTCATCCGCAATGTGGGGGCCCCGCAACCGGGTCCGTCAGGCGCCCCCAGCGCTGACGGCCGGCTCCACGCCGGCGGCCTCTCCTGCTCGGTCCGCCCCGAGCCGTGGACGTGGTGCCCCGACTACCCGCACATCGACGACGCGATCGGCCAGCAGGTCGTCGTGGGTCACACGGCGCGCGGCGACTACATCGGGTGCGTGTTCATCGGAGGGGTTCCGGACGAGTACCTGGGCGGGGGGCTCGATGCCACCGGCAACGCATTCTCCTCGGCGATGCTCAGCACCTTCTACCCGGCCGAGTCACCGCACGACCCACCCGCGCCTGCGACCGGTGAGCTCGACGGACACGAGACATGGCGTCTCGTCGTGGCGCTCGACGTCAGGGACGACCACCTGGGATTCGCCCGCGAGGACGCGGTGTTCGTGCTCGTCGACCTTCCGGACCGTCCGGGCGTCCTCTACGCCAGCCTCCCGGATGTGCCGGACGTCTCGATGCCGTCCGCCGACGAGCTGATCGCCGACCTCGCTCTCGGCTGACCCGGGTCTACCGTGGGGTGATGATCACCGCCTGTCACACCCTCATCTACTCCGACGACGCCGAGGCGACGCGGGCGTTCTTCCGCGACGTCCTGCAGCTCCCGTCCGTCGAGGACGCCGGCTCCGGCACCGGCTGGCTGATCTTCCGTACCGGCCCGAGCGAGCTCGGAGTGCACCCGACCCGATCCGAGTACGAGGGACGCGTCTACGAGTCGCCGCGCCAGCACCTGATCTCGCTGCAGTGCGACGACGTCGAGGCCACCCGCGCCGAGCTCGAGGAGCGTGGCGCGGAGTTCACCAGTGGGATCCAGGACGAGGGCTACGGCCTGGTCACCACGATCGCCGTGCCAGGCGCCGACGACCTCATGCTCTACCAGCCGAAACACGCCCTCGCACTCGACGCCTGACGCCTGTCAGTCGAGCTGGGCGAGGATTTCGTTGAAGGTCTTGGACGGGCGCATGACGTCGGTCGCCTTGGCGTCGTCCGGGCGGTAGTAGCCGCCGATGTCGACCGGGGAGCCCTGGACGGCGAGCAGCTCGTCGGTGATCGCCTGCTCGCTCGACGCGAGGTCCTCGGCGATCTTCGCGAACGCCGCGGCCAGCTCGGCGTCGTCGGTCTGCTCGGCGAGCTCCTGCGCCCAGTAGAGCGCGAGGTAGAAGTGGCTGCCGCGGTTGTCGATCTCGCCGGCCTTGCGGCTGGGCGACCGGTTCTCGGCCAGGAACGTGCCGGTGGCGCGGTCAAGGGCGTCGCCGAGCAGCTGCGCGCGGGCGTTGTCGTCAAACGTGGCCAGGTGGTCGAGGCTGGCAGCCAGCGCGAGGAACTCACCGAGGCTGTCCCACCGCAGGTGGTTCTCCTTGACGAGCTGCTGGACGTGCTTGGGTGCCGAGCCGCCGGCGCCGGTCTCGAACAGCCCACCGCCGTTGATGAGCGGGACGACCGAGAGCATCTTGGCGCTGGTGCCGAGCTCGAGGATCGGGAAGAGGTCGGTGTTGTAGTCGCGCAGCACGTTGCCGGTGACCGAGATGGTGTCCTCGCCCTTGCGTATGCGCTCCAGCGAGAAGGCCGTGGCGTCGGCCGGCGACATGATCTCGATCTGCAAGCCGTCGGTGTCGAGCTCACTGAGGTACCGCTCCACCTTGGCGATCAGGTTGGCGTCGTGCGCGCGGGTGGAGTCGAGCCAGAACACGGCCGGCGTGCCCGAGGCGCGGGCCCGCGTGACGGCCAGCTCGACCCAGTTGCGGATCGGCACGTCCTTGGTCTGGCACGCGCGCCACACGTCACCCTGGCTCACGCTGTGCTCGAGGAGCACCCGCCCTGACTCGTCGACGACCTGCATGGTGCCGGCGGAGGTCATCTCGAAGGTCTTGTCGTGGCTGCCGTACTCCTGGGCGGCCTGCGCCATCAGGCCGACGTTGGACACCGAGCCCATCGTGCTCGGGTCGAACGCGCCGTTCGCCCTGCAGTCGTCGAGGACGACCTGGTAGATGCCGGCATAGCTGCTGTCGGGGATGACGGCCAGGGTGTCGGCCTCCTCGCCGCCCGGCCCCCACATGTGACCGGACGTGCGGATCATGGCCGGCATCGACGCATCGACGATGACGTCGCTCGGCACGTGCAGGTTGGTGATGCCCTTGTCGGAGTCGACCATCGCGAGCTCCGGCCCGTCGGCGATGCCCTGCTCGATCGCAGCCTTGATCTCGGCGCCGTTGGCCAGCCCGTCGAGCCCGGCGAGGATCGAGCCGAGTCCGTCGCTCGCGCTCAGGCCGGCAGCGACGAGGTCCTCGCCGTACCGCCCGAACACCTCGGGCAGAAACGCCTTGACGACGCGGCCGAAGATGATCGGGTCGGAGACCTTCATCATCGTGGCCTTCAGGTGCACCGAGAACAGCACGCCCTCGACCTTGGCGCGGGCGATCTGAACGGCGAGGAACGCGTCGAGCGCGGCCGCACGCATGACGGTGCTGTCGACGATCTCGCCGGTCAGCACCGGGAACGCCTCCTTGAGCACCGTGGTTGAGCCGTCGTCGGCGACGTGCTGGATCGTGAGCGTCGTGTCGGCCTCGATGACGACTGACTTCTCGTTGGACCGGAAGTCGTCGGCGCCCATCGAGGCCACGTTGGTCCTGGAGTCGCTGCTCCACTCCCCCATCGAGTGCGGGTGCGAACGCGCGTACTTCTTGACCGACGCCGGCGCGCGGCGATCGGAGTTGCCCTCGCGCAGCACCGGGTTGACGGCACTGCCCTTGACCTTGTCGTAGCGAGCCTTCACATCCTTGTCGTCGTCGGAAGTCGGGTTGTCCGGGTAGTCGGGGAGCGCGTACCCCTGCTTCTGCAGCTCGGCGATCGCCGCCTTGAGCTGTGGCGTGGAGGCGCTGATGTTCGGGAGCTTGATGATGTTGGCCTCGGGTGTCTTGGCCAGGTTGCCGAGCTCGGCCAGCGCGTCACCGATCTGCTGGTCGGCGGGGAGGCGATCGCCGAACTGGGCGATGATGCGGCCGCTCAGGGAGATGTCGCGTGTCTCGATCTCGACGCCGGCCGTCGACGCATACGCCTCGATGACCGGGAGGAAGGAGTACGTGGCCAACAGCGGCGCTTCGTCGGTGTGTGTGTAGATGATCGTGGCCATCCGGAGGGCCTTCCAGGAAACAAGCAGAGTCGACAAGAACAGGGTGCGAACTCAACGTATCGGAGCACCAATGCGGGGCTCGCGCGGCCTTATGCTCGCACTGCTCACATCTACGGGGAGACCACCATGTCCGAATCGACCGTGACTGAATCGACCATGACCGCGCGGCTCGGCGCCGAAGCTATGGGTACGTTCTGGCTCGTGCTCGGCGGGTGCGGCACCGCAGTGCTCGCCGGCGAGGACGTCGAAATTCTCGGCGTCGCGCTGGCCTTCGGCCTCACCGTGCTCACCGGCGCCTACGCGTTCGGGCACGTGTCCGGCGGCCATTTCAACCCGGCTGTTTCGGTGGGGCTCGCCACCGCCGGACGCTTCTCGTGGCGAGACGTGCCGTGGTACGCGGCCGCCCAGGTCGTGGGCGCGACCGTGGCCGCGACCGTGCTCTTCGTCATCGCCTCGGGCCGCAGCGGTTTCGACGCACAGGCCTCCGGATTCGCGTCCAACGGCTACGCAGAGCGCTCCCCCGGTGGCTACAGCCTGTTGGCCGTGCTGATCACCGAGATCGTGCTGACCGCGTTCTTCCTTTTCGTCATCCTCGGCGCCTCGGCCAAGCGCGCCGCGGTCGGGTTCTCCGGCCTCGCGATCGGTCTCGCGCTGACCCTCATCCACCTCATCAGCATCCCGGTGAGCAACACGTCGGTGAACCCGGCCCGCTCACTCGGTGTGGCCTGGTTCGCCGGACCCGACGCGCTGGTCCAGGTCTGGGCGTTCATCCTGGCGCCGTTGATCGGCGCAGCGATCGCCGGCATCAGCCACGCCTTCATCGTCGGCGAGCCCGACTGAGCTCGCCGACGTCGCGATCAGCCCAGGTCGAACCGGTCGAGCTCCATCACCTTGACCCATGCGGCGACGAAGTCCCGGACGAACTTCTCCTTCGCGTCGTCGCTCGCGTAGACCTCCGCGATGGCGCGAAGCTCGGAGTCCGAACCGAAGACCAGGTCGACCCGGCTTCCGGTCCACGTCTGGCCCGACGCGGTCGTGCCGGTGAAGGTCTCGGCGGCCTCGTCGGTCGGCGTCCACGTGGTGCCGATCTCGAGCAGGTTCACGAAGAAGTCGCTGGTCAGCGTGCCCGGCGCCGCGGTGAGAACGCCGAGGTCCGACCCGTCGTGGTTGGTCCCGAGGACTCGCATGCCGCCGACGAGGACCGTCATCTCCGGGGCGCTCAGGGTGAGCAGGTTGGCCTTGTCGAGCAGCAGGAACTCGGCCGGCAGCCGGCTGCCCTTGCCAAGGTAGTTGCGGAAACCGTCGGCGACCGGTTCGAGGTAGTCGAAGGACTCGACATCCGTCTGTTCCAATGTCGCGTCGACGCGACCCGGGGTGAAGGGAACGTCGATGTCGAGACCGGCGGCCTTGGCCGCCTGTTCGATGCCCACGCCGCCGGCGAGCACGATCAGATCGGCCAGGGAGATGGTCGCATCGGACGCCTCCCGGATTCCGTCCAGCGTGCGCAGCACGGTGGCCAGCTCGGCAGGGTTGTTCACCTCCCAGCCGCTCTGCGGCTCGAGGCGGATGCGAGCTCCGTTGGCTCCACCACGCTTGTCGCTGCCACGGAAGGTCGACGCCGAGGCCCACGCCGTCGTGACCAGCTGTGACACCGTGAGGTCCGACCCGGCGATCTGGGCCTTGAGCGAAGCGACGTCGTCGGCACCGACGAGCTCATGGTCGACGGCTGGGAGCGGGTCCTGCCAGATCAGAGTCTCGGACGGCACCTCCGGGCCGAGGTAGCGCACGATCGGCCCCATGTCGCGGTGGGTCAGCTTGAACCACGCACGAGCAAAGGCGTCGGCGAGCTCGTCCGGATTCTCCAGGAAGCGCCGCGAGATCGGCTCGTAGATCGGGTCGACCCGCAGTGCCAGGTCGGTGGTCAGCATCGTCGGAGCGTGGGTCAGCTTCGACGGGTCGCCGGCATCCGGCACGGTGCCGGCGCCGGCGCCATCCTTGGGCGTCCACTGATGGGCACTGGCCGGGCTCTTGGTCAGCTCCCACTCGTAGCCGAACAGGGTCTCGAAGAAGCTGTTGTCCCAAGTCACCGGCGTGTGGGTCCAGGTGCCCTCGAGGCCGCTCGTGATGGCGTCCACGCCCTTGCCGGAACGGAAGCTGTTCCTCCAGCCCAGGCCCTGCTCGTCGAGCGACGCGCCCTCGGGTTCGGCGCTGACGTGCTCCTCGGGATCGGCGGCACCGTGCGTCTTGCCGAAGGTGTGACCGCCGGCGATGAGTGCGACCGTCTCCACGTCGTTCATCGCCATGCGCCGGAACGTCTCGCGGATGTCGCGGGCCGCGGCGAGCGGGTCCGGGGTGCCGTTCGGCCCCTCGGGATTGACGTAGATGAGACCCATCTGGACCGCGCCGAACGGCTCCTCGAGCTCTCGGTCGCCGGAGTACCGCTCGTCGTCGAGCCATCCGGTTTCCGGGCCCCAGTAGACGTCCTCGTCGGGCTCCCAGACGTCCGCGCGCCCGCCGCCGAACCCGAAGGTCTTGAAGCCCATCGACTCCAGGGCGACGTTGCCGGTCAGGACCATCAGGTCGGCCCAGGAGAGCTTCTGGCCGTACTTCTTCTTGACCGGCCACAGCAACCGCCGGGCCTTGTCGAGGTTCTGGTTGTCAGGCCAGCTGTTCAGCGGGGCGAAGCGCTGCTGCCCGGCACCGGCGCCCCCGCGTCCGTCGCCGATCCGGTAGGTGCCGGCGCTGTGCCACGCCATCCGGATCATCAGGCCGCCGTAGTGGCCGAAGTCCGCGGGCCACCAGTCCTGCGACGTGGTGAGCACCTCTTCGATGTCCCGCTTCACGGTGGGCAGGTCGAGGCTGGTGAACGCCTCGGCATAGTCGAAGTCCGGACCGAGCGGATCCGCCACGTCCGGGTTCTTGGCGAGGATCTTCAGATTGAGGTTGTGCGGCCACCAGCCTCGATTTCCGCCCCCGGCAGTGGGGTGCGGGGCGCGATGCTCGACCGGGCGACTCTCTTCCTCTGGCTCCTCGGTGACGACTGGCTGATGATCCTCGGTCATGGGATTCCTCTCAGGGGGCACGGCGCGGCACGATCAACCGTAGCCACCATGACCGCCTCGTTCCAGACCCCATCCGATCGTCCATGCCCGCGACCCTTCGCACGATCGCCGTGCGCTAGTTTCGGGACGTTCCCCTCTCACCCAAGGAGCACCACGCCGTGAGCACCAAACCCGTCAAAGTCGCCGTCACCGGAGCGGCCGGCCAGATCGGCTACAGCCTCTTGTTCCGCATCGCCAGCGGTGCGCTGCTCGGCCCCGACACCCCCGTGCAGCTGCGTCTGCTCGAGATCACGCCGGCGCTCAAGGCGCTCGAAGGCGTCGTCATGGAACTCGACGACTGCGCCTTCACGACCCTCGACTCGGTCGAGATCGGCGACGACGCCAACCACATCTTCGACGGCGCCAACCTGGCCCTGCTGGTCGGCGCTCGCCCGCGCACCAAGGGCATGGAGCGCGGCGATCTTCTGGAGGCCAACGGAGCCATCTTCACGGCGCAAGGCAAGGCGCTCAACCAGGTCGCGGCCGACGACGTGCGGATCGGCGTCACCGGCAACCCGGCGAACACCAACGCGCTCATCGCGATGTCGAACGCGCCCGACATCCCGAAGGAGCGCTTCAGTGCTCTCACCCGTCTCGACCACAACCGAGCGATGTCGCAGCTGGCAGCCAGGACAGGCGCGGCGGTCGGCGACATCACGAAGATGACGATCTGGGGCAACCACTCGTCGACCCTGTACCCGGACCTGTTCCATGCCGAGATCGGCGGCCGCAACGCTGCCGAGGTCGTCGACGACCGGGCCTGGATCGAGAACGACTTCATCCCCACCGTCGCCAAGCGTGGTGCGGCCATCATCGAGGCGCGCGGTGCCTCGTCGGCCGCCTCGGCGGCGTCCGCCACCATCGATGCGGCCCGCGACTGGCTGACCAGCACGCCCGATGGCGACTGGGCCTCGATGGCCGTCGTCTCGGACGGCTCCTACGACGTGCCCGAGGGGCTCATCTACTCCTACCCCGTCACCACGTCGAACGGTGAATGGGAGATCGTCCAAGGCCTCGAGATCGACGAGTTCAGCCGCGGCAAGATGGATGCCACCGCCACCGAGCTCACCGAGGAGCGCGACGCCGTCACCAAGCTCGGCCTGATTTGAGGCTTGCCCTTTCGACAGGCTCAAGGGCCGATGCTTGCGGCAGCCCACGGTCCTTGAGCTTGTCGAAAGGACTCAACTGGGGCCCGGGGGCACGAGGAGGGCGAGCAGGCAGAGGCTGATGCCGAGCGTCGCGGTCCAGAACACGTCGAACGCCTTGCTGCGAACGCGGAGCATGCCGACGTGCTCGGCCGACACCACCACCCGCGCCAGCGCTCCGATCACGAAGGTCACGCCGACGACCATGAGCCCCGCGCGCCACGGGCCGCTGACCACCATCAGCAGGCCGATGGCCACCCCGACGAGCAACAGCAGGTAGAACTGCGAGCCGCGGCTGCGCGGCCAGATCAACTTCACGCGGCGGGGCCTCGGTCGGAGCCCTCCGCCAGGCGCTCCTCGGCGACCTCCACGACGTTGCTCAGCAGCATCGCGCGCGTCATCGGGCCGACGCCGCCCGGGTTGGGCGCCACCCATCCGGCGACGTCACGCACGGACGGGTGCACGTCGCCGACGATCTTGCCGCTCTCGTCACGGCTGACCCCCACGTCGAGCACGGCGGCGCCGGGCTTGACCATGTCGGCCGTGATGATGCCCGGTACCCCGGCGGCCGCGATGACGATGTCGGCGCGGCGCACCTCGGCGGCCAGGTCGCGGGTGCCGGTGTGGCACAGCGTGACGGTGGCGTTCTCGCTGCGCCGCGTGAACAGCAGCCCCAGCGGACGTCCGACCGTGATGCCCCGACCCACGACCACCACGTTCTGGCCGGCGATCTCGACGTCGTGGCGACGCAGCAGCTCCACAATGCCGCGTGGCGTGCAGGGCAGCGGCGCCCTCTTGCCGAGCACGAGCCATCCGAGGTTGGTCGGGTGCAGTCCGTCGGCGTCCTTGGCCGGGTCGATACGGCCGATGATCGCGTTGTCGTCGATGCCCGGTGGCAGTGGCAGCTGGACGATGTAGGTGGTGCAGGCCGGGTTGTCGTTCAGCTGGTCGACGGCCTTCTCGACCTCCTCCTGGGTGGCAGTCGCGGGCAGCTCCACGCGGATGGACTCCAGGCCGACCTCGGCGCAGTCCTGGTGCTTGGCATTGACGTACCAGCGGCTGCCGGGGTCGTCCCCGACCAGGATCGTGCCGAGACCGGGCACCACGCCGTGCTCGCGGAGAGCGGCCACTCGGGTGGTCAGGTCGGACTTGATCGCGGCTGCCACCGCCTTGCCGTCGAGGATCTGCGCCGTCACGGAAACGAGTCTGTCAGAGCCTTGTTGTTCCTCGGTTCTCGACGGGGCGCGGCGCATAGAATCCCCTATGGGGGCGGGCCACCCGAAAGTGGTACGAACGCACAGTTCGCCGATGGGAACGCCAATGGCCACACGAGCGCAGCTCGCCCAGGGGCGCAGCCGTCAGCGACGAGACCAGCTCTTGACGGCGGCGATCGAGCTGTTCGCCGAGGGCGGCACCCGCGCGGTCACCCATCGGGCGGTCGCCCGTCAGGCTGGGCTCCCCCCGGCCACCACCACGTACTACTTCGCCACCATCGAGGACTTGCTGCGCGAAGCCCTCGCGGCGCACATGCAGCAGTGGATCACCGACCTCGCGGCGTTGACCCAGCTGGATCTGCAGGGCTTCGGCAACGGGCTCGACGACGGGACGAATCTGGCGAGCCGGATCTTCAACGCGCGGACCCCCGAGGTGGCTGGGCTGCAGCTGTCGATCTTCCTCGCAGCCACCCGCGACCCTGCGCTGCGCGACACGGCCACCGAGGCGCTCAGGTCCTTCGAGCAGCTGGCGGTGCGGGTGCTGTCGCGCATGGGCGTCGAGGACCCGCAGCCCCTCGCTGCTGCGGTGATCGCTCTCATCGCCGGCACGGCCTTTCGACGGCAGAGCGACCAGTACACCGAGGCGGAGGAGGCGCTCCTGCTCGCGACGGCCGTCCGCGGTCTCGTCGCCGCCCACGTGCTGGGCGAGGACGCCGTCACGAACGTGCTGAAGGGCGCCTAGGAGCGCGTTGGAAGCGTATTGTCGGGCTGGCCACGAATCTTGGAGGATCCATGAGCACTCTTGTCCGCTTCACTCCCGCCAACCTGACGACAGAGAAGTACCAGGAGTCGCTCCGGCGGCTTGAGGAGGCCGGTTTGTGGCCTCATCCGGACGGCCTCGAGTTCCACGTCCTCTTCGGATCGGAAGGAAACCTGCGGGTCAGCGAAATCTGGGATTCCCAGGAGCAGATGGACGCGTATGGAGAGCGGCTGATGCCGATCCTGACCGAGGTCGGAATTGAGTTCTCGGGTGACCCGGAGATCATCGAGGTTCACAACATCTCCAAGCGTTAGATGGGCGCACCCGCTTCGCAGATCCTTCTGGGCCGCGTCTGCCAATTCCACGCGGCGTTCGGACGACCCCGCATCCCGCCTGACGGCGTCCTCGTCGGTCACCAGACGACCCGGTATGGCTTCCTCCTCGTCCTTGTCAGCCAGCCGCGGATGTCGCCCGGTCGCTCGCGCGAATTGACAGACACGGCCTAGTGGAAGAAGTGGCGGGTGCCGGTGAGGTACATCGTGATCCCGGCTGCCCGGACGGCTTCGATGACGGCGTCGTCGCGGACCGATCCGCCGGGCTGCACGATCGCACGCACACCGGCGGCGATGAGGATCTCTGCACCGTCGGGGAACGGGAAGAAAGCGTCGGACGCTGCGACCGCTCCCTGGGCCCTCTCCGCACCAGCTCGCTCGACGGCCAGACGGCAGGAGTCGACGCGGTTGACCTGACCCATCCCGACCCCGACCGACGCGCCGTCCTTGGCGAGCAGGATGG
Organism: Aeromicrobium sp.; assembly: GCF_050700635.1. Taxonomy (GTDB): domain Bacteria; phylum Actinomycetota; class Actinomycetes; order Propionibacteriales; family Nocardioidaceae; genus Aeromicrobium. The sequence continues at coordinate 14,346 of NZ_JBOHDT010000096.1, forward strand.
CGTTCGACTTGACGGCCCGCACCGCCGTCCAGGCGAAGGCGAGGTTGGCGAGCGTCTGTTCGTCGGCGGGCTCGCCGGCCGCCAGCGTCCAGGTCGACGGGTCGTCGCCCCCCTGGCCATCGAGTACCGCGTCGACGTGGTCGACCTGCTGGATCAGCACCCCACCGCTGATCGCACGGAGCTCGATCGGCTCCGGATGTGCCGATGCAGGGACACGCAGGATGCGGATGTTCTTCTTGCCCCGGAGCACCTCGAGCGCACCGGGCTCGTACTCGGGGGCGACGATCACCTCGGTGAACACCTCGGCCACCTGCTCGGCCATCGCCACCGAGACCGGACGGTTGGCTGCGATGACGCCGCCGAACGCCGACATTGGGTCGCAGGCATGCGCCCGGGCATGCGCCTGGGCGATGTCGTCGCCGATCGCGATGCCGCACGGGTTCGCGTGCTTGATGATGGCCACCGCCGGGGCGTCGAAATCGTGGGCCGCGCGGCGGGCGGCGTCGGTGTCGACGTAGTTGTTGTAGGACATCTCCTTGCCGTGCAGCTGCTCGGCGGTGGCCAGGCCGCCACGCCAGTTGCGATACAGGGCGGCCGGCTGGTGCGGGTTCTCGCCGTAGCGCAACACCGCGGCCTTGTCCCAGGTGGCACCGACGAAGTCGGGGAAGACCGAGCCGTCGTCCGGCACGGTGTAGCCCGAGGCGAACCACGAAGCCACGGCGACGTCGTAGGCGGCCGTGTGGGCGAACGCCTCGGCAGCGAGCTTCTTCCGCTGCTCCAGGGTGAAGCCACCGGTCGCCACGGCCTTGCGCACGTCGTCGTATCGGTCGGGCGAGACCACCACGGCGACGCTCGGGTGGTTCTTGGCCGCGGCGCGGACCATCGACGGCCCACCGATGTCGATCTGCTCGACGCACTCGTCGGGCGACGCTCCGGACATCACGGTGTCGAGGAACGGGTAGAGATTGACGACGACGAGGTCGAACGGCTCGACGTCGAGCTCGGCCAGCTGCGCCACGTGGGAGTCGAGCCGCAGGTCGGCCAGGATGCCGGCGTGGACGCGTGGGTGCAGCGTCTTGACGCGGCCGTCGAGACACTCCGGGAAGCCGGTGAGCTCCTCGACCGGTGTGACGGGCACCCCGGCGGCCTCGATGACCTTCGCGGTTGAACCGGTCGACACGATGGAGACACCGGCTCCGTGCAGGTCGCGGGCGAGGTCGTCGAGCCCGGTCTTGTCGTAGACCGACACGAGGGCGCGGCGCAGGGGGCGGGTTCCGGTGTCGGTCACGACGGCTCCTCAGGGTGCGGCTGGTGGTCGACGGCTTCGCGCACCAGGCGGCCGACCCACTCGACCAGCATGGCCCGCTCGCTGACCTTGATACGTTCGTGCAGCGTCTCGACGTCGTCGTCGTCCAGCACGGGCACCGGGACCTGGGCGATGATCGGCCCCGTGTCGACGCCGTCGTCGACCACGAACAGCGTCGCGCCGGTGACCTTGACGCCGTACTCCAGGGCATCGCGCGGGGCGGACGTCCCCGGGAACGACGGCAGCAGAGCCGGATGGGTGTTGATGGTGCGCCCACCGAACAGGCCCAGGAAGGCCGGGCCGACCAGCTTCATGAACCCGGCGAGCACCACGAGGTCGGGCTCGTGTGAGGCGACCGAGTCGGCGAGTGCGACGTCCCAGTCGACCCGGTCGTCGAACTCGGAGGTCTTGACGACGAAGGTGGGGATGCCGGCCCGTTCGGCCCGGCCGAGACCCTCGATGTCGTCGCGGTCGGCGCCCACGGCCACGATCTCGGCCCCGTAGTCAGGCCCCGTCGTCGGGTCGCTCGTCGCGTCGATCAGCGCTTGGAGATTGGTGCCAGAACCGGAGACGAGGACGACGAGACGAGCTGTCCGGCGACCGTTCTGTCGGCTGGGGGGCACGCTCGCCACGATAGTGCGCCAGCACCGCGCCGGCGGCACCGCCCACGGCCATCACGGGCACGGCGACGAGCAGCGGAGTGATGAAGGGCGGGCCCGCGTCGGCCATGCGTCCCGGACCGATTCCGCCGCCGGAGACAGAGACGGCCAGGCCCACGATGAAGCCGGCCAGGGCACCGGACGCGGTTCCGAGAATGACCCGGTCGAGGAGGGCACGCTCCGAATCTGCGTCCTTTTGGTCGTGAGTCGAGGTGTTCGCCGGAACCGGCACCATGCGGAAGCCGGCCACCACTCCGGCGAGAAGTGGGAGCAGTCCGAGCACGAACACCCACCCGTGGAACTCCCCCGGCGCCGGCAGAGCAGCCAGCGGCGGGAAGCCCGGAACGGCGCCCAGGTGCGAACCGGTGAGGTCGACGGAGGTGTCGGTGCCCAGGACGAACCCCGGACCGAGCAGCACCGACGTCGCCCACAGCACGAGTGTCGGAACGGCGAGCAAGCACGTGATCGCCAGCACCACCGTGCCCCCGGACCCCGGGTCGAGCATCGCCCACAGGTCGGCGGCCCGATCGAGCTGGACGACGAGCAGCACGACGACGAGCACCGCCGCCGATCCCAGCAGCGCCGCGGTACCCCACCACGCCCCACGCACGACGGCGCGGACGTCGAGGCGGTCGGTGAACCACAGCATCTCGGGACGGTCGTGCTTCAGGGACGCCCCGACGGCGGCGCCGATGCCGCCCACGACGAAGGCACCGAAGGCGGCACGGACCACGGACGTGTTGACGTCGCCGGTGTTGGTGACCGCCGAAAGCACGGCGGCCGCGACACCGTAGGAGCCGGCCACCGTGGCGGCGAATGGTCCGACCTCCTCGATCGGCTTTGCGACGACCCACCGCGCTGCCAGGGCGACGACCAGGACGCACAGCATCGTGGCCCCCAGGGGGATGAGTCCGATCGCCGTGCCCTCGACCTCCAGACCGGACCCGAGCGCGACCAGCCAGCCCTGCACGGCGGCGCGCAGCAGGCCGGCGACGGATGTGTCGCCCGCTCCCTGGGCGAGCAAGGTGGTGGCGCCGCTGACAGCGATCGCGAGGCACACGGCAAGCCCCGCGGTCAGGAATCCTGGCCTCAGGTCAGGGGTCGCGGGAGCCTCGGGCACCTTCTCATCCAACCTGTAAAGTTGGGCTGTTGCAGCCAGGCACGCCGGACGGCAGGAGGGAGAGCGGATGACTCGAGTCGACGAGTTCAACAGCTTCTACTCCTCGACCTCGGCCGCCGCCCTCAAGGCGACGTACGCCGTGTGCGGCGACCGCCAGGTCGCCTTCGACGCCACCGTCGACGCCTACCGGCGCGCGTGGCGAGACTGGACCAAGATCCGCGACCACCACCCGCTCGGGTGGGTCCGCAACGAGGCCTGGAAGCTCACGTCGATCAGTCGCTCCACGCATCCGCTGCGCCGCAAGCACGAGGAGGACGCAGACGTCCAGCTCCTCGAGGCGCTCGGAGAGCTGGCCGTCGACGACCGTCGCCTCATCGTGCTGCTCACGCTCGGGCAGATCGACCTGGAGGAGGCATCCCGCGAGGTCGGCATTCCGGCGCAGCAGGGCATCGAGGCCGTCACCGCGGCGCTGGAGCAGCTCGAGCGCAAGCTCGGGCAGTCGTTGGCGGAGATCGAGAAGCGCATGCACGGGCTCGGGTCCATCACCCGCCGGTTCGAGATGCCCTCCTCTGGCGTCATCCGCCACCGCGCGCAGGTCGGGCGTCGTCGCAACACGGTCCTGCTGGTCATGGCGGCGTTCGCGCTGGTCGCCGGCGGCGGATTCGCCGTCACCGATGGCGACGCCCTCGCGACCCGGGCCGACGTCCCCAAGCGCGAGAAGATCGGTGCCGAGAGCGCCGATCTCGTCCTCAAGGCGCAGGAGATCGGCACCGACGACCTCTTGACGATGACACAGGTCAAACGGCTCGGCCCCGAGAGCGCGTGGAGGGTCGTCGACACCGACGACAGCACCAAGTCCACCACCCCGTACGCCACCTGCCCGCCGAAGCGCTTCGCCAACGACGATCCGCTGAAGGCCTTCGTCCGCTCTTATGAGGTGGGTGGTGAGGGCGACGAGCGCGTCGCGCAGGCGATCGAGGTCTCACGGAGCGACGCCGCCGCGCAAGAGGCATACGAACGGCTCGTGAGCTGGTACGCCGACTGCTCCCATCCGCGCACCCAGCTCGTCGGGTCCTTCGTCGTGGAGCGGCCGTTCGGCGACTTCCGCATCCTGCAGCTGCGTTCGAACCGCTCCCCGGAGCGCACCTTCACCGTCGGGTTCAGTCAGTCCGGCACCGTGACCAGCACGTTGGTGCATGAGGTCGACGGCGGGACCGGCCCTGACGTCGATGACTTCGCCCGCACGCTGAACGACTCCGTCGCCAAGGTGTGCAAGGAGAGCGGCGGACGCTGTACCAACGACATCGAGGTCGTCGGAACCGACCCCCCTCGCACGTCCATGGCGCCCGAGTTCCTCGGCATCGTCGACCTCCCGCCGATCGCCGACATCGACAAGGTGTGGGTCGGCATCAGGCCCTTCCGGCCCAAGGTCAATCCGGCGACCACCCAGTGTGACTCCGCGAACTTCAGGGCCAAGTCGGTGCGCTCGACGCAGTCACGCGTCTTCGTCATCCCCGAGGCCCGAGAGCTGCCGCAGGCATTCGGGGTGGCCGAGACGGTCGGACGCTTTCGCTCCGACGGCGCCGCGAAGGACTTCGTCCAGAAGATCGAGCAGCGGGTCGCCGCATGCCCGGACGACAACCTGTCCGCCAACGTCGACGAGAAGACGGCGATCAAGGCCGGCGACGACCGCGGCACCGCCTGGCGCGTCGGCCTCGAGGTCAACAAGAAGTCCCGCGTCTTCTACCGCATGGCCATCGTGCGACACGGCTCAGACGTCGCGCAGGTGACGTTCACTCCCGCCGGCAAGTTCGACATCAACCAGAAGACGTTCGCCGCCCTCGCCAAGCGCGCCGCCCAGCGCCTCGTGTATCTGGAATGACCTGACCCTCGGTCAGAGGTTCTGCAGGATCTCCCGCATGAGGTCGGCGGTCTCGGACGGCGTCTTGCCGACCTTGACACCGGCGGCCTCGAGGGCCTCCTTCTTGGCCGCAGCCGTGCCCGAGGAGCCCGAGACGATGGCACCGGCGTGGCCCATCGTCTTGCCCTCGGGTGCGGTGAAGCCGGCCACGTAGCCGACGACCGGCTTGGTGACGTTCTCCTTGATGAACTCGGCCGCGCGCTCCTCGGCGTCGCCGCCGATCTCGCCGATCATCACGATCGCCTTCGTGTCGGGATCAGCCTCGAACGCCTCGAGCGCATCGATGTGCGTGGTGCCGACGACCGGGTCGCCGCCGATGCCGATCGACGTTGAGAAGCCGAAGTCGCGCAGCTCGAACATCATCTGGTAGGTCAGCGTGCCCGACTTGGACACCAGCCCGATCGGGCCCTTGCCGGCGATCGTGGCCGGCGTGATGCCCGCGAGCGCCTCGCCGGGCGTGATGACGCCAGGGCAGTTGGGGCCGATGATGCGGGTCTTCTTGCCCTGGGCGTGGGCCCAGAACTCGGCGGTGTCCTGCACCGGGACGCCCTCGGTGATGATCACCAGCAGGCCGATGCCCGCGTCGATGGCCTCGATGACGGCATCCTTGGTGAAGGCCGGTGGCACGAAGGCGACGGAGGTGTCGGCGCCGGTCTGCTCCATCGCTTCCTCAACGGTACCGAACACGGGCAGCTCGACCTCGTTGCCGTCGGCGTCGGTGTGCGTGACGGTGGTGCCGGCCTTGCGGGCGTTGACACCGCCGACGATGGTGGTGCCGGCCTTGAGCATCAGGGCGGTGTGCTTGGTGCCTTCACCGCCGGTGATGCCCTGGACGATGACCTTGGAGTCTGAGCTGAGATAGATCGACATCGTCCGTCCCTAAATGTTCGCGAGCTCGGCGGCCTTGTCGGCCGCGCCGTCCATGGTTTCGACGAGGGTCACGAGGGGATGGTTCCGGTCCTCGAGGATCCGACGTCCTTCGTCCACCGCGTTGCCGTCCAGCCGGACGACGAGCGGCTTGGTGGCGGTGTCGCCGAGGAGATCCAGCGCACCGACGATGCCGTTGGCCACGGCGTCGCATGACGTGATGCCGCCGAAGACGTTGACGAACACCGCCTTGACCTGGTCGTCGCCGAGGATGACGTCGAGGCCGTCGGCCATGACCTGCGCCGAGGCGCCGCCGCCGATATCGAGGAAGTTGGCGGGCTTGACGCCCCCATGCGCTTCACCGGCGTACGCGACGACGTCGAGCGTGCTCATGACGAGTCCGGCGCCGTTGCCGATGATGCCGACCGCGCCGTCGAGCTTGACGTAGTTGAGGCCCTTCTCCTTGGCCTTCGCCTCGAGCGGGTCGGCGGCGGCCTTGTCCTCGAACCTGGCGTGGTCCTCGTGACGGAAGTCGGCGTTGTCGTCGAGCGAGACCTTGCCGTCGAGCGCCTCGAGCACGTCGCCCTCGAGACGAGCGAGCGGGTTGACCTCGACGAGGGTGGCGTCCTCCTCGACGAACACCGTCCACAGGGCGCGCACCATGGTGACGGCCTGGTCGGTGAGCTCCTCGGGGAACTTGGCCTCAGCGACGATCTCGCGCGCCTTCGCCTCGTCGACGCCGGAACCGGGATCGATCGGGATCTTCTTGACGGCGTCGGGATTGGTCTTGGCGACCTCCTCGATCTCCACGCCACCCTCGACGCTGGCGATGCAGAGGTAGCGACGGTTCGCGCGGTCGAGCAGGTAGGAGAAGTAGTACTCCTCCTCGATGCTGGCTCCGGGAGCGATGAGAACCCGTTTGACCGTGAGGCCTTTGATCTGCATACCGAGGATCGCCTGTGCGTGCTCGTAGGCCTCGTCGGGGGTCTTGGCCAGCTTGACGCCACCGGCCTTTCCGCGGCCGCCGGCCTTCACCTGGGCTTTGACGACGACGACGCCGAGCTGCTCGGCAGCAGCCCTCGCCTTGTCGGGCGTGGTGGCGACGATGCCCTCGGTGACGGCGACGTCGTGCTTGGCGAACAGCTCCTTCGCCTGGTACTCCATCAGATCCACGATGACGTCCGTTCTCCGGCGGGGGGTGAGAAAATGAGCGTTCGTGACTCTAGCCGTTCGCGACCCGTTCAACATCTCCGGGTCGGTTGCACCGTTTCGTGACACCGGTACTGTCACGAACGGAATCTGAACCCGAGCCGAAGCCACCCATGAACGCCACCCGAGTCGCCACCGCCGACGTCGAGCTCAGCCTGCAGGTCAGCGGGCCGGACGACGGTCCTCTCGCGTTGCTCGTGCATGGGTTCCCCGACAACCGCAGGGTGTGGGACCGCGTCGTCGACGACCTCGAGCGCGACCACCGTGTGGCGAGCTACGACGTGCGCGGCGCCGGCGAGTCTTCCGCACCCGCGTCGCGGGCCGGATACAAGGTGAGCCGCCTGATCGACGACCTGATCGCCGTTCTCGAGCAGGTCGCGCCCGACGGGCGACCCGTCCACCTCGTCGGTCACGACTGGGGCTCGATCCAGCTCTGGGGCGCCGTGATGCGGGAGTCCACCGACGCACGACTGCGTGGCCGGCTCGCATCCTTCACGTCGATCAGCGGCCCTGGCGTGGACCTGTACGCCCATTTCTTTCGCCAAGGGATACGGCGTCGACGCTTCGGCACCGTCGGTCGCCAGCTCCTGCACTCCTGGTACGTCGGCGCCTTTCAGCTGCCCGTCGTCCCCGAGGTCGTCATCAAGCGTCTGGGCGGGCGGATCCGCGCCGGCCTGGAGAAGCAACAGCAGCTGCCGGACAGTCACTGGGACGACGACACGTTCCGCTCGGATGCCCGCCACGGACTCAACCTCTACCGCGTCAATCGACCGACCTTCCGGCGGTCGACGACGGCAGTCCCGGTGCAGCTGATCGTGCCCACCAAGGACGCTTTCCTCATTCCAGCCGTCTACGACGACATCGAGACGTTCGCACCCGACCTGCGACGCCTCGACGTGGTGGCCAACCACTGGATCGTGCAGACGCAGCCGCACGTGGTGTCCGATGCCGTGCGGGCGTTCGTCGAGGACATCGAGCGACGCTGATAGCGATCACTCACTTACCGAGCGAACCGTGACGTTGCGCGCCCCATGCTCGTTGAGCCACCTATGCAGTTGCGATGCCATGCTCGCATCGCCGACGACCACCTCTATCGCGTCCTCGGCGATCACGGCGTTGCCCAATGCGCCCACGTCCAGGTCACACCCGAGCAAGACGTCTTCCTGGCCGGCGTCGCGCAGTTGCCGGGCAACGATGCCCGCGTCGTCGGCGTCCGCGATGCCACCCACCACGATGCGACGCCTGGCCATGGAACGAGTGTGCAGGATTTTCGCGTGAGTGCCCTCACACCCGGCCGCTCAAATTCGCCCCGAGCACGGCATTCAGACTCTCGTCGAGTTGACGTTACTCGCCAGTCCCCTAGACTCGACCGAGTTCCTTGCTCTCCACCCAAGAGGATTTCTGCGTGAGTTCGTCTGCGCCCAAACGCCGACTGGACGTACGCCAACCGACCCAACAACGGTCCAATGGCAGGCGAGCGACCACCCGTCGCCGCCGCAAGTCGTTTCGTCCCACACCCGCCATGGCCGGCGCCTTTGCGCTGGTCGTTGCAGGTATCGGCTCCTCGATGCTGTCCTCGCACACCGACCGGGATGTGCTGAGCAACAACTACCAGACCATCTCGGCCAACTACACCGGTGCCGAGGGCGAAGCCGGCGCCGGTGCCACCGTCGACGTCAGCCGTCGTTTCGACCGTGAGCTGCTCGAGAAGCAGGCCAAGGAGCAGGTCGCACAGCGCGCCATCGCACTCAAGAACCTGCAGGCCAAGACCCAGGAGCGCGCCAACGCGCTCAAGCAGAACCAGTGGGTCCTCCCCGTCACCGGCTACCGCATGTCGGCCCAGTTCGGCGCCCAGAGCTCGCTGTGGTCGAGCGGCATGCACACCGGGGTCGACATGTCCGGTCCGTCCGGTTCCACGATCGTCTCGGTCGCGGCAGGCACCGTCACCTTCACCGGCTACGAAGGTTCCTACGGCAACAAGACGGTCATCACGCTGCAGGACGGCACCGAGGTCTGGTACGCCCACCAGAGCCGCAGCGCGGTCTCAACCGGCGACAAGGTCGATCCCGGCCAGGTCATCGGCTACACCGGGTCCACGGGCAACACCACCGGCCCGCACCTGCACCTCGAGATCCACCCGGGAGGCGGCGACGCCGTCGACCCCGTCCCGGTGCTCCAGCAGCACGGCGTCAATCCCTGACGCCTGCTCTCGGTCTTCGCGAAATGTGACGTCCAGGGCCTCATAGCCGGGTCGACACGCCCTCCACGTCACTAGTCCTGGGCCACTCTGTCCACAGGCGACGACCACGGGCAAGCTCTCGGAG
>NZ_JBOHDT010000097.1:0-29553 GCF_050700635.1 Aeromicrobium sp.
GCCTCGAGCACGCCGGTCTCGGAGTTGGTGAGGAACAAGATGCCGTCCTGGCCCGACAGCTGCGCCGCCTTGACCACCGTGCCGTCCGGCATGAGCACCCTGCTCCCTGCAGTGACATAGGTGCCCGCAGCCACGACGCAGTCGTTGCCGAGCGAGATGCCGATGCCAGCGTTGGCGCCGACGAGGCTGTTCTCGCCGACGCTGATCACCGCCGTGCCGCCGCCGGAGAGCGTGCCCATGATGGACGCACCACCGCCCACGTCGGAGCCGTTGCCGATCGTGACGCCGGCGGAGATGCGGCCCTCGACCATGGCCGTGCCCAGCGTGCCGGCATTGAAGTTGACGAAGCCCTCGTGCATGACGGTGGTGCCCTCGGCAAGGTGCGCGCCGAGGCGCACCCGGTCGGCGTCGCCGATGCGCACGCCGGTGGGCACGACGTAGTCGGTCATGCGGGGGAACTTGTCGATGCTGGTGACGCGGACCTCGCGTCCGGCCGCTCTGGCGCGAGCCCGGGTGCGCTCGAAGCCATGGACCGCGCAGGGACCGATGGACGTCCAGACGACGTTGGTGAGCAGGCCGAAGACACCGTCGAGGTTCTGGCCGTGTGGACGCACGAGACGGTGCGAGAGCAGGTGGAGGCGCAGGTAGACGTCATACGCGTCCTGCGGCGGTTGCTGGAGGTCGTCGATGACCGTGTGCACGACGACGTGGCGCACGTCCCGCAGAGGGTCGTGGCCGGAAAGAACGGTCAGCTCCTCAGGCTCGTGCGTGCGCTCCGGTGCGGCGCCGAGGTGCGGCTCCGGGTACCAGACGTCGAGCACCCTGCCGATCTCCGGGGCGCTGTCAGTGAGGGTCGCGACGCCCCAGGCGTGCGCACCGGGATGGGATTGATCCATCCCTCCACGGTATCGGGCCGCGCCTGCTCGCCTGGCACCCCTGACGCATAGGCTCACCCGCATGAGCCTGGTGACCTACAAAGACCTCTGCATCGACGTCAACGACTCCCGTCCCGCTTCGGAGTTCTGGGCCCAGACGCTCGGGCTCGAGCTCACCGGCTTCGACGACGACCCCGACGAGTTCAAGCTCGTCGGGCCCACGCAACAGCACACGGTGTGGCCGAACGTCGTGCCCGAGCCGCACGAGGTCAAGAACCGGGTCCACCTCGACGTCGTGGCCGCCTCACTTGATTCGTTCGAGGGTCTGCGCCGGGTCAGCGAACCCGGCCGGTTCCCCTGGACCACGCTCGCCGACCCCGAGGACAATGAGTTCTGCGTCTTCGTCGTCGACGAGCCGGCCGACTTCAAGCTGAAGTCGATCGTCGTCGACTGCGCCGACCCGCGGGCGATGGCGGACTGGTGGCTCGGGGTGCTGGGCGGCACGCTCGGCTCCAGTGACGAGCACGACGCGTACTGGATCACCGACATCCCGGGCATGCCGTTCGAGGGCTTCGACTTCGTCCCGGTGCCCGCGCCCAAGACGGTCAAGAACCGCGTCCACTGGGACGTCACCCTCAGTCCCGGCGTCACCATCGACGACGTGATGGATACCGGCGCCACCGTCCTACGCCGGCCCGACGACGAGATCCGTTGGGCCATCATGGCCGACCCCGAGGGGAACGAGTTCTGCCTGTTCAGCAGCTGAGGGCCTATCTGGCAGAGTGACGACGTGGCAAACCTCGACCTCTCGCGCGACGTCGTGTCGCTCACCGCGGACCTCGTCGACATCGCGTCCGAGAGCCTGAACGAGAAGGAGATCTGCGACGCGGTCGAGTCCTCTCTGGCCGCGTTGCCGCACCTCGACGTGGTGCGCGACGGGCACACGCTGGTCGCTCGCACGAGCCTCGGGCGCGCAGAGCGCGTGGTCGTCGCGGGTCATCTCGACACGGTTCCGGCCAACGCCAACTTCCCGTCCCGCCTCGAGGGCGATGTGCTCTGGGGACTCGGCTCGTGCGACATGAAGGGTGGCGTCGCCGTCGCGCTGCGCCTGGCCGCGCACGTGCGCGAGCCCAACCGCGACCTCACCCTCGTCTTCTACGAGGGGGAGGAGATCGAGCACGAGTTCAACGGCCTCGGCCGGGTGGCCCGCGAACATCCGGAGCTGCTCACTTGCGACTTCGCGATCCTCATGGAACCCAGCGACGCGGTCGTCGAGGCCGGGTGCCAGGGCACGCTGCGGGTCGACGTCATCACGCGCGGCGAGCGCTCTCACTCGGCCCGTTCGTGGCTCGGCAGCAATGCGATCCACGCCGCCGCCGAGGTGCTCAACCGTCTGACGGAGTACACCCCGCGCGAGGTCGAGATCGACGGCCTTCTCTACCGCGAGGGCATGAACGCCGTCGGCATCAGCGGCGGGGTCGCCGGCAACGTGGTGCCCGACGAGGCGCGCGTGAGTGTCAACTTCAGGTTTGCTCCCGACCTCGACGAGAAGCAGGCGTTGTCGCACGTCCGCGAGCTGTTCGACGGGTTCGAGATCGTCCTCACCGACACCGCACCCAGCGCCCTGCCCGGCCTCAGTCGTCCAGCCGCCGCCGCCTTCGTCGACGCGGTCGGGGTCCCCGTCCGTCCCAAGTACGGCTGGACCGATGTCGCGCAGTTCACCCAGCTCGGCATCCCCGCGGTCAACTTCGGGCCGGGCAACCCGATGTACGCCCACAAGGCCGACGAACACGTCCCCGTCGACCAGCTGATCCGCGTCGAGGAGGCGCTCACCACATGGCTGACGTGAATGAGACGTCCCCCGAACGCGAGTCCCACAAGGGACCGGTCCGGTTGCGCGGACGTCATCTGCAGAGCAGCACCACAGACCAGCGGCTGCTCGACTCCCGCGGGCAGGGCGAGTGGGTGCACACCGATCCGTGGCGGGTGCTACGGATCCAGGCGGAGTTCGTCGAGGGGTTCGGAGCCCTGGCCGAGCTCGGGCCGGCCGTCGCCATCTTCGGCTCGGCTCGCATCAAGCCCGACGACCCGGTGTACGAGACCACCCGGCACATCGCCGAGCGGCTCTGCGGTCGTGGTTACGGCATCATCACCGGCGGTGGACCGGGTGCGATGGAGGCCGCCAATCGTGGCGCGAGCGAGAGCGGCGGCGTGTCGGTCGGACTCGGCATCGAGGTCCCGCACGAGCAGGGGCTCAACGACTGGGTCGATCTCGGCATCAACTTCCGCTATTTCTTCGTGCGCAAGACGATGTTCGTCAAGTACTCCCAGGGCTACGTGGTCATGCCTGGCGGCTTCGGCACGATGGACGAGCTGTTCGAGGCGCTGACCCTCGCCCAGACCCAGAAGATCACCTCGTTCCCCATCGTGCTCTTCGGCACGCAGTACTGGGGCGGCCTGATCGACTGGGTGCGCACGACGATGCTCGCCGACGGCAAGGTCAACGAGGCCGACGCCGAGCGCCTCATCGTCACCGACGACATCGACGAGGCCGTCGGGTTCTTCGACGAGATCGCGACCGGCTAGACGCGCTCTGGGTTACGGTTCGTCGGTGCTGGTCAACGACGTCCATTCCCGCCTCAACGAGACGCCGGTCGAACGAGTCGTGCCGGCCGAGTCGGTCGATGCCGTGGTTCGCGCCGTCCGTGAGGCGCGGGCCTCAGGCTCGGCCATGTCGATCGCCGGGTCGCGCCACGCCATGGGTGGCCAGCAGTTCGCCACGGGCGCACTGCTGCTCGACATACGGCCGATGCGAGGCGTGCTCGACTTCGACCCTGAGGCGGGAACCGTGGAATGCGGTGCTGGGATCGAGTGGCCGGAGCTGATCAAGGGCTGTCTTTCCCAGCAGCAGGAGGATGGCTCCGGTTGGGGCATCGCCCAGAAACAGACCGGCATCGACCGGGTGACCGTGGGAGGTTCGGTCTCCGTCAACGGTCACGGCCGCGGACTCGCCATGCGACCGCTCATCGCCGACGTCGAGTCGCTGACCCTGGTGGACGCCGAGGGCGAGGAGCGCCGCTGCTCGCGCACGGAGGAACCGGACCTCTTCCGTCTGGTCGTCGGCGGCTACGGGCTCTTCGGCGTCATCACCTCGGTCACCCTGCGGCTCGTGCCACGGCTGAAGCTGGAGCGCGTCGTCGAGCTGGGAACGATCGGCGGCCTCGTGACGGCGTTCGAGGAGCGCATCAACGATGGCTTCCTGTACGGAGACTTCCAGTTCTCCATCGACGAGCGCTCACCCGGCTTCCTCGACGACGGTGTCTTCTCCTGCTACCGGCCGGTCGACTCGCGCACGCCCATCCCGGAGGGCCAGCGCCAGCTCTTGGACGATGCTTGGCAGGAGCTGATCTGGCTGACCCACACCGACAAGGCGCGCGCATTCGAGATCTACGCCCGGCACTACCTGGCCACCTCGGGCCAGATCTACTGGTCGGACACCCACCAGCTCACGCCCTACCTCGAGGGCTACCACCAGGAGATCGACCGCGTTCGCGGCGCTGACCATCCGTCGACGGAGATGATCGGCGAGCTCTACGTCCCGCGACCGCGGCTCGCCGAATTCATGGCCGCAGCGGCGGAAGAGCTACGACGCAGCGGCACCGACGTGATCTACGGCACCGTCCGGCTGATCGAGCGCGACGACGAGAGCGTCCTCGCGTGGGCCCGGGAGGACTGGGCCTGCATCGTGTTCAACCTCTGCGTTCCCCACACGGTGGATGGCAAGGAACGCTCGGCCGCGGCCTTCCGCTCCCTGATCGATCTCGCGATCCAGTGCGGCGGCAGCTACTTCCTCACGTATCACCGCTGGGCCCGGCGCGACCAGATGGAGGCATGCCATCCGCGGCTGCGCGAGTTCCTGGACGCCAAACGCAAGCACGATCCGGGGGAGCGGTTCCAGAGCGACTGGTATCGGCACCTTCGGAGCATGATGAGTAGCGCCTAGCGGTCGGAGACCTCCGAGCGCAGGGAAGAGACCTCAGAGCGCAAGGACTCGATGGCCTCGAGCACGGCCGACTCGCTCTCCTCGACCTCCTCGACAACTTCCTCGTCACGTTCCTCGTGCTGCATCTCGAGCGCCTCCACGGCGACGGCGATGAACAGGTTCAGCACGATGTACGTGGAGATCAAGATGTAGGCGATGAAGAACGCCCACGCCGCGGGATACACGTCGGTGACCGGGCCGACGACCTTGGCCCAGTCGTCACCGGTCATCACCTGGAACAACGAGAGCAACGACTGCGGCAGGGTGCCGAAGTTCTCCGGGTCGGTGCTGGAGAACATCTGGGTGCTCATGACCCCCGCGACGTAGATGAGCATCACCAGCAGCGCACCGATCGAGATCATGCCGGGGATGGTCGCGGCCAAGGCGGCCACGACTCGCCGCATCGACCGCACCGCCGACAGCAGACGAAGCACGCGGAGCACGCGCAGGACCCGGAGGACACCCAGCACACCCGACGCCGGGATGATCGCGACCGCGACCACGAACAGGTCGAACAGGCTCCAGCCGTCCCGGAAGAAGTCGCGGCCGTGGGCGTAGATCCGCAGCGAGATCTCCACCACGAAGATCACCACCGTCATCCAGCCGAGCGGGACCAGCCAGGGGTTGCTTGCGATCAGCGAAGGCGACGTCTCGAGTCCGAGGACGATGGCGTTGACGATGATCACGCCGATGATGAACCACTGGAACGTGGAAGAGTCGACGAAAACACGCACGCTTGCACGTGTGGGGAGCATGGAACCTCCACGATCGGGGGCGACGGTCATCGTATCGAGGGGGACCACATGTCGGTGGGTGGTGGCACGATCACCCCGTGAGCGACAACGGCCGGCACACCGTCGACGGCCCGGACGGCCTGCCCCGCTGCCCGTGGGGCGCCGACCCGGCCATGCTCACCTATCACGACACCGAATGGGGTCGCGAGCTTCGCGGCGACGTCGCGCTCTACGAGCGGCTGAGCCTCGAGGCCTTCCAGTCCGGCCTGTCGTGGGCGATCATCCTGCGCAAGCGTGAGGGCTTCCGGTTCGCGTTCGCGGGATTCGATCCCGAGGCTGTCGCTGCTTTCGGAGCCGGCGACGTCGATCGCCTGTTGGCCGATGCGGCCATCGTGCGCAACCGGCTCAAGATCGAGGCCACCATCCACAACGCCCGCACCCTGGTTGGGCTCGACACGTCCTTCTCCGACCTGGTGTGGTCGTTCGCTCCTCCCATGCGGCCTGCGCCGCGCAGCCTGGCTGACGTGCCCACCCAGACTCCTTCGTCGACGGCCATGGCCAAGGAGCTGAAGCGGCGTGGTTTCCGCTTCGTCGGACCCACCACGGCGTACGCCCTGATGCAGGCCACCGGCATGGTCGACGACCACCTCGACGGTTGCTCGTTCCGTCCGACTCCGCACTGAGCCGGGGCCCTCGGCGCGGCACCACGGCCACGTCGCGGGTCGCCCGTACGCTGGCACGCATGTCGACCCGAACCCCTGCCGAGTCCTCGTCCACACAAGCCCGACGCGCCCCTCGATCGAGCCAATCCATCATTGCTGCACTCCTGCTCGCGAGTGCGGGAGCAGCCGTCGTGACAGCCGTCGCCATCGGCACCACTGTCGCGATGATCGCGGCGGGCGCTTACGCCGTCGTGGCGGGCGTCGTCGCGGCCGTGCTCCAGGAATCCGTGGTTCTTCACGTGCGGCGGTTGTGGGCACACGACCGAGCCAACCTCGCCGGCGCCTACCGCGATGAAGCCATCGCGCGATCGGCGGAACAGGCCGCGTTCGCCGACTCGATGGTCGAACGTGTCGCCGAGCGGCAGGAGCGAGTCGAGCGCCTCGAGGCCGAGATCCGCCAGGCGGAGCGTCGTCGCGACGAGCTCAGCCAGGCGCTGGCCGACGAGCGGGCGCGCTCGAAATCACTGGAAACCGAGGTCGAGACGCTCGAGGCGTCCATCGAGCAGGTCCAGGAGGACCTCACCCACCTGCGCGACGCCCTGACCGCCAGCGAGGCCGCCGAGAAGCGCGCCCGCGCCGAGCTCGTGGCATGGGAAGCCGAGTCTCGCCAGCTCGCCTGAACCTGCCGCACCACTGTTTCGTCGATGGGCGATAATGGTTCGTGCGCGTCCCGCTGCCTCGGTGGGACGTCTCGAACGAGAGGGGAACCCAATGGCGGCCATGAAGCCTCGGACCGGCGACGGACCGATGGAGGTCACCAAAGAAGGACGCTGCATCGTCATGCGCGTCCCGCTCGAGGGCGGGGGTCGCCTCGTCGTCGAGCTGAACAACGAGGAGGCCTCGACGCTGGGCGACGCCCTCAAGGCCGTCTGAGGATTGCCGCATGCACGGCCTGACGGTGCGTTGGTCCCTCTCCGACGCTCCGCCCGAGGCACTTGACGAGCTCCGCACCTACATCGAGGATGTCTCGTTCTCGAAGTTCGCCGGACTCAACGGTCTGCGGTTCAAGTCGTGGCGCGCGAGGCCGGGCGAATGGTTCGAGGGCAGCTACGTCTTCGACAGTGCCAAGGCCCGTGACGCCTTCCAGGCCGACTTCGAGCCGACCGCGGCCGAGTCACCCGGCAGTCTCATCATCGGGAGCGCACCCGTTCTCATCGAGCCCTGCAAGATCGTCGCCGTCGTGCGCGGCCCGTCGGGCTTCCGCTCGTCCCCGACGTTCGACCGCTAGCCGTCGATCAGCTGGGCGGCCAGCAGGCCGTCACCCACGGGCAGCAGCACCGGTCGCAGCTGCTCGTCGTTCACCACCTGCTTCAAGGTGTCGCGCACCGCGAGCGTCTCGGGGTCGCGGTGCGTGGCGTCGGCCACGCGGTCGTGCCACAGGGCGTTGTCGAACACGATCAGACCACCGGTGCGCACCAGGCGGAGCGCCTGGTCGAGGTATTCGCCGTACTCCACCTTGTCGCCGTCGAGGAACACCATGTCGTACCCGTTGTCGGTGAGCCTCGGCATGACGTCGAGCGCCGACCCGGCGATGAGCCGGAACCGCTGCGGTGGGATGCCGGCCTCGGTGAACGTCTCCCGGGCGAGCCGCTGGTGCTCAGCCTCGAGGTCGACGCTGGTCAGCACGCCGTCGGAGGCCATGCCGCGCAGCAGCCACAGGCCGGAGACGCCGGTGCCCGTGCCGATCTCGGCGACGGCCTTGGCATCGATGACCGATGCCAGGAATCGCAGGGCGGCGCCGCCACCGGCCCCGATGGGCGTGATGCCGACCTCTTCCGCACGGCGGCGGCCGGCGGCGAGGTGGTCGTCCTCGCTCACGTAGTTCTCGACGTACTCGAGGCTCGTTGCGGTGCTGATGGTGGGCTCCTTCTCGAGTCTTGCCGCTCAGCATAGTGATGACCTTCCGCTCAGCCGGGAAGGCGAGCCGGGAATATGCTGGGGAACAGTCAGCCTTCTCTGGGCGTTCTCTCAGACAGAAGGTCGACGATCAGTGGCATGAAGGCAGACGACGTGGACACGCAGACGCTCAGCTGGGACGACATCGTGGCGGAGCACTCCGCCCGGGTCTACCGGCTGGCGTACCGCCTCACCGGCAACCGTCACGACGCCGAGGACCTCACCCAGGACGTCTTCATCCGCGTCTTCCGCTCGCTCGACAGCTACGAGCCCGGCAACTTCAACGGCTGGATCCACCGGATCACGACCAACCTCTTCCTCGACCGCGTGCGTCGTTCGTCGCGACTGCGCATGGACGGGTTCGCCGACGGCGCCGAGGACCGCCTCCTCAGCCGTGAGGTCGTCCCCGAGTCGGCCGTGCACGATGCCGGCTTCGACCCCGACATCGAGGCGGCGCTCGCCTCGCTCCCGGAGGAGTTCCGGGTCGCGGTCGTGCTCTGCGACGTGGAGGGGCTGTCGTACGAAGAGATCGCCACGGTGCTCGGCATCAAGCTCGGCACCGTCCGGTCCCGCATCCACCGCGGTCGCACCCAGCTGCGTGACGCGCTCGCCCACCGGGCGCCGGGTCGCGGTCGCACCAGGTTCCTCGGTGCGATCGGAGTCTGAGTGCCACACCTCGGTAAAGATGTCGCAGCGTTCGTGGACGGGCAGCTCTCGCCGGCGTCCATGCGCGCCGTCGAGCTGCACCTCGAGGACTGCGAAGCCTGCCGGCAGGCCGTCCGGCAGCAGCGGCTGCTCAAGTCACGGATGCGCGACGTCGGTCATCCCGAGCCTCCGCCTCACCTGGTCGCCTCGCTGAGCACCGTGCCTCATGCGTCACCCGGTCGTTCGGCTTGGTGGTCGCGCCTCGGTGTGGGCTTCGTCCTGCTCGGCGCCTCGATGGCCGTGGTGGCCGTCGCCTACGTCGTGGGACCGGTCGAGGACTCCACGGACGAGGTCACGCCGCCGTTCGACGAGTTCGCCGCCGAGTACACCGCACCGGGTCAACGTCCGTCCGGCTCGTTGACCATCTCGGCGATGGCCGAGCTGGACGACTACGGCTGGCCCTGCCACGCCCGTCTTGGCGGGGGCCTCGAGCGGGTGGCCGGTCGTTACGGCAACGACGGGGAGACGGTGACGCTCGTCTACTCCGACGGGGTCGACTCGCTCCACCTGTACGAGCAGAGTGGTTCGCTCGATCCGCGAGCCGTCGAGGGGTTCGACCGTCGCGATCTGGCCCAGCATCCGGTGTGGGTGCGCGAGGAACGGCCACGGGTCATCACCTGGGACTCAGGCGGCGTCATCTACACGATCGTCACCGAGCTCGACGACAACCGGATCGGTCTGGCCATCTCGGACCTGCCGCGTCCGGCCGACCGGCCCGATCCCGTCGACCGGATCGGGGCAGGTCTCAGCCGCATGACGACCTGGATGTCTGCATCGCCCTAGCCGTGGGCGGGCGGATGGGTCCGGGAGAACTCGCGCACGGCCTGATTGAACGGCTCGGGCCGTTCGAGGTTGCTGACGTGCCCCGCTTCCGGGATGACGACGAGCTCGGCGTCCGGAATCGCCTGCTCGAACTGGCGCGCGACGCTGAGCGGTGACCTCGCGTCCAGCTCGCCCCAGATCAGCAGCGTAGGAACGGCGATGTGTGGGAGCAGGGCACGCTGGTCGGTCTCGGCCATGGTGAACAGCTGCTTCTCCAGGCTCGCGGGCCGGACGTCCGCGGAGGTCGCCTCGAGCAGCGGCAGGAACTCCGCCGGTGGATCGCCGGCGAAGAGCCCGGGAAGGGTGGGGTCGAATTCCTGTGCCGGTGCTGCGAGCATCTGGCGCGCGCCGGCGACCCGCGCCTGCACCTCGTCCTCGGACAACGAACCCTTCCAACCGGCGTAGGTATCGACGAGGATCAGCGTCGCGACCAGCTCCGGATGGTGTCGATACAGCTCCAGCACGACGGTGCCGCCCCACGACAGCCCGGCGACGTGCGCCGGTCCGAGCGAGATCGCCTCGATCAGCGCCGCGAGGCAGTGCGCGTAGTCGGTCAGGCCGAAGCCGTCGGGGACGTCCGATGACCGGCCGGTACCCGGCTCGTCCCAGGCGACGACCGTGAACTCATCGGCCAGCCCGGCGAGCTGAGGGTCCCACATGCGGGCGCCGCCGGCCGCTCCGTGCACGAACACCAGCGGTGGTCCGGCGCCGACGCGCTGGTAGGAGATGTCGAGCCCGTTGGTCTGGACGATCTCCATGGCACGGCTACGTCGCGTCCGGGTCGAACGGCGGCTTCTCACCCGGGCGCAGCTCGCGCGACGCCTCGATCTGGGACGGTGTGGCGTCGTCGTCGAAGTCGAGGATGTTGCGCCGCACCACTTCACGCGGGTCGAGGTCGCGCAGCTGAAGGCCGGAGAAGTCCTGGCCGATCTCCTTGCCGAGGTCGTCCTTGGCGTTCTCGGCCATGCGTCGCACCGTGCGGATGAAGCGGCCGACCTGTCGGGCGATGTCGGGCAGCTTGTCGGGCCCGAACACGATGACGCCGACGATGCCGACGGTGATCAGCTCGGGCCAGCCCATGCCGAACACGGTGGCGTGTCCTACTTGCTGGCGGGGGAGAGGCCGAGCTGCATACCGGCCAGGCCGCGTGAGCGTCCGCTGAGGCGGTCGGCCACACCGCGGAGCACCTTGGCGGACTCGGAGTCCGGATCGGTGAGGATGATCGGCTCGCCGGTGTCGCCACCCTCGCGGAGCTTCTCGTCGAGCGGGACCTGCCCGAGCACCGCGACGTCATAGCCGAAGCGCCCGCTCAACGTCTCGGCCACGGTCGCCGCGCCGCCCGACCCGAAGATCTCCATGCGGTCGCCAGAAGGCGTGACGAGGTACGACATGTTCTCCACGATGCCCACGACGCGCTGGTGCATCATCGAGGCCATCGTGCCGGCCCGCTCGGCCACGATGGCTGCGGCCGGTTGCGGCGTGGTGACGACCAGGACCTCGGCATTGGGGAGGTGCTGGCCGAGGCTGATGGCGATGTCACCTGTTCCGGGCGGCAGGTCGAGCAGCAGGGCGTCGAGATCGCCCCAGTAGACGTCGCTGAGCATCTGCACCAGCGCACGGTCGAGCATGGGGCCGCGCCAGGCGACGACCTGGTCCTTGCGGGGCTTGAGCATGCCGATGCTCATGACCTGGATGCCCTTGACCGGGACCGGCATGATCATGTCCTCGACCTGGGTGGGACGCAGGTCGCCCACGCCGAGCATGTCGGGGATGGAGTGTCCGTAGATGTCGGCGTCGATGATCCCGACCTTCAGGCCGCGCTCCGCCATCGCGAGTGCGATGTTGACGGTGACGGACGACTTGCCGACGCCCCCCTTGCCGGAGGCGATCGCCAGCACCTTTGTGAGCGAGCCGGGCTGCGCGAACGGGATCTCGCGCTCGGTGCGGCCGCCGCGCAGCATCTCCTGCATGCCCTTGCGCTGCTCGTCGCTCATGACGCCCATGTCGACGACGACGTCTGCGTCGGGGGCGATCGTCTTGACGGCTGCGGTGATGTCGCGGTTCAGCGTGTCCTTGAGTGGGCAGCCGGCCACGGTGAGCAGCAGCCGGACCGTGATGCTCGCCTCCGCGATCGTGATCGCCTCGACCATGCCGAGCTCGGTGATCGGTCGCTTGATCTCAGGGTCATTGACGCTCGCGAGCGCCTCACGAACCTGGTCCTCTGTCACCACTGCCATGCAACCCATCGTACGGGGCCGGTGTGAGCCGTTGCCCCTGCGCCGTGGTGTGTTATAGTTAACTCAGAAGTTAATCGATTGGATGCAGATGATTCCGCAGGATCTCGACGAGGTGCTGGAGGCCCTGGCCAACAAGCACCGGCGGGAGATGGTCTACGTGCTCGGCCTACAGCCGTGCGCGATCAGCCAGCTCGCCGACATGCGGCAGCTGTCGCTGCCGGCGATCCACAAGCACGTCAAGGTCCTTGAGAACGCCGGCCTCGTCACGCGCAAGAAGACCGGCCGAACCACGTTCCTCACCCTCGATCGCGGATCGATGCGGAGTCTCCAGGACTGGCTGGCGCAGTTCCACACGTACTGGGGCAGCGACGACGAGTCGCTGGCCAACTACACCGACTACCTCACCCGAAACGACACCACCACGAAAGAGGACTGATGATCATGAAGAAGTTCGTGCTGCTCTACCGCGGAAGCCGCGACATGGTGCCAACCGACGAAAGCATGGCCGCCTGGGGCGAGTGGTTCACCTCGCTCGGCGACAAGGTCGTCGACGCCGGCAACCCGTTCGGTCAGGGCCGGGAAGTCACCTCGGGTGGCACCACGGAGCTCCCACTGGACGCCGATGGCGTGACCGGGTACACCCTGATCAACGCCCTGGACATCGACGAGGCGGAGAAGATCGCCCTGTCCCACCCGACCGTCCCCGCCATCCAGGTGTTCGAAGCGATGCCGATGTAACGGTTCAGTCGTCGGACTCGGACTCGTCGTCCGGCTCCAGTGACTCGACGATTCCGCGCAGCTCGCCGCGGATGAAGTCGCGGGTGGCGACCTCGCCGATGCCGAGCCGAAGACTGGCCACCTCGCGCGCCAGGAACTCCATGTCGGCGTGCGATTGCGCGTTGGCATCGCGATCCTGCTCCTGCTGCACGCGATCGCGCGATTCCTGACGGTTCTGCGCGAGCAGGATGAGGGGTGCAGCGTACGAGGCCTGCAGCGACAGGATGAGCGTCAGGAAGATGAACGGGTACTCGTCCCAGCGGGGCCGGTCGGGACCCCATGACGCGTTCCAGGAGACCCACACGATGACCACGACGGTCATCCATGCGAGGAACGTGGCCGTTCCCATGAACCGTGCGAACCTCTCGGAGAAGCGGCCGAGGCGGTCGCCGTCGGTGCGGGGCCGAAGGGACCGGCGGCGGCTCTTCGGCTGGTCCAGCCGGCTGCGCTCATCCACCGGTGGCCACCTCCCTCGCGCCGAGGTCGCCGCGTTCGCGCCAGTCCTCGGGCAGCAGGTGGTCGAGGACGTCGTCGATCGTGACGACTCCCAGCAGGTGCGCGTTGTCGTCGACAACCGGCAGCGCCACCATGTCGTAGGAGGCCAGCAGACTGGCGACGACCTCCAAGGAGGCGTCGGGCCTCGGCCACTCGATGTCGTTGTCGGCCAGCGCGCCGACCAGCGTCGACGGCGGCTCGCGCAGCAGTGCCTGGAAGTGCACCACGCCGAGGAAGCGTCCGGTGGGGGTCTCGATCGGTGGGCGACACACGTAGACCGTCGAGGCCAGGGCCGGACCGATCTCCTGCTCCCGCACGCGGGCCAGCGCCTCGGCGAGTGTGGCGTCGGGCGGGAGGATGACCGGTTCGGTGGTCATCATGCCACCGGCGGTGCGGTCCTCGTAGACGAGCAGGCGACGGACGTCGTCGGCGTCCTCCGGCTCCATCAGCTGGAGCAGCTCCTCGCTGGTGGTGGGTGGGAGCTCGCCGAGGAGGTCGGCGGCGTCGTCGGGATCCATCTCCTCGAGCACGTCGGCGGCCCGCTCGGGATCGAGGACGCCGAGGATCTCGACCTGGATCGCGTCGGGCAGCTCCTCGAGCAGGTCGGCGAGGCGATCGTCGCCGAGCTCTGCGGCGACCTCGGTGCGACGTTTCGGTTGCAGGTCCAGCAGGGCGTTGGCGAGGTCGGCCGGTCGCATCTCGTCCATGGTGGCGAGCAGGTGGGTGGCCCCTTGGCCGGACTCCTCGGTCGTGAGCCCGCTGACGTCACCCCACTCGAGCACGTGGTTGGGCCCGCGACGTCTGAACCGCTTGCCGCTCTCGTGCACGGCGACGTGGGTGATGAACCAGTCGCGGCGGGAGTCCTGCTCCATCGAGAGGTCGTAGACGATGCCGCGGCGTGCGTCGGCGAGCGTGACGGTGCGGTCGAGGAGCTCGTGGATGGCGAGGGTCTCGGTGCTGCGCTTCTGAAACTTGCGGACGTTCATGACACCGGTGGTGATGACCTGTCCGGTGTCGAGCGACGTGACTCGGGTGATGGGCAGGAACACGCGCCGGCGACCGAGCACCTCGACCACGAGCCCGAGAACCCTGGGCCGTTTGCGGTCGGAACGGACGGCCACCACGACGTCGCGGAGCTTGCCCACCTGGTCGCCCGCAGGGTCGAACACCGCCTGCCCGACGATGCGGGACAGGAAGATGCGACTGGGTGTTGCGCTCACGCTCCAACCCTACTGGCGAGTCGGCGGCCGAGCCGGGAGGCGAGGGCGTGCTGAGTGGCGTCGGCGGCGGCATTCGTCAGGTAGGATTCGTGGTACCGGCAAGCTCGCCGGTGATCAGGGAAGACTTCTCGTGACTGCGGCGGCTTCATGCCCCGCCCATACTCCTTTCGCCTCCTCTGAACGTCCTTCAGAGGAGACCCATGACCGCCCTGCTTCCCGACGCGCCCCGGCCTGCCCAGACCCACCAGCCGACCTTCGACCAGACCGTCTCGAAGCCAGTCGGCACGTCGGCCGTCGTCTACTGCGAAGGCCAGTTCGGCGAACAGGACGGCAAGACGGCCAACGGCTTGGTGCGTCACTCGGAGAAGTACTCGATCCTCAGCGTCATCGACAGCCGGCAGGTCGGAGCTGACGCCGGGGAGTTCCTCGACGGCACCGCCAACGGCATCCCCGTGCTGGCGAATCTGGCCGATGCCATCGCGCACGCCGGCGGCGTACCCGACTACCTCATCTGCGGTGTGGCGCCGGCCGACGGACTACTGTCGGCGGCACAGCGAGAGGTGCTGCTCGACGGGATCGCCCGCGGCATGCACATCATCAACGGCCTGCACGAGTTCCTGAACGACGACCCCGAGTTCGTGGCCGCGAGCCTGCTGGCCGGCGTGACGATCACCGACGTCCGACGTCCCAAGGAGAAGCGCGACCTGCACCTCTTCTCGGGCCGGATCTTCGACGTCACCTGCCCGCGCATCGCGGTCCTGGGCACCGACGGCGCCATCGGCAAGCGGACCACGGCAACCCTGCTCGTCCAGGCGCTGAACGACCGCGGCGTCAAGGCCGTCATGGTCGGCACCGGCCAGACGACCCTCATCCAGGGCGGCAAGTACGGCGTGGCTCTCGACGCGCTCGTCCCGCAGTTCTGCTCCGGCGAGGTCGAGAACCAGGTCGTGGCCGCCTTCGAGGGCGAGGACCCGGACGTCATCATCGTCGAGGGTCAGGGCGCGCTGAGCCACCCGGCCTACATGACGTCGGCCCACATCCTCCGCGGCAGCCGGCCAGCCGGTGTCATCGTGCAGCACGCCCCCGGACGCGTGATGCTCGGCGACTTCCCGATGGTCGCCATGCCGACCGCGGCCAGCGAAGTGAAGCTGATCGAGGCGTTCATCGACACCAGGGTCATCGGCATCACCGTCAACCACGAGAACCTCACCGACGACGAGGTCGGTTCGGCGATCGCCGGGCTGGAGCGCGATCTCGGCCTGCCCGCCACCGATCCGCTGACGCGTCCCATCGACCGGCTCGTCGACATGGCGCTGACCGCATTCCCAGCATTGGCAGCGCGCGCTTCCGCGCGCCGATGACGGCGCCGCGTCTCGAGATCGATCTCGAGGCCATAGCGCACAACACCCGCACCCTCGTCGCACAGCTGGAGCCCCTGGGCATAGCCGTCACCGGCATCACGAAAGCCTCGCTGGGCTCGCCCGGAGTCGGCGCCGCGATGCTGCGTGGCGGCGCCACCGGGCTGGGTGACTCGCGGATCGAGAACCTGGCCCGGCTCGGGGCCGGCGGCATCCCGACCTGCACCACCTTGATCCGTTCTCCGATGGTGAGTCAGGCCCACCTGGTGGTGCGTGACGCCGACATCAGCCTGAACACCGAGGCAGTGGTCATCGACAGCCTGGCTGCCGCCGCGCTCGACCAGGGCACGACGCACGCCGTCGTGGTGATGGTCGAGCTGGGTGACCTGCGCGAGGGCGTGCCCGTGGTTGACGTCTTCGACCTGTGCCGCCGCGTCGTCAAGACCCCCGGAGTCGAGCTCGCTGGTCTGGGAACCAACCTGGCGTGCCAGAGCGGCGTCGCGCCGGACCAGGTCAAGATGGACGAGCTGTCACGTCTCGTCGAGAAGGTGGAGTCCGGCTGCGACCGGGGACTGTCGATCGTCTCGGGCGGCAACTCCGCGAACCTCGACTGGGCGCTGAGCACCGCCGACTCGGGACGCATCAACAACCTGCGTCTCGGCGAGGCCATCCTGCTCGGTAACGAACCGCTGCATCGGCGCGCGCTCGACGGTCTCCGCACCGACGCGTTCACCCTGGTCGCCGAGGTGATCGAGGTGAAGACCAAGCCCGCGTTGCCTTGGGGTGACACCGCCCAGGCGGCCTTCGGAACCCCTCCGACCCGCCGCAACGGCGAGCTCGTCCGGCAGGCCATCGTCGCCCTCGGGCGCCAGGACACCGATCCCGACGGCCTCACTCCGCCGCCGGGCATCACGATCCTGGGGATGAGCAGCGACCACCTCGTGCTCGACCTCGGTGACCACGAGATCTCCGTCGGCGACGAGCTCCCGTTCGGTGTCGGCTACGGCGCCCTCCTCCGGGCCGCGACGTCGCCCTTCGTCTCAAAAAAGGGGCTCAGCGCGCCGCTATCGTGACAGCGTGCCGTTCCGCCACCGCCCCGAGTACGACGAGACCGTGCCCGCGCGGCTTCGCGCGGCCCGTGAGGCCTACGACTCCGGGCTGGCAGATGTTCGGAGGGCCTGGTCTGACGCCCTCGTCGCCGCGGTCGAGGCAGGCATGTCGTACGACGAGATCAGCGCCGAGGCGGGCGTCTCCGCCTCGACGATCCGCGCAGCCGTCAAGGAACGATCCGACGGCTGAACTGCGCACCGCAGAGTGCGGCGACGGCAGATTGACCGAACGCGCGAGTGGACCCAACGCGCGAGTTGTCGTTACCCCACGCTTCGTCCCGGAAGGCGGACCCCAATTCTTTGATAGTGGCGGACTGTGTCCTACTATCCGTATTAAGTCAGTAGACATAGTCGACTTGGGGGACACGTGATGAAGCGCACCAAACGTCGCAGCCTTCCGGGCGTGGTCACCGCTCTGGGCCAGACCGGATGATCGGCGCGAAGGCGGCCGGACGGCCAGCACGCACGGCCGTGGTCGTCGGAAACCCGAAGCCGTTCTCCCGGACTCTGGCGTCGGCCATGCGGATGGCCCGCGAGCTCAGCGGGCAGGAGCCTGGACTGGTCGTCGACCTGGTCACGCTCGGCGCCTCCCTCTTCGATTGGGACGACCCGACCGTGGCCGAGCTCGTGTCTGAAGTCGGACGGGCCGACCTCGTCGTGGTGGGAAGTCCGACGTACAAGGGCAGCTACAGCGGCCTTCTCAAGTTGTTCCTCGACCGCTTCGCAACCGACGGGCTCACCGGGGTTGCGGTGCCGCTCATGCTCGGGGCGGGTCGGGGGCACACACTGGCGCCCGAGCTGATGCTGCGTCCTGTGCTCACCGAGATCGGGGCCACCACGGTCCGGGGACTCTATGTGATCGACAACCGGCACGGCGACCCCGCTGCGTATGCCGACTGGCTCGCGTCGACGCGTCCCGCCGTCGATGCTCTCGTACGACGTCGGCGAGGAGCGTCCGTATGAGTCGCCTCCATCGCAGTGCGTTCGGCACTCTTGCGGCGTCGGTATGACCATGCTGCGCGATTCCGTGAACCCACAGAGCGACGGGTTCGTCCGGCACGGCACGGATGTCGAGACGCTTTGGGCCGATGACGTGCCATACGTGACGCCGAACGAGCGGTTCTTCGTTCGCAACCACACCCGGCCACCCCCGATCGACGGAACATCATGGCGTCTGCTCGTCGGCGGCGACGGCGTGACCCGGGAGGCGTCCTACTCCCTCGACGAGCTCAAGGAGCTCGGAGCCACGACGCTCGAGTGCGCACTGGAGTGCACCGGCAACGGGCGCCGGTACTTCGCGGAGCAGCAGGGGATCCGGCGCCCAGGGACCCAGTGGGGGACGGGAGCTGTCGGGCTGGCCCGGTGGACCGGTGTGCCGCTGGGAACGGTGCTGCAGCACACCGGTTTGGCGCGGTCGGTTTGTCAGGTGATGGGTGTCGGTCTCGACGAGCCGTACGTGGAGGACGGCGTGGACCATGGGCGAGTCCGTCGTCCACTGCCGATCGACAAGGCGCTCGACGACGTCCTGGTCGCCTGGGAGATGAACGGTGTCGAGCTGCCAGCCGACCACGGGTACCCGGCCCGCCTGGTCGTGCCCGGCTGGGTCGGGATCGCCAGCATCAAGTGGCTCGGTTCGCTGCAGGTCAGCACCGCGGAGATGATCTCGCCTTGGAACACCCGGTGGTATCGGATGAGCGGCAAGGGCCGGACCGGTGCGGAGCCTCCGCTGACGCGTATGCCGGTCAAGAGCACCTTGGACGCCGTGGACCAGCCCGAAGTCGGTCGATACTCGCAGCTTCGCGGCCGAGCTTGGTCCGGCGAGGCATCGGTGGCATACGTCGAGGTCAGCACCGACGGTGGTGAGACCTGGGACGAAGCCGTCCTCACCGGTGACAACAGGAAGTCGTGCTGGGTCGGCTGGGAGTTCGGGTGGATTCCCCGTACGTCCGGACGACACGACGTGCTGGTTCGAGCCACCGACAGCGACGGTCGTCGACAGCCGGAGCGGGCTGCCGACAACGACCATGGCTATCTGTTCGACGCAGTCCTCCGCTATCGGGTGAGCGTTGAGGCAGGTGGTCAGGTGGTTGCCGGGACTACACGGACAGGACCGCGCCGTTGATGAGAACCCGTGTCGCATTTCGGGTCCGGGCAGCCGGGATCTCTTGAGATCACACGGTGCGCCATCAGACCTTTCCGACGAAGGGCCCGGTTTGTCTACCGATCACGTGTCCGCTTGCCCGTGTGTCGCTGAGGGCGTCGATGCGCGTCGACGCTTCCACGCCAGGTCCAGCGCCACACTTATCAGCAGGATCACCACCAGCGCCACGGCCGTGGCCGGCTCCTCGACCAGGGTGGTGGCGGCAAAGGCGGCGAGGACCACCAGCGTCGTGACATCGGCCAGAATGAGCAGCCACGCCCGTGCGCCCGTCTCGTTCCGGATCCGGAAGTGACCGAAGGTCACCAGCGTGAACACGACCAGCGCGACAGCACTGCCGATGGACGCGATCGCGTTCAGGTCGAAGAAGACGGCGAGGACGATCGCCGCGATCGCCGTCGCGACGATGCCCATCGGGGCACGCTGACCGACCCGTCGGCTCATCATGGGCGGGAACTGCCCAACGGCGGCCATCTCGTCACAAAGCCCGGCTGCCGGGTAGAGCCCCGAGTTGGTCGCGCCCGCGGTGGCGAACAGTGCTGTGACCGTCATCAGCCAGTAACCGGCGGCGCCGAGCACCGGCTCCGCAGCGACAGCCAGCGCCGTGCCGCCGGAGTCGATGACCTCATCGACGCTCAGCGTGCCGAACACTCCGAGCGCCACGGCGACGTACACCACCGTGGCGATGCCCAGCGCGAGGTAGACAGCCTTGGGGAGTTGGTGACTGGGGTCGCCCAGATCCTTGGCGGTGAAGGTGATGACACCGAAGCCGAGGAAGGCGAAAAAGGTCAGCGCCACGCTGGACACGATCTGCCGCACCGACGGATAGCCCGAGAATGCCAGCAGGTCGATGTTCATGTTGGCCAGCGTCGTGACCGAGAAGATGGTCAGGATCCCGACGACGACGATGACGACGACGGTCTGGGCCCGGGCGACCGCGTGCGACCCGAAAACGTTCAGAGCCGCCATCACCAGCACGATGAGGATGGCGAACGCGATGATCCAGTCGTCGTTGTCGGCGACTGCGGAGCTGGCGTAGCTGCCGAACGAGACCGCGACCATCGCGGTGATGATCGCGTTGACGGCAAAGAGCATCCAGGCGATGACGCCGGTGAAGTGCCCCTGGCCCCACCCTCGGATGACGTACTCGAGGAACCCGCCGGCGGACGGGTATCGGGCACCCAGCTTGGCGAAGGAGTAGCCCTGCAGCGCGGCGACACCGCCCGCGAAGAGGAACGAGATCCAGACTGCCGAGCCGGCAACCTCGCCCGCCGCGCCGAGCAGCGCGAAGATTCCGGCGCCGACCATGGAGCCGACGCCAATGAACGCTGCCTGGCGCACTGACAGCGTTCGCCTTGTCTGGCTCACGTCCTGCCGCCCCGGGGTCTCCTCGCCTTCGACCATCATTCTCCGCTCCTGGGTCATCCGGATACGTTCGCGGCCGCCGCCCATGGTCCAGTCATGACCCAAGGTATGACCGACAGGCGGGTCACGGTTCACCCGGAACGGGGGATTGCGCCAGGGGAGACCGCGCTGCTCAGCGGCACCGCGCTGCGCGTCGCGGGAACTACCGACGCAGTCGATCAGTGCAGCGCGACCTTGAGGAGTGCGACGAGGATGCCGAGCGCGGCCCCTGCGGCCGCGCTGGCGATCCGGCCCCAGGTGTCGAGGCCGCCACGCGCGCCGGCCAGGTAGCTGTACGCCGTGAGCAGCGCGATGGTCGCCAGCAGCGCGGTCCACGCCGCGGTGCGCAGGTCCGCGCCAAGCAGGGCGCTGACCAGCAGGACCACCACGGGCATCACGGACGCCCCGGCGATCGGCCAGGTTTCGGCGAGGGCGCGCCGCATCGCCTTGAGCGGGTGGTGACGGTGCGTCAGCGAGCTGCCGATCGTTACGGCGTGCAGGTGGGCCAGCCAGTAGACCGCGACGGTCCCGAGGATCGCGGCGGTCAGCTTCGCGATGGAGTCGATGGTGTTGCCGCCATAAGCGATCACCGCGGCGGACACGACGGTACCGGTGATCATGCCCTCGCCGCCGGTGACCAGTCCCAGGGGGTCGCGGCGGCCGGTGCTCCGCGGTGACGTCATCGGGCGAGCATGGTCAGGTCCCGCCGAAGGTTTCCATCAGCGTGGCGCGTTCGGCTTCGGTGAAGTTGGTGGTGAGCAACGTCTTGTCGGTGCCCCGGAGGCGCTCTCCCAGCCGGTCCAGGTTGCCCTCGTCGGTGACCAGGAACAGCGCCGACGTGCCAGGGACGACCTCGGTGCGGATCCGAGTCAGGTCGTCCTTGGTGATTCCGGTGCCGTCCGTCGCCTTGGCCAGCGCGCCGATCGCGACGCCCGCGGCGGCGCCGACGAGCGGCACCGCGAAGAGCGCGCCGGTGAGGATGCCCCAGAGCGCGCCCCAGGCTGCGCCGCGCTTGGGGTCGTCGTGCTTGTGGTGAGTCTCGGGCTTGTCGGCGCCGGGGGGCCAGGACAAGACTGCGTGGTCGACGATCTTGACCAGTCTGTCAGCCTCGGCGCTCTCGAGGAGCGAGGCCGCGTGCTCCGCGCCCCCCGGTTCGTCGAACTTCCACACCGAGAAGGTCGTCATCGTTCACTCCTCACGCATGAAGCGCATTGTCGGTTTTCGTCGTCACGGCCGGACATCTCTCCAGAGCAAGCTCACGTGAGCAGTGCTCCCGCGGCCAGCCCGACCACGCTGAGCACCGCGAGCATGGCCAGCATGGGCCAGACCCATCTCAGGTAGGCGCCGTACGGGACCCTGGCGATCGCGAGCCCACCCATGACGACCGCAGAGGTCGGGATGAAGAGGTTCATGATGCCCGAGGCGCTCTGGAACGCCGTGACGACCAGCTCCGGCGGGACGTTGGCGAACGACGCCAGCGGGCTCATGATCGGCATCGCGACGGTGGCGAGGCCCGACGAGGACGGGATCAGGAACGACAGCGGCAGGAACAGCAGGAACATCACGGTCGCGAAGCCGACTTGGCCGACGTCGCCGAGGGCCTGCTCGGCCCAGTTCAGGACCGTGTCGGTGATCTGGCCGTTGTTCATGATCACGGTGATGCCGCGCGCGATGCCGATGATGAGGGCGACGCCGAGCAGGTCGCGGGCGCCGGCGACGAACGAGCTCGTGAGGTCTTCCTCGGACATCCGGCCGATGATGCCGATGACGATGCTGAAGAGGATGAAGGACGCGGTCATCTCGGGGAACCACCACCACAGTGTGGGGAGGCCGATGCCGAGGTCCTCCCACGGGATGACTCCGTACATCATCAGGACGAAGGCCATGGCGAACGTCAGAAGGATCCCCTTGTGGCGACCGGTCATGACCGCCTTGTCCTCGCCGGTGCCGACGCTGAAGTGGCGGGCGTTCTCCTCCCGCATGTTCGCCACGACGGAGCGAGAAGGATCCGCCTTGACCCGGTCGGCGTACCGGAGCACGAAGAAGATGCCAATCACCAGGGCGACGACCAGGAGGACCAGGCGCAACACCAGGCCGTCGCTGATCGAGACCCCGGCGAAACCGGACGCGATCCCGGTGGCAAACGGGTTGATCGTCGAACCGTATGTGCCGATGCCGCACCCCAAGAGCACGACCGCGGCGCCGGTGAGGGCGTCATACCCGGCCGCAATCATCACCGCGATGACGAGCGTGTAGAACGCCAGGCTCTCCTCGGCCATGCCGTACGTCGTGCCGCCGATCGCGAAGACCGTCATCAGGATCGGGATCATCCACCGCTCCCGACCCTCCAGGCGCGTCACCAGGCCGCCGATCCCGGCCTGGATCGCGCCGGTCCGCATGGTCACGCCGAGGAACCCCCCGATCACGATGATGAACAGGGCCACGTCGATCGCGCCGAACAGCGTGCCCGAGTTGTAGTAGTTGATGTTCCCCTTGGAATCCTCGATGCCATAGAGACCGTTGATCGGTGCGGTGAGCGAGTCGACCAGGATTCGTGCCGGGTTCGTCTCGACCGAGTGGTAGGTGCCCGGGATCGGGCTTCCCTCCTCGTTGAGGTCGTACAGGCCGGCGGGGACGATCCAGGTCGCGATCGCCATCAGGACGATCAGCGCGAACAGGATGGTGTATGCCGACGGGAGGCTGAAACCCCGCCGCGGCTCGACCGGCGCCGTCGTGGTCGGATCAGTCATGGGTCTCTCCTCCGGTTACGGTCGACAGCGTGGAGATCGGGGCGTCGTCCTCCCAGGGGCCATCCGCCCGGGGAACCTTCGATCATGTTCCGCACGTGCTGCCCGACCGTGAGGCCTCCGCCGACCAGCTGCGGCACCAGGATCGTGGTTTCGGACAGCGGCGTCATCTTGTCGCCGAAGTAGGCGCCGCAGATCACGGCACCGGCGGCGATCGCCTCATTGAGGCCGAGGACGTTGCTCATGCCGACGAACGCGACCCCCAGCGTGCCCACGGTGGTCCACGAGCTGCCGGTCACCATCCCCACGAGGGCGCACACGGCGGCGGCGGTGAAGTAGAACCAGGTCGGGCTGACCAGGCTGATGCCGTAGTCGACGACGGTCGGAATGGTCCCGGCCATGTTCCAGGTGCCGATCAGGGAGCCGACCGCGAGCAGGATGAAGACCGCGCTCATCGCGGCCGTCACGCCGCCCACGGCTGCCTCGGCGACCGAGGCGACCGTGTATCCGTTCTTGAACGCGACGAGGCTCGCGAACGCCGCGCTCAACAGCAACGCCACCTGGAGCGGCCCGTCCGTGGCGCTCACCGCGAACAGCGCGATGGTCAGCGCGAGCAGCCCGATCAGGACGACGATCGGGAGCAGTGCGTCGAGGAGACTGGGGGGCCGCGGGACCCGGTCCCGAGGACGGTCACGCGCCATGGCGGCCTACGGAACCGGCGACGGTCCGGGCGATCCCGAACGCGCCGACGTCGTCGCCGCGCTGGTGCTCCGTGCCGCGCGCCCAGACAAGCAGGGCCAGCACGAGAAGGATCGCCAGAGCGGCGATGAGCCAGCGGACTGCGGTGCTCATTGGCCCTCCTCTCTCACAGCGGATCTCGCAGCAGGGGGCACGTCATGCAGTGGCCGCCACCGCGGCCCTTGCCCAGCTCGAACCCCTCGATCGTGATCACCTCGATGCCGGCCTCGCGCATCTTCGCGATGGTGTAGGTGTTGCGCTCGTACGCCACGACGACACCCGGCTCCATGGCGACCACGTTGTTGCCGTCGTCCCACTGCTCCCGCTCCTGCTGGTAGGCGTCACCGCCGGTCTCGATCACCCGCAGGTCGGAGACGCCGAGGGCGTCGGCGACCGTGGACAGGAACCCCTCCTCCTCGGTGACATGGAACTCCGCGCCGTTCACGCCCGGGCGGAGGCTGATCGCCCGCACCTTGTCCATCACCCGCGGGTAGACCGTGACCGCGTCGCGATCGAGCATCGTGAACACCGTGTCGAGGTGCATGTGGGCGCGGTCCTTCGTCATCACCACGGCCACGACCCGCTCGGCCGCGCCCTTGGCGAACAACGCCCTGGCCACCTGCTCGATCATCCGGGCCTGGGATCGCTCGCTCATGCCGATGAGTACGGTTCCGTTGCCGATCGGCTGCACGTCGCCGCCCTCCAACGACGCCCGGCCGAAGTCGATGGCGTTGAAGCGGTCGTCGTCGCCGAGCTGGGGATACCAGAAGTCGAAGTCGGCTTCGGCGAACATCGGGTGGTAGCGGTAGATCGCGGCGACGTTGTAGGCCTCGAGCCGCCGGGCCGGCCAGAACATCGGGTTGATCGTCACCCCGTTGTAGATCCAGCACGACGAGTCTCGTGTGAACAGCGTGTTCGGCAGCGGCGGCATCACGAACAGGTTCTCGTCGTCGACGGCGGCCGCAATGACCGACTGCGACCGTAGCTTGCCGAGGTCGAGGCCCGACTCAGCAACGGTCATGCCGCCGATCAGATGCTTGGCGAGCCTCTCCGGGGCCAGCGCGGACAGCGCAGACCGCACCTCGTCCACCATCGAGATGCCGACGGTGAACTCCGAGGCAGCCAGCTCGACGAGCTTGCGTCGACCCTTGTCGCTTGCCGCAAGGGCCTCCCCGAGCAGGTCCCGGAGCAGGAAGACCTCGACGCCTCGCTCGCGCATCTTCGCCACGAACTTGTCGTGCTCGTACTGCGCCCGCTCCACCCACAGCACGTCGTCGAAGAGCAGCCCGTCGTGGTTCGTGGGGGTCAACCGCTGCAGGCTGAGCTCGGGCCGATGGACCATCACCTTCCTGAGCTGGCCCACCTCCGAGTGGACGCCGAATGCTGTCATGTCGATCTCCCCTCACTCGCCCGTTGGCTTCTCATCCGGCCACCACCTGGGTTCCTGAGGTGCCCTCGACCATCTGCACGATCTGGTCGAGTCCCCCGATCGCAGCCGTCTTCCCCGTCGCCTCGACGAAGTGGGCGGCGGCCTCGACCTTCGGCCCCATGGAGCCCGCCGGCAGCCCCAGCTCCCGCAGCTCCTTGGGAGTCGCCCGGTCGAGCCGACGCTGGTCGGGGGTGCCCCAGTCGGTGTAGACCCCGTCCACGTCCGTGGCCATCACGAACACATCGGCTTCCACCTCGCGGGCGAGCAGCTCACTGGCCAGGTCCTTGTCGATGACGGCCTCGACCCCGGAGAGCATCGGTCGGTCGCCGCGCGAGACCAAGGTGGGGATTCCGCCGCCACCAGCGCAGATGACGACGACGTCGCGGTCGAGCAGCCGGCGGATCGGATCGATCTCGAAGATGTGCTTCGGAAGTGGTGAGGGCACGACACGCCGCCACGACTCGCCGTCCCTCCGGAAGGGCCAACCCTTCTCCTCCGCGAGCTTCTCCGCCTGCCCCTCGGTGTAGACGGGCCCGACGAACTTGGTGGGGTTCGCGAACGCCGGGTCGTCGGGGTCAACCTCGACCATGGTGAGGATGGTCGCGAACTGCTCGTCGGTAGGAAGGACGTTGCGCAGCTCCTGCTCGAGGACGTAGCCGATCATCCCCTCCGTCTGCGCGCCGAGCACGTCCAGCGGATAGGGGTCCACGTCCGCATAGGCGGCGGACTGGAGGGCCAGGAGGCCCACCTGTGGGCCGTTGCCGTGCGAGAGCACGAGCTCGTGCTCCGTCGCAATGGCCGCGAGTGCCGGGGCCGCGCTGCGCACGTTCTCGCGCTGCACGTCGGCTGTCATCGGCTCCCCGCGCCTGAGCAGAGCATTTCCGCCCAAGGCCACCACGACGCGCAAGAGGTTCCCGTCCTCGGCCATGTCTCAGTCTCCTAGCGTGGCGACCATGACGGCCTTGATGGTGTGCAGGCGGTTCTCGGCCTGGTCGAAGACGATCGAGTGCTCGGACTCGAAGACGTCGTCGGTGACCTCGAGTCCATCCATGCCATACTGCTCGAAGATCTCCGCCCCCACCTTCGTCTCGCGGTTGTGGAAGGCCGGCAGGCAGTGCATGAACTTCACCCTCGGGTTCCCGGTGCGTGCCACCAGCTCCTTGTTCACCTGGTACGGCGTGAGGAGCTTGATCCGCTCCTCCCAGACGCTCTTGTCCTCACCCATCGACACCCAGACGTCGGTGTACAGGTAGTCGACCCCGGCCACGCCCTCGTCGACGTCCTCCGTGAGCGTCAGCCGGGCCCCGGTCTCCTTCGCGATCCCCCGGCAGGTCTCGACCAGATCGTCGTGCGGCCACAGGTCCTGGGGAGCGCACAGCCGGACGTCCATCCCGTACTTGCAGCCCCCGACCATCAGCGAGTTGCCCATGTTGTTGCGGGCGTCCCCGAGGTAGCAGAAGGCGATCTCGCCGAGATGCTTGTCGCTGTGCTCGGTCATCGTCAGCACGTCGGCGAGGATCTGGGTCGGGTGAAACTCGTCGGTGAGCCCGTTCCAGACCGGCACGCCGGCGTACTCACCCAACGTCTCAACCGTCGCCTGCGAAAAACCGCGGTACTCGATCCCGTCGAACGTCCGACCGAGGACCCGCGCGGTGTCCTTCATCGACTCCTTGTGGCCGATCTGCGAGCCACCCGGCTCGAGGTACGTGACGTGAGCGCCCTGGTCCTTCGCAGCAACCTCGAACGCGGTGCGTGTCCGCGTCGACGTCTTCTCGAAGATCAGGGCGATGTCCTTGTCGGACAAGCGGGGCTTCTCGAAGCCGGCGTACTTCGCGGACTTGAGGTCGGCCGAGAGCCTGAGCAGGAACTTCAGCTCCTCCGAAGTGAAGTCGAGCTCCTTGAGGAAGCTCCGGTGGCGGAGGTTGAACGACATCGTGTGATCCTTTGCTCAGGCGACGGAAGGGACGGCAGACTGGGACTGGGTCTGGCGCACTGCGGGGCCGGGCGCCCCGCGGTGGCGGAGGACCAGTTTGATGAGCTCCTCGACCACCACGAGCGACGCGGCGATGCCCACGGCGATGCACCACTGGTTGAAGCTCAGCGCCGTGGTGCCGAAGATCCGGTTCATGAAGTCCAGCGTGGTGACCAGGAAGATGGCCGCGAGCGAGATGCCGTACCGCCTCAGCTGCATGGTGCCCGGCACCGCTTCGCGGGTGAAGATCGTGTTGTGCTGGTCGCGGCACAGCAAGGCCGCGGCAAGGTGGAAGAGCGACAGCGTGGTCAGCAGCATCGTCGCGCCCAGGACGGCCCCGCCTGCGCGGTCGCCGATCTGGTAGGCCGCCAGCGCGCCCGTGGTCATCACCGCCCCCTGTACACAGAGCCGTACCCAGTCGCGGACCGACAGCACTGGAGCGCCGAGCGGCCGCGGTGGACGTGACATCACACCCCTTCCGGCCAGGTCGAAGCCGAGTGCGATCGCGAGCGGGATGTCAACCACCATGTTCAGCCAGAGGATCTGGAGCGGGTTGAGCGGCGTACCGTTCGCGATACCGATGATGCCGGCGCCGAGGAAGACCGCGATGTAGGCGACCAGCGTGGACATCTGGAACCGGAGGTACTTCAGCAGGTTGTCGTAGAGGGTGCGTCCGTAGGAGACGGCGCCGACGATCGTCGCGAAGTTGTCGTCGGTGAGGATCATCACCGCGGCCTCCTTGGAGACCTCAGTGCCGGTGATCCCCATGGCCACGCCGATGTCGGCTGACTTCAAGGCCGGTGCGTCGTTCACGCCGTCCCCGGTCATCGCGACCACGTTGCCCTTCTCCTTGAGCAGCCGGACCAGGCGGACCTTGTCCTCCGGCGCCACCCGCGCGACGACGCCGATCTGGTCGATCTCCGTGCGCAGTAGTTCGTCGCTCATCGCCGCGAACTCGTTGCCGGTGATGGCGCGTCCCTCGATCCCGAGCTCGGAGGCGATCGCGGCGGCGGTGGTGGCGTGGTCACCGGTGATCATGCGCACGCGGATCCCCGCCTCGCGGCACTCGGCGATCGCGGTCTTCGCCTCGGGTCGCGGCGGGTCGACGATGCCGACCATCGCCAGCAGTGTCAGTTCCTCCACTGTTCCGAGGAGATCGCCCCCGGGATCGAACACGGCGGGGTCGAAGTCGC
This sequence comes from Aeromicrobium sp., assembly GCF_050700635.1. Taxonomy (GTDB): domain Bacteria; phylum Actinomycetota; class Actinomycetes; order Propionibacteriales; family Nocardioidaceae; genus Aeromicrobium. The sequence continues at coordinate 28,634 of NZ_JBOHDT010000097.1, forward strand.
GCTGAGCCACCACCATGACCCGCTCGCCGGCGTTGGCGATCGCATCGTTGGCCTCGAGGGCGAGGTGCCGGTTGTCGTCGGTGATCGGCACCACCGTGCCGTCGGGGTTGCGGAACGTGCTGGCACGGGCGATCAGGACGTCTGGGGCCCCCTTGACATAGCACCGCACGACCGGCCGTCCGTCGTCACCGGTCATCTCGTGGAACGTCGCCATGAACTTGTAGTCGGAGTCGAACGGGACCTCCCCGACCCGGGGCAACGCCGCGCGGGTCTCCTCGATGTGGAGGCCGCCCTTGGCCCCCAGCACGATGAGCGCACCCTCGGTGGGGTCGCCGATCAGGCTCTCCCCGTCGAGCACGGCGTCGGCACACAGCACCATCGGCAGCAGGTATGGATCGAGGTCGTGGTTCTGCCCGCCCACATGGCTGATCTCTCCGGCAGTGCTGTAGCCCTCGCCCGAGACGGTGTAGCGGTTGTGTCCGGGGATGACCAGCTCCCGAGCGGTCATCTTGTTGAGGGTCAGCGTTCCGGTCTTGTCCGAGCAGATCGCGGACGTCGAGCCCAGCGTCTCCACGGCGGGAAGTCGCTTCACGATCGCGTTACGTCGCGCGATGTCCCGCGTGCCCATCGACAGCAGCGCCGTCACGACCGCCGGGAGGCCGGTCGGGATCGCGGCCACGGCCAACGCCACACCGGTGACGAACAACGTGTCGAAGGACTCCCCTCGGGCCAACCCGAGCAGGACCACGGCCACCAGCGCGATGGCGGCGATCGTGGCGATGATCTTCGACAGCGCGTCCAGCTGTTTCTGGAGCGGCGTCTTGCTGGTCTCGGTGTTGGCGAGCATGTCGGCGATGTGGCCGATCTCGGTGCCCATCCCGGTGTCGGTGACGACGAACTCGCCCCGGCCGCGCGTGACC
>NZ_JBOHDT010000098.1:0-18879 GCF_050700635.1 Aeromicrobium sp.
CACGCGCGACGATCGAGATGACGCCGGCCAGCTGCGCCGGGCCCATGACCGCCGACTTCGCGTTGGGCCAGCTGAACATGAACCGCGGGTCGTACGCCCGTCCGCTCATGCCGTAGTTGCCGGCCCCGTACGACCCGCCGATGACGATCGAGATGTGCGGGACCTTGGAGTTGGACACCGCGTTCACCATCTGGGCGCCGTGCTTGATGATGCCCTTCTGCTCGTACTCGGCGCCGACCATGTAGCCAGTGGTGTTGTGCAGGAACAGCAGCGGGGTGTCGATCTGGTTGGCGAGCTGGATGAACTGGGCGGCCTTCTGCGAGTCCTCGCTGAACAGCACGCCCTGCGCGTTGGCGAGGATGCCGATCGGGTATCCGTGCAGCTGGGCGAACCCGGTGACCAGACTCGTGCCGTACAGCGGCTTGAACTCGTCGAACTCGCTCCCGTCGACGATGCGCGCGATCACCTCGCGTGGGTCGAACGGCACCTTGAGGTCGGTCGAGACGATGCCGAGCAGCTCCTCGGCGTCGTACCGCGGCTCGGCGAATTCCGTCGCGGGAGCCCGGCCTTCCTTGCGCCAGTTGATGCGCCGCATGATCTGGCGGCCGAGCCGGATGGCGTCGCGCTCGTCGACGGCGAGGTAGTCGGCCAGGCCGGACGTGCGGGCGTGCATCTCGGCGCCACCGAGCGACTCGTCGTCGGACTCCTCACCGGTCGCCATCTTGACCAGCGGCGGTCCGCCGAGGAACACCTTGGCGCCCTCCTTCACCATGACGACGTAGTCGCTCATGCCCGGGATGTACGCGCCGCCGGCGGTGGAGTTGCCGAAGACGAGCGCAACGGTCGGGCGCTTGGCCGCGCTCGCGCGCGTGATGTTGCGGAACGACGCCCCGCCGGGGATGAAGATGTCCTTCTGCGTCGGCAGGTCCGCGCCGCCGCTCTCGACGAGCTGGATGCTGGGCAGCCCGTTCTCCCCCGCGATCTGTGCGGCCCGGAAGCCCTTCTTCAGGGTGCTCGGGTTCGACGTGCCGCCCTTCACCGTCGGGTCGTTGGCGACGATCATGCACTCGACGCCCTCGACGACACCGATGCCGGTGACGACGGACGCGCCCACGGTGAAGTCCGTGCCCCACGCCGCCAGCGGCGACAGCTCGAGGAACGGGGTGTCCGGGTCGAGCAGCAGCTCGATGCGCTCGCGAGCGGTGAGCTTGCCGCGCTCGTGGTGACGCGTCACGTAGCGCTCGCCGCCGCCTTCGAGTGCCTTGGCGTTCTGCTCGGCGAGGTCGGCGACGCGCTCCAGCATCGCCTCCCGGTTGGCGCGGTACGTCTCCGACGTGGTGTCGACGGTCGTTGTCATTCGGGGCCCCCTCGGAAGTGCGAGCTCTCGAAACCGGTGCTTCGGGGTCGCGTCACGGGCGAGCAGTTCCGTGGGGAAATCATGCGTACCCCAGGATCTTCGCGGCCAGGTCGTTGAGGACTTCGTTCGCACCGCCGCCGATGCCGAGGATGCGGGCGTCGCGGTAGTGGCGCTCGACCTCGGACTCGCGCATGTAGCCCATGCCGCCGAAGATCTGCACGGCCTCGTGCACCACGAACTCGCAGGCGTCGACGGCCTGGCGCTTGGCGAGCACGGCGTCGGCGATGACGGCAGGGTCGGTGGTCGATCCGTTCACCGCCTGCTCGTACGCCTGCGCCGTGTAGGCCCGGGCCGCGGCGGTGCGGCGGTGCATGTCGACGAGCTTGTGGCGGATGACCTGCCGCGACGCCAACGGCTTGCCGAACGTCTCACGCTCCTTGGAGTACTGCGCGGCGAGCACGAGCGCCCGCTGGGCGGTGGCGACGCCCTGCATGGCGAGGCCGAGCCGCTCGTTGACGAACTGCTGCATGATCAGCACGAATCCGCCGTTCTCCTCCCCCACGAGGTTCTCGGCGGGCACCCGGACGTCGTCGAAGGCCAGCTCGGCTGTGTCGGAGCAGTGCCATCCCATCTTGCGAAGCGGCCGCGCCACCGTGAAGCCAGGCGTCTCCTTGTCGATCACGAGCAGGCTGATGCCGCCGTACCCGTCGCCGCCCGTGCGCACCGCGGTGGTGACGAAGTCGGCCCGCACGCCCGACGTGATGAACGTCTTGGCGCCGTTGACGACGTACTGGTCGCCGTCTCGCTCGGCCCGGGTGCGGAGATTGGCTACGTCGGACCCGGCACCGGGCTCGGTGATGCCGAGCGAGCCGATCATCTCGCCGGCCAGCGTCGGCCGGACGTAACGGTCGATCAGGTCTGAGTTGGCGCTCTGGACGATGTGCGGGATCGCGATGCCATGGGTGAAGAGCGAGGCGAGGAGCCCGGTGGAGCCGCCGCCATCGAGCACACCCTCGGTGACGACCGCCGCGTCGACGAGGTTCCCTCCCTGGCCCCCGACCTCCTCGGGGAAGGCGACGCCCATGAGGCCGGCCTTCGCCGCGCTGGCGTGCAGCTCGCGCGGCAGCTTTCCGTCGTCCTCCCACTGGGCGATGTTCGGCGCGATCTCGCGCTCGGTGAAACGCCGCGCGCTCTCACGAAGCGTCAGGCGTTCGGGAGTGTCGAAGATGGTCATGAAGTGACTCCCTTCTCGGGCAGCAGGGCGGTCGGGACGGCGGCGTCGCGGGCACGCAGCCACTCGCCAAGTCCTTTGGCCTGGGGGTCGAGCCGGGTCGACGAGGAGACTCCCTCGCCGAGCAGTCCGTGAATAACGACGTTGACGGCCGCGAGGTGCGGCAGCGGATGGATCTCGACGTCCAGCGTCGCCGCCTCGGGCAGCAGGTCGCGCACGGTGTCCTCGTCGAGGAAGGCCGCCAGCCAGGCGAACGCCGCATCGCGGTCGGGGTGGTCGGCGGGGATCCAGACGCCGAGGTTCGCATCGCCACCCTTGTCGCCGGATCGTGCATGCACCAGGCGACCGAGCGGGACGCGGACGGTCTCGTCGACCCACTCCTCCGAGAGGGTGACGCCCACGCCGCGAGCCTCGTGCTCATCAGTGGTGTCCTTCGGCGGCTCGATGTCGATGCGAGTGCCGTCGGCGAGCACCACGACGTGCGGCACCTCTGTCTGCGGGACGTATGCCGGGCGATACACGCCGAACGGCGTGCCCTTGGCCGGCGGACGGGTGACGCTGAAGCCGGGATACGACGCGAGCGCGATCTGGATCGCGGCGTCGCTGAACGAGCGACCGACAGGATCCGGCTCGTTGCTGCGCACGTGGCACTGCAGCAGAGACGTGCCGGCGGCTTCGGTTTCCGGGTCGGGAACGTCCGTGCGGTCGAGCTTCCACTCGACGACGTCGGGCCTGGTGCCGGCATCGAACGCCGCCTCCATCTGGGCCTTCACCAGCTCGGCCTTCTGCGCGATGTCGAGGCCGGTGAGCAGGAACTCCACGCTGTTGCGGAACCCGCCGACGGTGTTGAGACAGATCTTCGTGGTGGACGGCGGCTCCGCACCGACGACTCCGGCGATGGCGACGCGGTCGGGCCCGTCCTGGGTGACGGTCATGGTGTCGAGACGCGTCGAGACATCGGGCCCGAGGTAGACCGGCCCGCCGACCTCGTACATCAGCTGCGCGGTGACGGTGTCGACCGTGACGGCGCCGCCGGTGCCGTCGTGCTTGGTGATCACCCACGACCCGTCCGCCGCGACCTCGGCGATCGGGAACCCAAGTGGCGTGCTCATGTCGATCTCCGTGAATCCGGAGAAGTTGCCGCCGGTGGCTTGGGTACCGCACTCGATCACGTGCCCCGCGACGACCGCGCCGGCGAGGGCGTCGAGGTCGTCGCGGCTCCAGTCGTGGTGAGCGATCGCAGGTCCGACCACCACCGACGCGTCGGTGACCCGTCCGGTGACGACGACGTCCGCCCCTTGCCGAAGCGCCTCGGCGATGCCGAACGCGCCGAGGTAGGCGTTGGCGGTGAGGACGTTGCCGAACGCGAATTCCTCGGCCCGCTCACGCAGGTCGTCGCCCTCGACGTGGGCGACGGACACGTCGACGCCCTGCTCGGTCGCGATCTCGCGGAGCTTCTCGGCGAGCCCGGCCGGGTTGAGTCCGCCGGCATTGGTGACGATCTTGACGCCCTTCTCATGCGCGAGCGCGAGACAGTCCGTCATCTGCTGGACGAACGACTTGGCGTACCCGGTCGACGGGTCCTTCATCCGGTCGCGCCCGAGGATCAGCATCGTCAGCTCGGCCAGGTAGTCGCCGGTGAGGTAGTCGAGCTCCCCTCCCTCGAGCATCTCGCGCATCGCCGAGAGGCGGTCGCCGTAGTAGCCCGAGCAGTTCCCGATCCGCACAGTGCTCATGTCGCATCTTCCGAGACTCGCCGCGGGTCGTTGCCCGGCAGGCCGGCGAACGCCTGGATGATCGTCAGCCAGTACGCCGCGTCGTCACCCTCGGCGTGGACGTCGACGTCCTCGACGTGCCGGCGGCGGGTGGCCAGGAGCACGAAGTCGTAGCCCGAGCCGGTGATCCGCTGTTCTGCCTCGGGCGATCCCCAGGTCCACAGGTCACCGCTCGGTCCGGTGAGGGCGACGTGCACCTCGACGTCCGGCGCCTCCTCGCCGCGCATCAGGTAGGCGAAGCCGCGGGTGCGCACGCCGAGGTGGCAGACGTGCTTGCAGCGGTCGGTCTGAGGCGGCACGATGCCGAGCGCACCGGCGACATCGTGGCCGTGTGCCCAGGTCTCCATGATCCGCGCGGTGGCCATCGACGTCGGGCTCATCGGCGGGCCATACCAGGCGATCTTCTCGCCGTCCGGGACGGCGGCCAGCTCTCGGGCGAGCCGCTTGCGGCCGTCGCGCCACTTCTGCAGCAGCTCGGCGGGCGGCGTCTTCGCCCCCTTGTTCGCGGCGTCGTCGACGTAGCCGGCCGGGTTGGCCGCGGCGATCTTCAGGCCCTCGCTGAATGCTTCGGGGTCGGTGATCGCGGTCACGGACGCCTCGTCGGTCCAGGCGAGATGCGCGATCTGGTGGGCGATCGTCCAGCCCTCCGGGGTGGTGATGCTGGACCACTCGTCGGCATCGAGGGACTCGACCCAGGAGTCGAGCTGCTCGCTCTCGGCCTCGAGGTCGGCGATGACGGTGGCGAGAAGGTCGCTCATGAAGTCTCCAGCTTGTCGTCGAGAACGAGGGCCCAGGCGTCCAGCACGGCGTCACGGCGGCGGCTGTCGTCACTGAGCGAGGCGGCGAGGCCGAAGCCGCGCAGAAGGTCGAGGGTGGCCTGCACCAGGGCGCGGTTGTCGCCGCGGGACTCGTCGACCCCGAACAGCTCCAACGCGTAGGAGTGGGTCTCGCGTCCGATGCGGCGCTCGAGCGGGCCGACGGCCGACCGCAGCTCGGCGTCGGAGCGCGCGGCGACCCACAGCTCGAGGGCGGCGAAGAAGACCGGAGAGACGAACTGCGCGGACAGCACGTCCAGCACGGCGCGGGTGCGGCCCTGGTCGGGCAGGTCGGCCGCCGCGGCGACCATGTCGTCACGGCGCCGCTCGCTCAGGTGCTCCACCGCGGCGACGACCAGCGCCTGCTTGCTCGGGAAGTGGTGCAGCTGCGCCCCACGCGACACCCCGGCGCGCTCACTGACGACCGTCGTGGTGGTTCCGGCCCATCCGAGCTCGACGAGGCAGTCGACCGTCGCCTCGAGCAGCCGCAGCCGCATCGCGCGCGTCCGCTCCCCCTGCGGCGTGCGCGCGGGAGCGGCCCCTGTTGCCTGTGTGGTCATCCGCACCAGCATGAGCCTTCCGACACAAACAGTCAAGCCTGCTTGTTTCTTTCCATCCCGGCCGTCCGCATTCCGCGAACACAGCCCGTTCGCGGTGGTTCCATGGCGATGACGGGGCTGACAAACGGGATGGAGCATGACAGGTCCGCACGCACCGGCGGGGTGGTACCCAGACCCTTGGGACGTAGGTCTCATCCGCTACTGGGACGGAGTGACATGGACCGACGACACTGCAGTGCCTGGTGATCTGGCAGCCGTCAGCCAGACGACCCGTCCGGAGCCCGAGGCAACCCCGCGCGCCGCCGAGCAGATCAGTGTTCCCCAGTCGACGTCAACCTGGGTCAAGGCCGTTCTCGGTGTGCTGATCGCGGTCCTGTTCGCCGGTGCGATCGCCCTCTTGACGGACGTCGGAAGCGATCAGTCCAGCCCTTTCGGCGAGCAGCCACGACAGGAGAGGGCAGTCGTCGAGCTCATCCAGGAAGCCCGTCGCGAGTACGAGGCAGCGAACCACGATCTGCAGCGAGATGCCGCGCTCGCAGACCGGGACCAGCAGATCTGCGCCCTTCTCGGAGATGGTCGGGTCCAGAACTGGACCGGGGAGGTTTATCAGATCGAGTCGGACGGGGACGGCCGTGGGATCCTCGGCATCAACATCGAACCGGACACCCAGGTCGAGACCCGGCCCTCCTTCGCAGACGACGAGAACACGCTGATCGAGCCCGGACCGCTCCTGGACCGGATCACCGCCCTCGAGACTGGACAGGTCGTCACGTTCAGCGGCCGGTTCATCCCGGACGCGACCGAGAAATCCTGCTTCACGAACCCGCGATTCACCCAGCGGAACAAAATCGAGAGACCGCTGATGGTGTTCCGCTTCAGCGACGTCCGCGAGGAGGAGTAGTCAGCTGGCCTGGAAGAACCAGCGCCGCCGGCCGGTGTCGCCCTCGAGCTCGACGTCGATGATGTCCTCGCCGCCCTCAGGGACGTTGTCGTCGCTCACCATCTCGCCGACGAGCGGCTCCTCGTGCGAGTCGGGGTCGACCTCCGGTTCGAGCTCGAGCTCGCCGACAGCGCGGCGGGCGAAGTCGGCCGCGAGCTTGAGCGCCTGACGGCTCTCCGGGATGACGTCGACCATGACCGGGAACGCGTGCACTTGGCCGCGCCATAGATGAGTCTCCACGTCGACGCCGCGCTCGGCCAGCTGCAGCGCCATCGCCTCGACCTCGGGACGTAGGAGCTCGTCCTCGGCAGCGACGAAGAACGCGGGTGAGTTGATGTACTTCGCGGCGAGCAGCGGCGAGGCGTACCCCTCGATCGACGATCCCTCCGGGACCCAGCGTTCACGCACGAGGGCGATTCGCCGCTTGGGAAGGTAGGCGTCGCGCATCCGCGAGACGCGGGCGATGTCCTTGTCGTCACGTTCGAAGTCGAGGCTCAACAGGGGCGAGAACGTCAGTACGGCGGCCGGCGGGGTGAGACCGCGGCGGGTGGCGAGCTCGGCGATCTTCATCGTCAGGTAGCCGCCCGCGGAGTCGCCGGCCACGACGATCTTGTCGGGGTGCTCGACCATCTCGAGCAACGCCTCGTACGCCGAGATCGCGTCCTGGACCGAGTCGGCAACGTGGCCCTCGGGCATCTGCACGTAGTCGACGGAGATGACCTGTCCACCGGTGTACAGAGCGAGCCGTTCGCAGGCGCGGCGGTGGGTCTCGATGCCGCAGGAGAAGAACCCGCCGCCGTGCAGGTACAGCACGGTCATGTCGCTCGACGGGCCGTAGCGATGGGTCATGGACTCGACGCGGACCCCGCCGAGCTCGAACTGGTAGGGCTGGACGTAACGCGAGCGTGGTCCGCGGGCGGAGAGCTGGTCGATCCGACGAAGCGTGGCCAGGGTGCGGTCGTTGAGCGGCATCCAGGCCATGAGCGGCTTGACGAACAGACGCGCCCCGCGCTGCAGCAGGCGGGCGCGGAGGCTGTACTTCTCGTGCACGACGGCCTTCTCGAAGACGACGCGCATGGGCCTGTTGCCGGGCCGCACGATGCGCAGGCGCGACAGTTGGGGCCGCGCAGGCTTGACTCGCAGCAGGAGTAGGGGTGACGGAAGCCGCCGCGCCACGTCGCTGATCCCGTCCAGCAGACGGGGTGCTCGACGCAGCCGTACGTTGGCGACGACCTGCTGGAGGCGGGCGCGGAGCTCAGTCCACATGGCGCCAAGATACCGGCGGTATCCGATGGTGGCAAACGGACGATGCGGCATTTGCGCAGGTCAGGCGGCGGGTGTGACGGCGGCCACCGCGTGAACACTAGGGTTTCGATGTGAAAGCAGTCACCTACGACCGGTACGGCCCGCCCGACGTGCTGAGGGTCGAGAACGTGCCGGTGCCGTCGCCAAAGCCGGACCAGGTTCTCGTCAAGGTGGGCGCGACGTCGCTGAACCTCTCCGACTGGGAATGCCTGTTGGGGAAACCGATGTACGGCCGGATCGGCGGGCTCCGAAGGCCGGCCCGCAGGGTGCTGGGCTCCGACATCGCCGGGCGGGTCGAGGCCGTCGGCTCCGATGTCACCCGGTTCCGTCCCGGCGATGAGGTGTACGGCGACAACCTGGACCTGAAGGGCGGGTTCGCCGAGTATGCCGTCGCGCCCGAGTCCGCGCTGTCCCACAAGCCCGAGGCGTTGACGTTCGCCGAGGCGTCGACCTTGCCGCAGGCGGGCCCGATCGCGCTGCAGGGGACCGCCGCGGCGGCATCGGGAAAACGGGTGTTGATCAACGGGGCCGGCGGTGGGTCGGGTTCGTTCGCGATCCAGCTCGCCAAGCGGGCCGCCGCGCACGTGACGGGGGTCGACAACGCCGGCAAGCTCGACTTCATGCGGGCGCTCGGCGCCGACGACGTGATCGACCATCACCAGCAGGACTACACCCGCGGCGACCAGTACGACCTCGTGCTCGACCTGGTCGCCTACCGGTCGGTGTTCGCGTATCGCCGCGCGGTGGCTCGCGGTGGCCGCTACCTCTGTGTTGGCGGGACCTCACGGGCGCTGCTGCGCGTCGCCACCGCGGGGTTCGTCGTCGGAGGACTGACCGGTCGCCGGTTGCGAGTACTGGTGGTGAAGCCCGGGCCCTCCTCCTTCGAACCGTTCGCCGAGATGTGCATCGCCGGCGACATCCAGATCCACATCGACCGCACCTTCACCCTCGAGGAGGTGCCCCAGGCACTGGCCCACGTCGGAGAGGGTCGCGCCCTCGGGAAGGTGGTCGTCCAAATCTCCTAGGCTTGGTCGGGGACCTTCTCCTTTCCAGGTCAACCCACGGCAATCCTCGACCGCATCCGACGAGCGACGGCGACGCCGACCACCATGGCGACCACCACGACGAGTGACGACACGTTCAGCTGGGCCATGCCCGACAATCCATGTCCGAGGTTGCACCCGCCGGCGATCCAGCCGCCGACGCCGAGCAGGAAGCCGCCGCCGGCAAGCTGGACGTAGCGCACGGGTCGTTCGCCCCGCACTCGGAAGCCGCCCGCAGTCCGCGCAGCGATGACGGCTCCGCCGACGATGCCGAGCAGGAAGGCGATGAGCCAGTAGTTGGGGGAGCCGGTCGCGATGCTGTTCACCGCCCCGACCGAGCTGGGGCCGAAGGTCGAGTCGCCCAGGGCCGCCAAGGTCCACCCTGCGGTGATCGCCACGCCCAGACCGATGCCGGCGTACGCCCACCCCCAGCCGCGACCGCGGGACGTTCGGTCTCGAGGGGCGGTACGCCAAAGGCCGATCGCCACGATCGCGAGCGCCGCCGCGGCGACAAGGAGACGGGGGAGTCCGAACAGGCCGGGCAGGGTTGCGCCGTCTCCGCCCGAGAGCAGTGTCGGCCCCGGCACCGTGATCTCTCGGGCGACCAGCTCGCCCATGCCCCAACCCGTCAGTCCGACGAGCGCTCCGAGCATGCCAGCGCCCAGCCGGAAGAACAGTCCGGATATGCAGGACTGCGCCACCACCATGCCGACGCCGAAGATCAGGCCGCCGATGACATTCGCGACGGGCCGGAAGGCCAGCCCGCGATTCAGCTCCTCGGTTCCCGGCAGCGTGAACAGGATCGCCAGACCGACCGATCCGAGCGCGACACCCAGCGCCCATCCGCGGGCCAAGGTGAAGCGCCTAGCCAGCGAGCCCGCGATGGTCGAGTGGAAGCAGAGCTGCCCGCGCTGCAGCACGTACCCCATCACGAGGCCGGCTACCGCACCCGTCACCGCGGCGATCGTCATCTCACCCCGGCAGGTCTGAGCTGTTCACGAGCTTCGATTCCTCGCGAGCCGGACGAGTACATCTAATCCGCCTCGAAGCGGGCGTCCACCTCGACGTGGATGACGATCTCGCTGGGCGTCAGGTCGAGCTCCGCGGCGCCTTCGTCACTCGCGGCCGTCCGCATGAAGACCGGCGTTGGCGGCTGGTCGCCACCGCCGTTGAGCATGCCCTGGTCGGCGATCTGCAGCGCCAGGACCCGGCCCCGTCGCACCGCGTCCGCAAAGGACTGCGCCTTGGTGATGGCGTGGTCGACGGCAGCCTTTCGGACGTCGGCCTCGTAGGCGCGCCGATTGCGCGGAGTGATGTCCCACGCGATGCCGTCGATCTCGACGCCGTCCTTGCCGGCCCAGTGGTCGACGAAACCGCTGAGCCGCTCGAAGTCGGTGAACTCGGCTGCGAGCTGGACCCGCGCGACGTGCAGCAGCTCGCCCCGCTTTCCATCGCCGATCCAGGGCCGATGGCCGAAGACCCGGACCTCGTCGTTGGACCAGGTGGACACGGCCCCCCGATCGGCCAGTCCACGCAGCTGTTGAACCAGGGGTTCGAGCACAGAGACGGCGCCGGCGTAGACCTGTTGCTTGTCCGCACCTTCGAGAGTGGCAGCCATGGAGACAGTGGCACGCTCGGCCGCGTATCGCTGCTCGGCCGTTCCACGCACCGTGATCTCGAGAGTCATGGCCCCATCGTGCCGCACGTCAATGACGTGACATACGTGACATCCGACTTGTCACATCGCAGCAGGTGGTGTTCACTATTCAGATACCGCCGGTATCCGAAAGTCGAGGAACTCATGCCCAGCAAGACCGACCGACACACCCACGACGCGATCATCGTCGGCGCCGGGTTCGGGGGGATGGGTGCAGCCATCGCGCTGCGACGCCTCGGCATCGACGACCTCGTCATCCTCGAGCGTGAGGACGACCTGGGCGGCACGTGGCACGTCAACCGCTATCCCGGCCTGGCCGTCGACATCCCGTCGGCCACGTACTCCTACTCCTTCGAGCCCAATCCGAGCTGGTCGCGCCTCTATGCACCGGGGGCCGAGCTCAAGGCCTACTGCGACCACGTGGCCACCAAGTACGACCTGCGCAAGCACATGCGCTTCGGCGTCGTCGTCGAAGGTGCCCGCTGGGACGAGGAGAAGCAGCACTGGATCGTCAACCTCCACGACGGGGAGACGCTGACCGCCCACTACCTCCTCACCGCCACCGGGTTCCTGTCCCAGCCCAAGATGCCCGAGATCCCCGGCATCGAGACGTTCGACGGCACGGTCGTGCACACCACGAAGTGGGACCACGAGCTCGACCTCACCGGCCGCCGGGCCGCCGTCATCGGTACCGGCGCCACCGCCGTTCAACTCATCCCTGAGATCGCACCGAAGGTCGCCGAGCTCACCGTGTTCCAACGCACCGCCATCTGGGTGACCCCGAAGTCCGACGGCCCGGTGCCGAAGGCCCTGCAGACCCTCTACGCGCGGGCACCCATCACCCAGCGGATCGCCCGCGGCATCGGCTCGGGCATCCTCGAGGTCATCATGGTGGCGGGCGTGCTGAAGTACCGCCGATTCAAGGCGTTCAACTCGATGGCCGAGCGGGTGGCCAAGAAGCACATGGCCCGGCAGGTGCGCGATCCCGAGACACGGCGCAAGCTCACCCCCGACTACTCGTTCGGGTGCAAGCGACCGACCTTCTCCAACGACTACTTCCCGACCTTCAACCAGCCGCACGTGCACCTCGAGACGACGCCGATCGCCCGCGTCGAGCCCGATGCGATCGTCACCGACCACGGCGTGCGTCACGAGATCGACACCCTCGTCCTCGCCACCGGCTTCAACCTGTGGGACACGAACTTCCCGGCCATCGAGGTCATCGGACGTGACGGCCGCAACCTCGGCAAGTGGTGGCGCGAGAACCGCTTCCAGGCCTACGAGGGCATCACGGTGCCCGAGTTCCCCAACTTCTTCAGCCTCAACAGCCCGTACTCGTACTCCGGCCTCTCGTACTTCACCACCATCGAGAGCCAGATGAAGCACATGACGCGGCTGCTCAAGGCGATGAGGCGTCAAGGAGCCTCGCAGTTCGAGGTCACCGAGGAGGCGAACGCCGAGTTCCTCGCCCGGATGAAGGACAACCTCGACGACTCGGTGTTCACCCTCGGCTCGTGCTCCACCGCGCGCAGCTACTACTTCAACCAGCACGGCGAGGCGACGCTGCTGCGTCCGACCTCCACCCTCGGCGCCTTCCGCGAAGCCGCCCGCTTCCCGATCTCCGACTACGCCCTGTCCTGAGACCGTCCTAGGGTCGGTGCATGACTCCCGAAGCCGATCCGCGCAACGCCCACGTCGCCGACCTGGTACTCGAGGGGGGCGGTGTCAAGGGCATTGCGTTGGCCGGCGCAGTCTGGGCCTTCGACGACGAGCAGTGGACGTTTCCGCGCATTGCCGGTACCTCGGCGGGCGCGATGGCCGGGGCCGTGATCGCGGCTCTTCAAGCCGCGGGCGAGCCGCTCTCTCAGGTCGTCGAGCTCGCCAAGACGATTGACTACCGCAAGTTCCGCGATCGCGGCTTTCCCGGCAGCTGGCTCGGCCCGCTCGGGGCCCTGACCGATCCGTTCGCCCTCGTGCTCGAGCAGGGCGCCTACGAGGGCGACTACCTGCACGACTGGGTCCGTGGCGTGCTGGCCGACCTCGGGGTGCACACGTTCGGCGACCTGCGGCGTGACGACCCCGCCGACGACGGCCACATCCACCACCAGTACTCGCTCGTCGTCACCGCCAGCGACATCTCGCGCAAGCGACTGGTCTACCTGCCGTGGGACTACGCGGAATACGGCCTCGATCCCGACGAGCAGAGCGTCGCCGACGCGGTGCGGGCCTCGGCGTCCATTCCCTACTTCTTCGAGCCGGTCACGCTCAGCGGCACCCGCGGACGCTCGACCCTGGTCGACGGTGGACTGCTGTCCAACTATCCGATCTCGGCGTTCGACCGCCTCGACGACCTGCCGCCCCGCTGGGCGACGCTCGGCATCCGGCTCGACGCACTCGGCATCGGCGAGGAGCCGCCACCTCAGCGGGTGCGCAACCTCGTGTCGATGGGCATCGCGCTGATCGAGACCGCCATCGAGGCCAACCAGGCCGAGCACGTGCTCGACCCGTGCAACGTCTCCCGCAGCGTCTATGTCGACACCCGCAGCGTCGGGGCCGTCGACTTCTCGATCAGCGAGGAGGAGCAGCGTCTCCTCGTCGAGCGCGGCCACGAAGCGGCGGCGGACTTCCTCGCGCAGTGGGAATATGACGCCTGGCTACGACGCTGTCGACCAGCATGGACCTGACCTCCGCCGAGACCTGGGACGAGCGCTACCGGGAGTCTGATCGCATCTGGAGCGGACGACCCAATCCGCAGCTGGTGGCCGAGGCAGCCGACCTCCCGCCCGGTCGAGCGCTCGACGTGGGGTGCGGCGAGGGGGCCGACGCCATCTGGCTGGCCGAGCGGGGGTGGACGGTCGTGGGCACCGACATCTCGCAGGTGGCACTCGACCGCGCCGAGCGCCATTCACCGCCCGCTCTTGCCGACCGCATCACGTGGCGACAGACCGATCTCGTCACCGAGCCGCCCGAGCCCGAGGGCTTCGACCTCGTCGCTGCGCACTTCATGCACCTTCCGCCCGGTCCGCGGGCCGCGATGTTCCGCGGCCTCGTCGCCGCCGTGCGCAGTGGCGGGCTCCTCCTCATGGTGGGTCACGACGTTCGCGAGGTGCACACCGGTCCGGGACGGCACCAGGGGCCAGACGTCTACTTCACCGCCGACGAGCTGACCGACCTCCTCGCTACGGACTGGCACGTCGAGGTGAGCGAGATGCGCCGACGTCCGGCCGGCGATGCCCACGGGCACGATCTGGTGTTCCGCGCCCGCCGCGGTTGAGCCTCAGACCATCCTGCGAAGAACGCTGAGCGGCGCGTGCTTCATTACCTGGCCGAGCGGCGCCCACGGCCACGTCGGGATGGCGGCGTCGGTGACCTCGCGCTCGATGGCCTTGACCAGCGCCTTGCAGCCGGTCTCGGTGTCGACCATCAACCTGGGCGCCTGCTCCACGCCCTCGTTCATCTCGGACGCGATGTAGCCGGGGAACAGGGTCGTCACCTTGATGTCGAGGCCCTTGCGGTTGATGAGGTCGGAGCGGATGCCCTCGGCGAGGTGGGCCACCGCAGCCTTGGTTGCCGCGTACGTGGTGATCGTCGACGGCATGCCGCGCATGGCCGACATCGAGGAGATGACGACGAGATGGCCGGCTTTGCGCTCGTAGAAGTGCTCCATCGCGGCCTCGCACTGCGCAAGCGCGGCGACGAAGTTCGTCTCGGCGGTCTGCTTGTTGGCGTGGAACTTGCCGGTGCCGATGCGCCCGCCCTTGCCGAGCCCGGCGTTGACGATGACGCGATCGAGGCCGCCGAGGTCGCGGATCGCCTGCTTGAAGACGGCGAACACCTGGTCGTGGTCGTTGACGTCCAGCCCGTGCACGACGACCTCGATGTCGGAGTGGCTCTTCTCGAGCTCGTTCTTCAGCTCGTCGAGACGGTCGACCCGCCGCGCCGTCAGCGCCAGGTTGTGGCCCTTGGCGGCGAGGATGCGGGCCATCCCCGCCCCCAGCCCTGAGCTGGCTCCGGTGATGAGCACGTTCTTGCGCATTCGGACCTTCTTTCCCATGGCACGACAGTAGGTTGCGGGGCAAACCGGTTCTCCGAAGGGGCCTCCCATGACCGATCAGCTTTCCACGACAGAGACATCCGAGCAGGCGGTCACCCCCGACGCGATCATGCAGCTGGGGTTCGCTTTCTGGGCTCGAAAACGCTGCTGAGTGCGGTGGAGCTCGACGCCATTCACACAGCCCAGCGTCAGCGGAACGTCACCAGGTCGCGGGGCAGGTGGGTGTGCTCGTTGAATGAGAGCACGCGGGGGCCGGTGCTGCCATTGATGATGGTCGTGACGCTCGCGTTGACGATCACCGCGTTCAGCCGGATGAAGAGTGAGTCGTCGCCGGAGAGCAGATGCGAGACCACGGTCGCGATCGGACCGCCTGAGGTGAAGACCGCGACGTGCTGGCCCGACCCTGCGGCCGTGAGCGCCCGCTCGAACGACCCGACGACCGTGCCGCGCCAGTCGGGGTACGACGCTGCGTCGTGGTCGAGCGTGCCGTCCATCCATCGGGCCAGGGACATCTCGAGCAACGGCTGGAACTCGCGCGGCGTCATGGCGACCCGCTCGGCGGTCAGCGCCCGGTGGTCGTACTCGTCCCACCCGGCGTCGACGTCCCAATAGGTTGCACTGTCGTCACCCCGACCGCTCGCGTCGATGGCGGCGATGGCGGTCTGGGCGTGCCGCTTCAGCGAGCCGGAGACGGCCGAGGTCGGCCCCCAGTCGGACGCCTCCCAAGCCATGCCGAGCAGCGCCGACTGCCGGGTTCCGAGCTCGGAGAGCTCGTCGTAGTCGTCGGAGTGCCAAGAGGCCTGGCCGTGCCGGATGAGATGGATCGCGCCCACGCCGGGAAGCGTATCCCCCGGAACGGCGGGGGGCCGGCTCGATCAATCGAGCCGGCCCCTGCCGTGGAGATGCTGCCAGGTTCAGCTGGGCGGCATCAGGACGGTGTCGATCAGGTACACCGTCGCGTTGGCGGTCTTGACGCCACCGCAGATGACGGCGGCCTGCTCCTCACCGACGGTGATGGTGTCGCCCTCACCCTCGACCGTGAGCTCGGCGCCGTTGACGGTCTTGTGCGTGCCGGCAACCTCGTCGGGGGGGAGCTGACCGGCGACCACGTGGTAGGTCAGCACGCTGGTGAGCGTCTCAGCGCCCTCGGGGGTGCCGAGCGCCTTGACGGTCTTCTTCGGCAGCTTCGCGAAGGCGTCGTCGACCGGCGCGAACACGGTGAACTCTCCACCGTTGAGCGTGTCGACCAGGTTGACGTCCTCGTTGAGCTTGGCGCTGACGGCAGCCGTGAGGGTCTTGAGCAGCGGGTTGTTGCTCGCGGCCGTCGCGACCGGGTCCTGGGCCATGCCCTCGACCGAGCCGGCGCCGTCCGGCACCTGGCTGGCGTAGTCCTCGCAGCCGGGTCCGACCAGGGTGGATTCTTCTTCGGCCGGTGCCTCAGTGGTCTCCTCGGCGGTTGCCGGCTCGTCCTCCGAGCCACAGCCAGCCGCGAAGAGCGACAACGAGGCGACCGCCGCCACAGCGAGGGTCTTGCCTTTGGTGGTGCGCATTTCCTTCTCCTTTGGTTGGGGTGGTGCTACTCGACGCGGAACTGCACACTGTGCCATCCGGTCGACCCGTCCGGCGCGATTCTGGCGCGGTCGGAGGTCTGGGTGTTTCCGTCCTGGTCGGTGGCTCGGACGGTGAGCTGATGGGTGCCCGACGTGGCTTCGTCCCACGTCCAGGCCCACTGGCGCCACGTGTCGATGGAGTCCTCGTCGGCCAGCTCGACGTCCTGCCACGGTCCGTCGTCGACCCTGACCTCGACGGCCTGGATCCCGGTGTTCTGGGCCCACGCGACGCCGCCGACGCGGACCTTGTCGGGCGCGAACGTCTGGAATCCCTTGGGGACGTCGATGCGCGAGGAGAACTTGATCGGTGCCTGAGCGGCGTACCCGCGGGACGTCCAGTACGCCTTGAAGTCGGAGAACTTCGTCACCTCGATGTCGATCAGCCACTTCGTGGCCGAGACGTAGCCATACAGGCCGGGGGTGACCATTCGCACCGGGAATCCGTGCTCGAGCGGGAGGGGCTCACCGTTCATGCCGACGGCGATGAGGGCGTCGCGGTTCTCGTCGGTGAGCGCGCTGAGCGGTGTGCCGATCGTCATGTTGTCGGCGCTGGTGGTCTTGACGGCGTCGGCGCCACTCTGGACGCCGGCGCGGGCGAGCAGGTCGCGCACCGGGACGCCGAGCCACGCGGCGTTGCCGACGTAGGGCCCCCCCACCTCGTTCGAGACACACGTCAACGTGATGCGGCGCTCGACGAGCCGCTCCTTGAGCAGGTCGCGGAAGCTGAGCTCGATCTCGTTGTCGACCATCCCGTGGATGCGCAACGTGTAGCCGTCGACCGGCACCTTCGGCACGGTCAGCGCGGTGTCGACTCTGTAGAAATCGCGGTTGGACGTGATGAAGCTGCTGACACCCTTGACGTCCGCCTGGGCGCCGGCGGGGACCAGTGCTGCGGGGTCGGCCGGACGCGGGAGCGAGACGTCGAGCCGCGACTCTGCGGCAGTGTTCTGGCCAAGGAACTTCGCGACCACGCCGCCGAGGGCGATCCCGGCGCTCGCACCGAGAACCGCCCGGAGGAAGGCGCGACGGTTGAATCCGCTGGACACGTCGTCACCGGCCTTCGGTGCGAGCTCGAGCGCCCGGAGAAGGACAACGAGCGCACCGAGGCTCACCGCGAGGGTGACGAGCGCCGGGATCAGAGTGAGGGCGCGCGACGCGATGGCCGTGCGGTCGAGGGCCGCGGCTCCGAGCGCCAGCAGTCCGAGGACGATGAAGATGCCGTACGCGACGCGGGGACGGCGAAGGCCGATCCAGCCGGCGACGGCGGCGACCCCGAGCAGCGTGACGATCATTCCGCCGATCAGCACCGGCTTGTCGTTCTCGCCAAACTGGCGGACGGCGAACTCCTTGAGGGGCCGCGGCGTCATGTCGATTGCGCGATTGCCGATCGACACCAGCGGCGACGGCACGCCGGTGAAGAGGGCGGCGAAGCCGGTGCCCATGGCGACTCCGGCGGCGGCGGCGAGGAGGCCCGACAGTGCGCCGGTCCACCAGGGCGCGAACCGCCCGGTGTCGCGATCCGCCTCAGCGGCGCGCACGCTCGTCGTCTGCATGTGGGTCATTCGCCGCGACGAGACGAGCGGATGGGTCGCCGACCGTGTCGATCTGCGGAGATCTGCAGTGGGCGTCAGCCGCGGAAGATGACGACGTCCTCGAGATCGGCGCGCGACGTGCGATATGTGGCCGTGGGGTGGTCAGGATCCGCATACCCGAACGAGATTCCGCAGACCACTCGTCGGGTGTCGGGAAGGTCGAAGTAGTCGCGCAGGAACGGCGATCCGGCGGCCAGCGCCGCCTGCGCGCAGGCTCCCAGACCCAAGGCCTGTGCGGCGAGGAGGAACGAGTCGACGTACAGGCCGCAGTCGATGGCACCGTACACGCCGAGGTCGGCGTCGGTGGTGAGGATCGCGACGTGCGGCGCACCGAAGAACTCGAAGTTGCGCAGCATCTGGAGGGCCGAGGCCTCCCGGTCGCCCTTCGCGACGCCGACCGCCTCGTACAGCTGCCAACCGCTCTCACGGCGACGCTCCCGGTAGATGCCGTTGTAGCTGACCGGGAACTCGAAGTCGCTGCCCGACCAGTCGAACGAGTCGAGCAACGCCTCCCGCAGCTTCCTGGTCTCCTCGCCCGACGTGATGACGAGATTCCAGGGCTGGGTGTTGCACCACGACGGCGTGCGCTGGGCGATGGTGAGCAGACGCTCGATGACGTCACGCGGGACGGGCTCGTCGGTGAAACCCCGACAGCTCCACCGATCGGTCAGCAGCCGCTCGAGAACCTTCTCGTCACTCATGGAGCCCTCCACTGGCCGATGAGGGTCTGCAGCAGGGCGATCAGCGCGATCGGCTGGTCGAGCATGATGTGGTGGCCCGCGTCCGGCACGAGGGTCACCGGCACATGGCCGCCCAGGATCTCGGCGACGCTCGACGTGATGTCGGTGGTGGCCATGCCGCGTTCGCCTCGCACCAGGGCGACCTCACACGCTGCCGACGCGAGGTCCTCGGGCTCCATCTGCGAGCTGAGGAAGATCGA
>NZ_JBOHDT010000099.1:0-6586 GCF_050700635.1 Aeromicrobium sp.
AGTGGTCGGACGCGACGGTGACCTACGCCGAGATTCCCGGGGCCCAGCATGCCTTCGACGTCTTCTCATCGATCCGCAGCCAGCACACGATCGGGGCAGTGCAACGCTGGCTGCAATGGCACCAGGCAAGCCGATCAGCGCCGCGCTCCCCCTGATCGCCCCTAGTCGTGGCGCCGGAGTCGCGCTTTCGGGGTGAGCCTTGCTCGGACGCCGACCGAGTCACTCCCAGCGAGCCCTCCTAGCCGCGCAACCGGTTCGCGAGCTGCGTGCGCGACATCACGCCGAGCCTCCGGAACGCCTTTCGCAGGTGATACTCGACCGTGCTCGGGCTTATGAACAGCAGAGGCGTGAGAGCCCACAGCGTCCCGCCCACAACCGCACAAGTTCCCGCTGTCGATCGCGCTGGATGTCGCATCAGCCCGCCCCGCTGGTTCCCGGTTCTGTCGCTGAGAGTCCATCGTGCCGCTGTAGGTGAGAGTTCGGGAGCGCGCGGCGATCAGAAACCGAGACGGTTCCTCGTCAGCCCCCTCGAGACTCGAACAGTGATGCGGTGCGTGCCCGTCGCGCTCCCACGGCACGCCTACCATGCCCGCTCACCGTCCCACCGCGCGCACCGGTGCCCGTGTCACGGACGGCTGCACCTCGAGGATGCCGCGCCGGTACCGGACCCACGCGAGGATCAGCACGAACCCCAGGGCGAACATCGCCGTGGCGACCAGCCCGCCCTCGAACCCGCTGGGCCATCCCGTCCACATCCTCGCGTCGGCGTTCCCCTCCTCCACAAGGAGGAACGTCCCCAGCTCTGACGGTTCCGGGCTGCGCCCGAACCCAAACCCTTGTGTGAAGTCCCAGGCGAAGTGCAGGCCGAGCGGAAGAGCCAGCTCACCGGTCAGCACATACGCGACACCGAACAGAATCCCGAAGATGGCGATGTTGACGACGCTCAGCACCGTGGCGTTCGCGTTCGTGGCATGAAGCCACCCGAAGAACGCCGCGGGAACGATAACCGCGACCACCGTCCCCCACCTCGCGCCGAGGACTCCGCCGGAGAGACCCTCAGCAACGTTCTTGACGAGGTAGCCGCGGAAGACCATCTCCTCCCAGCCGGCGATGCCCACGACGATGAGCACGTCGATGACCATCGCCCCGACGAACGGGAGCCCTACGGGGCTGACGAACGTCTCGGTGATTCTGAGCCGGCCCGTCCCAAGCAGGAGGGCGTACGCGCCGCACACGAGCACGAGGCCCAGGAGGAGCCCGAACGCCAAGTCGAGCCACCATTCGCGGCCAAGGTGGAAGCCGTAGTCGGCGAACCTGCGCCGATCCAGCCATCTCGCCGCAAGCCACAGGATCACCGCCACGAGCACCACGAGAGCGAGCGACTCGATGAGCGAGGCGTAGATGTAGGGGAGCCGCTCGGTCAGCAAGCGTCGCCCCGGACCGCTCAGCGCCGTGCTGGCCACGCCCACAGCGACGACGATCAGGAGCACTCGCCAACCAGCGCGGAGGCGGGCTTCCTGGTGATTCCAGATGATGCTCTTCATGCCGATCCCTCCGGGACTACAGCAGCCCGGCTACGATCGCAGCCGTACCGGTTACGGGTCACCTTCGTGCTGTCGAGTTCGGGTGCGCCAGCGGCCGCACGCGCGAGGTCGTGTTCATCACGGACTCGAGTCGGAGGTGGAGGCCTGAGCTGCTTTGCTGCGAGACCCGACGTCGCCCGACCGGATGGTGAGGATCACGCTTGCCAGGAGTGTCCAGAGCAGGAACAGCAGGAACGCTGGCCCGAACTCGGCGTCGAGGAACATCCCGTTCACGAGGAGGAGCGGGGCGGTGACCGCTGCGAGCCAGCCCAGCCAGCGCGGCAGGACTCTCGTTTTCACGATGACGGTCGCGACCGCGGCCATGAAGACGCTGAGCGGCAGCATCGTCGCGATGTACGCGGTGCTGTTCATGACGTCGAGCGCCTGGTGGGTCGCGGTTCCGTCTTCGAAGCGGTCAGCCGCGTTCCCCGGCGCAATGCTCCCGAGCTTGATCGCGATGTAGACCAGGCCTGCGCCCAGTGCGGTGGTGGCCAGCCAGTCACCCGGACCCTCCGCCTCCCGCAGGAGACTGCAGAGGTAGCCGGTGAAGGGGATGAACAGCAGCAGCCCGATCAGCTCGCCGACGATGACGATCGGGGAGTCGATTCCGGTCGAGGAGAGACCGAAGAGGAGTACTACGAACAGGGTGCCGCTAGCTGCTCCGATTCGGGGAATGATTCGCTCGTACATTTGTTCCACCTACTTCGATATTGACTGGGTTCGACGCTACGGCGCCTCGGCCGGCGTGTCGTCGCCCTGAGTCCGGATTGGCGGGTAGGCCGCGAGGAGGAGCGAGGCCGCTTCGGGTCATCATCTGGATGGATGCGCGCCATCGAGGAGCGCGCGTACGCTCACCACTATGAGTGCACGCCGCTGGGCGTCACCGGGTGCAGGCGATCTCCTCGACCTGATGCTCGTACTGGCCCTTGCGGGCACGGCACAGTACGAGATCTGGGTGCGCCCGCTCTTCGACGACGGCATCCCCGGGCCGCAGCTCCCGAACGCCGTCCTGCTGCTGCTGATCACCGTCCCGCTGGCCTGGCGCCGACGGGCGCCGACCATCGTTTTCGTTCTCGTTCTCGTGTCGGTCGCGGTCCAGGTCTCGCTCATTGACGGGACACTCTCTGATCAGCCGCCGTTCCAGCACTGGATCGCGCTTCTCGTCGTCTTCTACTCACTCGGCGTCCACGCCGAACGCCGACGGGCGATCATCGCCGGCGCGCTCGGTGGCGGCGCCTTCGTCGTCGCAGACCTCGTCGACCTCCTCACCGGTGCCGGCAGGCTCGAGGACACCGTGCCGGCCTGGTTCATGCTCGCCGCCGCGTACGGCATCGGGTTGGCCATGCGCGGTGAGCGGATCCAGTCCACGCTGCTGACCCAACGTACTGAGCGTCTGGAGCGGGAGCGAGAGCAGCAGGCCCGGCAGGCCGTTGCCGAGGAACGGGCCAGGATCGCACGCGAGTTGCACGACATCGTCGCGCACGCGATCAGCGTGATGGTCGTGCAGGCACAGGCGGGTCAGCGAGTCCTCGAGGGTGAGCAGGCCTCGGCACGCGAGGCGCTCGGCTCGATCGAGACGATGGGTCGACAGTCGCTGGTCGAGATGCGCCGACTGCTCGGGGTGCTCCGCGTGGAAGACCGTGAGCTGGCGTTGGGGCCGTATCCGAGGCTTGCGGATCTCGACGTCCTCGCCGACCGCGTACGCCATGCGGGGCTTCCGGTCGAAGTGCATGTAGAGGGAGAGCCGACGTCGCTTCCCCCGGGAGTGGATCTGTCGGGGTATCGGATCGTGCAGGAGGCGCTGACCAACGCACTACGGCACGCTGGGCCGGCCACCGCGAAGGTCGTGGTCCGCTACCGGCCCGCCGAGGTCGAGGTGGAGATCACCGATGACGGCCGCGGTAACGCCGAGGACCGCGAAGGCGGGCACGGGCTGGTCGGGATGCGCGAACGAGCAGCGCTCGTCGGTGGCGACCTGGAGAGCGGAAGCGAGAACGAGCGCGGATACACCGTGCGCGCGCGGCTGCCCGCATGAGAATCAAGGTGCTGATCGCGGACGACCAGGCACTCGTCCGCACCGGATTCCGCAAGATCCTCGAGTCCGAGCCCGACCTCGACGTGGTCGGCGAGGCCGGGGACGGCGGCGAGGCGGTCGACGCGGCCATGCGGCTGCGCCCCGATGTGGTGCTGATGGACATCCGGATGCCCCGTGTCGACGGCCTCGAAGCAACCCAGCGGCTTGCCGGGAGGACACGCGTTCTGATTCTCACCACCTTCGACCTCAACGAGTACGTCTACGAGGCGCTGCGCTACGGGGCCAGTGGTTTCCTCCTCAAGGACGCCCCCGCCGACCAGCTCGTGACCGCCATCCGCGTCGTGGCCGCGGGCGAGGCACTCCTCGCCCCATCGATCACCCGGCGCCTGATCGAGGAGTTCGCACACCGACCTCCCCCGAATACCCGACCGGGACAGCTCCGGGCGCTCAGCCCACGCGAACTCGACGTCCTCCGGCTGGTCGCGCGCGGGCTTTCCAACGCCGAAATCGCCGACGAACTCTTCCTGGGCGACGCGACGGTCAAGACCCACGTCTCGAGAATCCTCCACAAGCTCGCCCTGCGCGACCGGGTACAAGCGGTTGTGCTCGCCTACGAATCCGGACTCCAACAGCCCGGTAGCGCCGACGCTGAAGAAGCCGGGCAACAATTCGGCCAGGGTGGCACCGCAACACAAGCTCGGGCACGGCATGGCCCGGATCCATCGACTGATTTGGTCTGAGATCACCAGCATCGTCGATTCCTCGAGGACGCGGAGAAGTAATGCAGACGCCGGCGCTGGAGCGGGACGCGGTGATCAGCTGCGTGGTAGTCCGAGTACTCGTTCGGCCACGACGTTGCGCAGGATCTGGGTGGTTCCGCCGGCGATCGAGAGACAGCGGGTGAGCAGCATCTCGTGCACATCCTCGGCCACCGCGGGGTCGTCCGCCGCGAACAGGGCTGCCGGTCCGTGCAGGTCGACCACGAGCTCGGACGCCTCTTGACGGTTGCGGACGCCCAGCATCTTCGCGACGCTCGACTCCGCGCCGGGGCCACGCCCGGCGATCGACCGGAGGGTCGACCGGACAGCGAGCAGATGGCACACGGTCGCCAGGGCCACCTGGTGGCCGACCCGTGCTGCATCCGTCTCCGACTCATTGCCGGCCAGGAGCTCGACGGCACGTTCCGTGCTCACCCCCAGCTTGCGGCCAGCCATCGCCACCCGTTCGTTCGCCAGCGTGGTGCGGGCGAGCTTCCACCCCTCGTTGACCTCACCCACGACGCACTCGTCGGGGACGAACACCTCGTCGAGGAAGACCTCGTTGAACAGCGCGTCACCGGTCATCTCCCGGAGTGGCCGTGTTTCGATACCGTCCGCCTTCATGTCGACCAAGAAGTATGTGATGCCGCGGTGGCGAGCGGCCTCCCGATCAGTGCGCGCCAGGCAGATGCCCCAGTCCGCCTCGTGCGCCCGCGAGGTCCACACCTTCTGACCGGTCAGCAGCCAGCCACCGTCGGCGCGGACGGCGCGAGTGCTGAGCGAGGCGAGGTCGGAGCCCGCTCCAGGTTCGCTGAACAGCTGGCACCAGAAGAGGTCGCCGAGCAGGGTCGGCAGGACGAACCGTTCCCGTTGCTCGTCCGTGCCGTGTTGGATGATCGTCGGCACCGCCCAGCCACCGATGGCCAGATCGGGTCGGTCGAGCCCGGCGCGGGTCATCTCCTCGTCGACCACCAACTGCTCCACCGGACCGGCGTCGAGGCCGAAAGGCCGCGGCAGGTGCGGCATCAGGAAGCCGGCCCGGGCGAGCGCCGTACGCCGCTCCTCGACGGGTAGCGCCGTGATGACACCCGTCTCCTGACGGACGGTGGCGCGGATCTTTGCATCTGCACCTCCGAAGTCGATCTCGGGCTCCCGGCGCTGCCCACTGCCGGCGCGCCGGGCCAGACGGGCCGCCGATCGCTCGGCGCCCCCGGTCATCGCGGCCACCGTCGCGCGCAACGCGACGGCTCGACGGAGGTAGAGGTGCGCGTCGTGCTCGAAGGTGAAGCCGGTGCCGCCGAGCACCTGGATGCAGTCCTGGGCGACGGACACGGCTCCGTCGAGGGCCAAGGTCGCGGCGACGTCGGCGGCGTACTCCGCCTCCTCCGCCGGCAGGTTCGACCGGGTTGCGGCACCGACGTCCCAGGCGACCGCGGCCACCGACTCCGTCGTCTCCAGCATCCCGGCACAGAGGTGCTTGACCGCCTGGAACGAGCCGATGGGCGCGCCGAACTGCTCGCGCACCTTGGCGTAGGCCAC
The DNA here is from genome assembly GCF_050700635.1 of Aeromicrobium sp. Taxonomy (GTDB): domain Bacteria; phylum Actinomycetota; class Actinomycetes; order Propionibacteriales; family Nocardioidaceae; genus Aeromicrobium. The sequence continues at coordinate 5,916 of NZ_JBOHDT010000099.1, forward strand.
CGCGGTGTCCAGGCACCACTGCGCCACGCCAGAAGCCTCCGCGGAGGCTAGCGCGACGAGAACCCGACGTACCGCGTCAGCATCGAGGTCCAACCGAGTCACCTGCTCGGCAGAAGCAGACACGGTGATGCGACCGCCCCGCCGGGACAGGTCGACGCCGACCACCGACTCGGCCCTCCAGCCGCCTGCGTCGATCAGCACCCACGAGCCGTCGTCATCAGGGGTGAGGAGCCAACGCGCGTCGACGACGTCCAGCGCCAGATCGCCCGACAAGGCCACCGCTGCACTGGCACCACCGGCAATCGACGCGAGCACCTCGGGATCCGTGACCAGCTGGCCGACGAGGGTCGTCCCCAGCAGCGGTCCGGGGACCATGGCCTGCGCCGCAGCTTCCACCGCCACCATCTGGTCGAGCAGATCACCGCCACCGCCGGCGTGCTTCTCGCCGATCCCGATGCTGGTCAGACCCATCTCGATGACGGACTGCCAGGTCTTCGCGAACGCTGCGTCGGCATCGGTCTCGGCCTCCCGCACCGCAGCCGGGCCGCCGAGGTCAGCGGCCCAGTCGCGCATCGTGGAAGCCAGCTCGAGATGGTCACGCGTCATCCCAACCGGCATGGGTGTCGCCTCCGCAATCTAGAACGTGTTTCAATAATCATAACCACGGCAAA
>NZ_JBOHDT010000100.1:0-14358 GCF_050700635.1 Aeromicrobium sp.
CGGCGGTGAGGACGTGTCGAGCCGGCGACTCGACGGTGGCCACCCCCACTACCAGGTGCTCGCTCGACACGAACTCGTCGCCGAGCTGGGCTGCGAGGTCCTGGGCACGCTGCAGCACCTCGTGCGAGCTGCGCGACAAGGTGGGGTTGCCGACGTTGGCGCCGGATGCGGACGGCAGACGTCCGAGCTCGTCCTTCAGCTGCACGGACACGGCCTGCGGATCGACGCCGACAGCCGAGAGCAGCGGCGCCGTGGTGCCGCCGGCCTGGGCCAGCAGGGCGTCGAGCAGGTGGCCGGGCTCCACCGATGGATTGCCCGCTGCCGCGGCAGCCTGGATGGCCACCGCCAGCGCCTGCTGGCTGCGGGTGGTGTAGGTCGAGAGGTCCATGCGAGTCTCCTGGCCGGGCTTATTCCGGTGGCAGTCGCAGAATACTCAGTGCGTAGGCCCGAGCGGCCGTGACGAGCTCGTCGACGGCCACGGACTCGTCGGCTCGGTGCGCCTGCTCCGAGACCGAGCCCGGCCCGAGCACCACGACCGGGATGCCGCGTTCGGCGACGAAACCGCCGTCGCAGGCCGCCGTCCAGCCGCCGAGCGGTAGACCCGGCCCACCCGCGTCAGCGAGCGCGGCGTCGACCGACCGCACCCAGGGCTCGTCCGCCCCAGTAGCGAAGCCCGGCATGGCCATCGCCATCGTGAGGTCGGCGTCGAGGTCGTCGCGAGCGAGGTCCAACGCGTCCAGCCTCGTCTGCGCCTCGGCCAGGACGGCGTCCGGCGCCTCATGGGGCAGGAGGCGCCGGTCCGCGGTCAGGTGGCACTCGGCCGCGACGATCGAGGTGCCCTGTCCGCCGGAGATGGTGCCGACGCTCACCGTGGCGGGGCCGGCCAGCGGGTGCGCCTCGGCGGCGAGCGATTCGTGCCACTGCTGCAGGTCCGCGATGATCCTCGACGCTCCGGTGATCGCGTTGCGGCCGTCGCTCGGCGACCCGGCGTGGGCGGCACGACCTCGCACCCGGTAGTCGAGGTAGCTGTCACCGCGGGCGGCGATCACGGTCTGCAGGTCGGTGGGCTCGGCCACGATGCAACCGGCCAGAGGCGGCATCGACCCATGAGCCATGTGGTGCCGGATGCCGAGGCCGGTGTCCTCCTCGTCCACCAGCGCGGCGAGGAGCACCGGACCTCGCGGCTCCACGCCGGCACGCCGCACGGCGTCCATGGCCACCAGGCATGCGGCCAACCCACCCTTCATGTCGGTGCTGCCCCGCCCGTGGATCCGGCCGTCGCGGAGGTCGCCGGAGAAGGGGTCGCCCGACCATGCCGTGCCCACCGGAACGACGTCGGTGTGTCCGAGGAGCAGGAGTCCCGCGCCGTCGCCCCCGGCGAGCGTGACGATGAGGTTCGGACGGTCCGGCGCGGCCTCGTCGGACTCGACCGTCAGGCCGCAGGACTCGGCGGCGGTGGCGAGCACGGCCGCGGTGGCCGCCTCCTCACCGGGCGGGTTCTCCCCCGGTACCCGGACCAGGTCCTGGGTCAGCGCGACGAGAACGGACTCCTCGACGAGCCCGAGGACCTGTCGTTCGAGGTCCGTGAGGGTCACGAGCCGGCGAGCCGGTCGACCGCGCTGCGCAGCCGGGCCAGTCCCTCGCGGATCCGGTCCGGCGGGGTCGAGGCGAAGCACATCCGGAGGGCGTCAGGGAAACGCCGATCCGGGGAGAAGGCGTTGCCGGGAATGAACGCGACGCCCTCGGCGAGGGCGACCTCGAACAGCTTCTCGGTGTCGATGGCCGGCTCGAAGGTCATCCAGAGGAAGAATCCTCCCTCGGGGTCGGTCCAGCGCGCCACGCCGTCGAAGTGCTCGGTCAGGGCCTCCTTCATCGTCTCCTTGCGGAGGCGGTACTCCCGGCGCTGGGTGGCCAGGTGGGTGTCGAGGTGGCCGCCGGTGAGGAACCCGGTGAGCAGTCGCTGCGCCGGCAGGTTGGTGCAGGTGTCCATCGCCTGCTTGGCGTTGATGAGCAGTCGTTGGAGCGACGGATCGGTGTCCAGCCACCCGACCCGCAGGCCCGGGGCGACGATCTTGGAGAAGGTGCGCACCGAGTACACCAGCGGGTCACCGTCGGCGAGCTCGTGCAGCGTGGGCACCTCGGACCCGGCGAACCGCAGGAGTCCGTACGGGTCGTCGTCGATGAGCATGGATCCCCACTCCCGGGCCAGCTCGAGCAGCTGCTCCCGGCGGGCCAGCGAGAGGGTCGCGCCGGACGGGTTCTGGAACGTCGGGATCGTGTAGATGACCTTCGGCGTCCGGCCGGCGCGCTCCACCAGCTCGGGCAGGGCCTCGACGACCATGCCGTCGTCGTCGACCGCGACCTCGAGCAGGTCGGCCTGGTAGGAGAGCGCGGTCGCGCTGCCGTTCGTGTAGGTCGGCGACTCCACCACCACGAGGTCGCCGGGGTCGACGAAGATCTTGAAGGCCAGGTCGAGCCCCTGCATGCCGCCGGAGGTGATGGTGAGGCGTTCGAGCGTCGTGGCGTCGCTGGTGCCGTCGAGCTCGTCGAGCAGGGCCACGCGCAGCGGCATGTCGCCCTCGGTCGCGGCGTAGTCGAAGGCATCGGGCGACCCGGCCCCGATGGTCTTGGTGCCGATCTCAGCGAGAACCTCGGTGGGGATCGCCTCGGCGGCTGGACTGCCCATCGCGAACCGGACGATATCGTGGCTCTGGGCCGCCAGCAGCGACGTGCTCGAGTCGATGACCGAGCCGACGAGAGTGTCGGCGCGGGCCGCGAACGGCAGGGTCGGTGGTGACGTGCGGGTGCTCATGTCGCTCCTTGCTTTGTCTTGATCGTCAAGCCTTGCGGGACGTGCGTGAGGTTCTCGGCGCCGGCATCGGTGATCACCACGGACTCGGAGGTCTCGTAGCCCCAGCCGTCCATCCACATCCCGAGGATCACGTGGAAAGCCATGCCGGCCTCGAGGACGGTGGTGGCCCCTTCGCGCAGGCTCACGGTGCGTTCGCCCCAGTCGGGCGGGTAGCCGATCCCGATCGAGTAGCCGATGCGTGACTCCTTCGTCAGACCGTGTCGGGCGATGACACCGGCGAACGCGCGGTGGCAGTCGGCGGCCGTACGTCCGGGCCGCAGCTCGTCCAGGGACGCGAGCATGCCGTCGGCCACCGCATCGGCGCAGGACGCGAGGCGAGGTTCCGGACGGCCGAGCACCACCGTGCGAGCCAGCGGTGCGTGGTAGCGGCGGAAGACGCCGGCCAGCTCGATGGTCGTCGCCTCTCCGGCGATCAGCGCGGCGTCGCTCCACGTGAGGTGCGGTGTGCCCGCGGACTCCCCGGTCGGGAGCATGGGCACCACCGCCGGGTAGTCGCCACCGAGGACCCCCGAGCCGAGGGCCTGGGCCTGCTGGATCTCGGCCACCACGTCGCACTGGCGCCGGCCCTCGCGGATGCCGTCCAGCGCGACCTCCATGACCCCCGTGGCGATCGTGCCGGCGATCCGGAGCGACTCGATCTCGGCCGGCGACTTGACCAGCCGGACCCAGTTCACCAGCTCGGCGCTGTCGACGACCGTGGCGTGGGCCAGGGCACCGGCGAGAGACAGGTACGCCCGTGGCGAGAAGAAGTGGGCGTCCATCTCGGCGGCGACCACGGTGTCCGGTCGATCCGGCAGCACGCCGATCTCGACCGCCCGCCGGGTGATCCAGTCGAACGGATGCGCGTCCGGACGGTGGACCAGCTGCTCGGGATAGCCGTGGACCTGGTCCTGGGGCAGGGCCGCCGTCCAGTGCGCTCCCTGCGCGTCCATCGACCGTGCGAAGAGGTGCGGCGCACCTTCGGCCGGCACCACGAGGCACTGAGGCACGTAGAACGACCAGGCGTTGTAGCCGCAGAGATAGAACAGGTTCGCCGGGTCGACGACGACCAGGGCGGACCAGCCGCGCTCGACCAGTCGCTTCTGGACGGCCGACAGCCGGGCGGCGTACTCCTCGAGCGAGAACGCGGCGGAGCCGTGCCCCGCGGGCACCTCGGGTGGGAAGAACAGGTCGCTCACGTCAGGCTCCCATCGATCGAGCACTGGTCGATCAGTCGCTGGCCGGGGCCGACGGCCGTGAATCCGGCCCGTGCCACCGCGGCCCACATCGTCGCCTGGTTGGCGCTGACCACCGGCACCCCCAGCTCGGCCTCCAGCGTCGGGATCAGGTCGTAGGTCGACAGGTTCGTGCAGGAGACGAAGACCGCGTCGCAGTCGTCGGTCCAGGCGCGCCGCACCAGATCGAGGGTGACCTCGTCCGGGACGGTCCAGATGCCCGCGTTCAGACCCAGGTTGCTGGTGGCGGTCACGTCGACCCCGAAGTCCTGCAGGAACGACACCAGCAGTGCGGTGATCTCGTCCTCGTACGGCGTGGCCACCGCCACCCGCGAGACGCCGAGAGCGGTCAGCGCCTGCACGACCGCGCCACTGGTGGTCACCGCCGCCGGAGCACCGGCCCCCAGTATCGCGTCGAGGAGCGCCTGCTCCCCCTTGCGTCCGCCGACGAAGCTGCCCGTCGTGCAGGCGTACCCGACGACGGCCGGCGCCGGGGTGATCACGGTTCGGGTGGCGCGGGCGACGACGTCCGGATCACCGACGGCGAGGGCCTGCTCGACCGAGACCAGCAGTGGCTCGTACTCCGTACGAGTCAGCAACAGCTCGAGGGGTTCGGGAACCCAGCGCCACAGCTCGCGATCGAGGGCGAAGTCGTAGGGCGTCACCATGCCGATGCGCGGATGGTGGTCGGCGTCGATCGCGGTCATGACGACGCGTCCCGCGGGACGTACCCGGTCGTCTTGTCGACGACGTCGGCCGGCGACTCGCCATGGACCCAGCGCCGGAGGTTCGCCTCGAACTGGTCGGCCAGGACGTCGCGCCATCCGACGACATCACCACACATGTGGGCTGAGATGTTCACCTGGTCGAGGTCCCAAAACGGGTGGTCCGCCGGCAGCGGCTCGTTCTCGAAGACGTCGAGGGACGCGGCCGCGATCACGCCGCTCCGCAGCGCATCGAGCAGCGCCGGTTCGTCGACCAGGGCGCCACGTCCGACGTTGACCAGGTGGGCCGAGGACTTCATCGCGGCCAGCTCCGCGGCGCCGACGAGGCCGCGGGTCTGGTCGGTCAGCGGTGCGGCCAGGACGACGTGGTCGAACGCACCGAGGTGCTCGGTCAGTCGGTCCGTGGCGAGCACCCGGCCGAAGTCGCCGTCGTCGTCACGGGACGTACGGCCGGCGCCGGTGACGTGCATGCCGAGGGCGCGCAGAACTCTGGCGCAGGCCCGGCCGATGCCGCCGGTGCCGACGACCAGGACCGCGGATCCCTCCGTCCGCGTCACCTCCCGGTGCTGCCAGACGTGTCGGCGCTGGAGCCGGCTGCTCTCGTGCAGCCGCTTGTCGTGGGCGAGCACCGACGCGGCCACGAACTCGGCGATCGGCTGGTCGAAGACCCCGCGGGCGTTGGTGACGACCACGGGTGAGTCACGCAGGTCGTCGAAGAGCAGCGAGTCCACCCCGGCCGCTGCGACATGAATCCACTGCAGGGTGTCGGCGGTCGGCCAGGCCTCGACGAGGGCCGGAGAGAAGAAGTCCCACATCAGCAGCACCGAGGCACCTGGCAATTCCTTCGCGAGTCCGTCGGCGTCGGTGTAGGTGACGTCGGCGAGGTCGTCGAGTGTCGTCGCGTTGTACGGGATGGCGATGGTGTCCGCCGTGAGCACCGCAACGCGCGGGCGCCTTCGCGCAGGCTCGGGCCGGATGGACGTCACCCCCTCTTCACTCACCCAGTCACTGTAGGGCGGCAACCGATTGTTGACAATCTGCAATCGGCTGGAAGGATCGACCATATGACAGCGCTCAGTCCTCACCTCAAGCAGGCCACCCCCGTGGTCGTCGACCATGCCCTCGGCAGCTGGATCCACGGCACCGACGGCCGCGAGTACCTCGACTTCACCACCGGCATCGGCGTGACCAGCACCGGCCACTGCCATCCGCGGGTGGTGGCCGCTGCTCAGGAACAGGCCGGCAAGATCATCCACGCGCAGTACACCACCGTGATGCATCCGCCCCTGCTCGAGCTCACGGAGAAGCTCGGAGAGGTGCTGCCCGACGGGCTCGACTCCCTCTTCTACGCCAACTCCGGCTCCGAGGCGGTCGAGTCCGCGATCCGCCTCGCGCGGATGGCGACCGGACGCCCCAACATCGTCACGTTCCAGGGCGGCTTCCACGGCCGGACCGTGGCGGCCGCGACGCTGACGACGGCAGGCACCCGCTTCTCGGCCGGGTTCTCGCCCTTGATGGGTGGCGTGCACATGGCGCCGTTCCCCTACGCCTACCGGTACGGATGGAGCGTCGACGAGGCCGTCGACTTCTGCCTGCGCGAGCTGGACTACTTCTTCGTCACCCGCACCGCGCCGCAGGACACCGCCGCCTTCCTGATCGAACCGGCCCTCGGCGACGGCGGCTATCTCCCCACCCCACCCGCGTTCCTCGAGGGACTGCGCGAGCGCGCCGACCAGCACGGCATCTTGCTGATCGTCGACGAGGTGCAGACCGGCTGCGGACGGACCGGCAAGTTCTGGGGCCACCAGTACTCCTCGATCAGCCCGGACGTGCTGATCACCGCGAAGGGCATCGCCTCAGGCTTCCCGATCAGTGCCATCGCCGCCCCCGAGGAGCTGATGGCCAAGGCCTGGCCCGGCTCGCAGGGCGGAACCTACGGCGGAAACGCGGTCGCTGCGGCCGCCGGCTGCGCCACGCTCGACCTGATCCGCGACGAACGACTGGTGGAGAACTCGCGGGTGCGCGGCGACGAGCTGCGGACCGCGGTACAGAAGATCCAGCAGGACCACCCGGGCATCGGCGACGTCCGAGGCAACGGGCTGATGCTCGGCATCGAGTTCACCGCCGAGGACGGCACGCCTGACTCCGCGACGGCTCTGGCGGTGCAACAGGCCACCACGGGGCACGGGCTGCTCACCTTGACCTGCGGACCGCTGCTCAACGTCGTCCGACTGATCCCGCCACTGGTGGTCACGGAGCAGGAGATCCAGACCGGCGTCGAGCGTTTCGACGCCGCGGTCTCCGAGGTGCTGGGCGCATGACGACCGGCCACGCGGCCAAGGCGCACGACCTGATCGCCGCGCTCCACACGGATCTGCTCATCGACGGCGCCTGGGTCGAGGCCGAATCGGGGCGCCGGCTCGACGTCGTCAACCCGGCCACTGAGCAGTCCATCGCCTCCATCGCCGACGGCGGCGAGAAGGATGCCCTGCGCGCCATCGAGGCAGCCGCCCGCGCCCAGCGCGACTGGGGGCGGACCCCTCCGCGCGAGCGCAGCGAGATCCTGCGACGGGCCTACGACCTCGTGATGGCGCGTCAGGAGGACCTCGCGCTGATCATGACCACCGAGATGGGCAAGCCACTGCGCGAGGCGCGAGGCGAGGTGGCCTACGCGGCCGAGTTCCTCCGCTGGTTCTCCGAGGAGGCGGTGCGGATCGGCGGCGACGCCACGATGAGCGGCGACGGCGGCACCCGGATCATCTGCACCCGTGAGCCGGTCGGGCCGTGCGTGCTCGTCACGCCCTGGAACTTCCCGCTCGCGATGGGGGCGCGCAAGATCGGTCCGGCCATCGCCGCCGGCTGCACGATGGTCTTCAAGCCGTCTGAGCTGACGCCGCTCAGCTCGTTCGCCTTGGCTGAGATCCTCACCGAGGCCGGACTGCCGGCCGGAGTTCTCAACGTCGTCTGCACGTCCGACCCCGGCTCGGTGGTCGGGCCGTGGATGAGCAGCGGGCTGGCCCGCAAGCTCACGTTCACCGGCTCGACCGCGGTGGGCGTGAAGCTGCTCGAGCAGGCGGCGGAGCACGTGATGCGCACATCGATGGAGCTCGGCGGCAATGCGCCCTTCATCGTCTTCGACGACGCTGACCTCGACGACGCGGTGGCCGGCGCCATGGTGGCCAAGATGCGCAACATGGGTGAGGCGTGCACCGCCGCCAACCGCATCTTCGTCCAGCGCGGGGTGGCCGAGGAGTTCTCGACCCGACTCGCCGAGCGGATGGGAGCGCTGGTCGTCGGGGACGGCACCGAGGACGGCGTCGAGGTCGGCCCTCTGGTCGGGACGCCGGCCCTCGACAAGGTCGAGGAATTGGTCGCCGACGCGATCTCCCGCGGCGCCCGCGTGGTCGTCGGTGGCGAGCGGCCGGACCGACCTGGCTACTTCTACCCGCCCACGGTGCTCGCGGACGTCAGCCCCGCCTCGGCGCTGACGTCGCAGGAGATCTTCGGGCCGGTCGCTCCGGTGATCACCTTCGACACCGAGGAGGAGGTCGTGCAGATGGCCAACGACACCGCCTGGGGCCTGGTCGGCTACCTCTACACCCGCGACGTCGAGCGCGGCTTCCGTGTCTCCGAGGCGGTCGAGGTCGGGATGATGGGACTCAACACCGGCCTGGTGTCGAACCCGGCGGCACCCTTCGGCGGGGTCAAGGCGTCCGGGCTCGGCCGCGAGGGCGGCCGGGTCGGGATCGAGGAGTTCCTCGAGATCAAGTACCTCGCCGTCCCGCGGCGAACCGTAGGCTGACGAGGACCGGGGCCTGGTCGGAAGGGAGAATCGCCGTGACGTCGTCGCTCGACCCGATCGTGCAGGACTCGACACCCACCATCATCGCCAGGCGCCTGCGAGAGGCGGTCGCCACCGGCCAGTTCCAGCCCGGTCAGCAGCTCCAGGAGGCCTCGCTCGCCGCGAGGCTCGGAGTGAGCCGCGGGCCGTTGCGTGAAGCGATGCAGCGGCTGACCCAGGAAGGGCTGCTGGTCAGCCACCGCAACCGCGGCCTGTTCGTGATGGAGCTCGACGAGGCGACGATCCGCGACATCTACATGGCCCGCGGATCGGTCGAGCGCACGGCCATCCGCACCATCGTCGGATCGGGCTGGGCCGACGACGCCGCGGCGCTGCTCCAGGTTGTCGACGCGATGCGTTCCTACGACGCTGATCCCACCAGCCCGGAGGTCTCGTCGCTGGACATGACGTTCCACGAGACCCTGGTTGCCCTGAGCCGCAGCCCGCGGCTCATGCTGATGCACGGCACACTCCTCACCCAGGTGCGGCTCTGCATGGCGTGGATGCAGGGCTCGTACGACACGATCGAGAACCGCGTCAACGAGCACGCCGGGATCGCCGAGGCGATCCTCGCCGGCGACGCCGACCTGGCCGACCGGCTCCTCGTCGAGCACATGGAGGACGGGCTCCAGCGGGTCCTCTCGATGGTGCAGAACGCCTGACGACTTTGTCATACGCTTCGTAGTACAATTGTCGTATGGCCGTGGTGAACTTCAGGACCGATGAACGCGCCGAGCGCGCGCTGGCGGAGCTGACGGCCGACGGCTCCACCGTGTCCGAGGCGATTCGGCAGGCGCTGGTCGACGCCGTTCGGCTGCGCAGGCGAGAACAGATGCGTCGAGAGTCATTGGAGGTCGCCGGCGATCCGGTTGACCTCGCGGAGAGTCGCAAGGTACTCAGGGAGTTGGACGACCTGCGTGCGTGGTGACATCCACCTCCTACGTGCACCTCGTGGAGCCCGTGGCCATGAACAGCGCGGGTCCAGGTACGCCGTCGTCCTGCAGTCCGATGACCTGCTGCTGTCGACGCTGCTCGTCGCGCCGACCTCTCGCTCGGCGCCGCCACGCATCTTCCGCCCGACCATCACCATCGCGGGCGTTGAGACGCAGGTGCTGGTCGAGCAGACCGCCGCGGTGGCGCCCGAACGTCTGGGCGCACTGGTCGGCCATGCCAGCCGTCAGGAGCTGGAAGACATCGACGGCTCACTGCACCTGGTGCTGGAACTCGACTGACGTCAGGAGTCGAACAGGGCGCCGAGTCCTTCAGCCCGCCCCCGCCAACCCGCAAGTTGCAGGCCGTGCCAGGCCGTCACCTGGTTGGCGGTGAGCACCGGCTTGCCGAGCTCGGCCTCCCACCGGGTGATGAGCCGGACGGTGTGTAGGGCCGTGTCGGGCACGAGCACCGCCTGGGCCTCGTCGGGATGCCCGCCGGCGTCCACGAGGTCGGCCACCTGCTCGTCGTCGAGGAGTCCGGCGTCCTCGCCGGTCGGGATGTCACCGCTGGTCACCGCGCACACGTCCACGCCGTCGTCGGCCAGCAGACCCGTGAAGTGCCGGGTCACCTCCTCCGGATAGGTCGCCGCAACGGAGACCCGGGTCAGCCCCAGGTGACGCAGGGCCTCGAGGAAGGCGATCGACGCCGAGGAGGCCGGCACACCCGCTGCCCGGCTCATCCATGCGGCCTGCTCGCGGACGCCGCGGCTGCCGAACACGAAGCTCCCCGAGGTGCAGGCCCACATCACCGCATCCGGATGGTGTCGCCTGGCCTCGGTCGCGGCCGGAACCAGCTGGGCCTCCTCGCCCAAGGTCCGCAGGGCAGCGACGCCGTGCTCGGTCGGTCCCTCCCAGGTGTGCACGACGGGAAGGCTCACCCCGTCGATCAGCTGCTCGATCGCCGGAAACTCGTCCTCGGCGCTGTGCCCCGGGTAGAGCATTACCACGGTCGACATCGGGCTCCTTCCTGACTGGGATGGACAGATTGTTGACAATCTACCGTGACCTGGAACACAGTGTGGGGCAGGGCTCCGCGGTCGCGGATGCCGACTCCAAGGGGGCCATCAAGATGTCACAGGCGGAATCGTCACCCGTCGACGCCGGTCAGGACGTCGATCCGAAAACGCTGAGGAAGGCGATCACCGGATCGGCGGTGGGCAACGCGACCGAGTGGTACGACTACGGCGTCTACGCCTATGTCGCGGTCGAGATCGCCGACAACTTCTTCCCGGACTCCGGCCTCGTGGGCACCTTCCTGGTCTTCGCGGTCTCGTTCCTGCTCCGACCCCTCGGCGGCCTCGTCTGGGGTCCGATGGGCGACCGGATCGGCCGGCAGCGTGTGCTGGCCATGACGATCCTGCTGATGGCCGCGGCCACCTTCCTCGTCGGCGTGCTGCCCACGTACGACGACATCGGCGTCTGGGCGGTCGTGCTCCTGGTGGCGCTCCGGGTCGTTCAGGGCTTCTCCACCGGCGGTGAGTACGGCGGAGCGGCGACGTTCATGGCTGAGTACGCCCCCGACAAGAGGCGTGGCTTCTTCGGCAGCTTCCTGGAGTTCGGCACCATCGCCGGCTTCACCCTGGCAATTGCCGTCGTGTTCGTCACCGAGTCGATCATCGGCGCTCAGGCCATGACCGACTGGGGCTGGCGGATCCCGTTCCTGATCGGTGGTCCGATCGGCCTGATCGGTCTCTACGTTCGATTGAAGCTCGACGAGACGCCGGTCTTCCGTGAGCTCGAGGCGCAGGGCAACGTCGAATCCAGCGCCGGGAACGCGATACGAGACCTGTTCGCCAACTTCTGGCCGACGATCCTGGTCCTGATGGGCATGGTCGCCGCGCTGAACATCGCCAACTACACCCTGCTCGCCTACATGCCGACCTACCTCACCGAAACGGCCGGGTTCGAGTCCAGCCAAGGCGATCTGCTGGTGATCTTCGGGCAGGTGGCGATGCTCGTGTTCCTGCCGATCGCCGGAGCCATGTCGGACCGGGTGGGGCGCAAGCCGATGTGGGCCGGCTCGTTCATCGGCCTCATCCTGCTGTCGGTGCCGATGTTCCTCCTGATGTCGCTGGGGTTCTGGCCGGCCGTCCTCGGCTTTGCCGTCCTGGGCATCGTCTACGTGGCCCAGCTGGCGACCATCAGTGCCACCTTCCCGGCGATGTTCCCGTCGCAGGTGCGCTACGGCGGCATGGCGATCGGCTACAACATCTCGACCGCTCTGTTCGGCGGCACCGCGCTCTACGTCAACGACGCGCTCATCGGCGCCTTCGACAATAACCTGATGCCGGCGTACTACATGATCCTGGCCTCCGTGGTCGGCCTGATCTCGCTGAGGTTCGTCGTCGAGACGGCAGGAGCGTCATGCCGCGGAACCCAGGTCCCGGGCACACCTGAGTCGGAGGCGGAGATCGCCGCGATGGCTGCTCGGAGCTCCTGAGCCTTGACGGACTCCCCGGCGCTGCGCAGCGCCCATGAGCTGACCGCGTCCTTCGCCGAGGGAACTCTGTCGCCGGTCGAGGCCACGCAGGACGCGCTGGCCTCGATCGAGCGGTACGACAACGCGGTGAACGCGATGCTGTTCACCGATGCCGACGGGGCGCTCGCCCAGGCACGAGCCTCGGAGTCCCGATGGCGGGCAGGGGCACCGCTCAGCCGCAGCGACGGGGTGCCGGTGACGATCAAGGACATGTTCCTGACCCGTGGCTGGCCCACGGTGCGCGGTTCGACCCTGATCGACCCGGCCGGCCCCTGGGACGAGGATGCGCCGGCGGTGGCGCGGCTTCGGGAGTCCGGAGCCGTGCTGCTCGGCAAGAACACCACGCCGGAGTTCGCCTGGAAGGGCGTGACCGACTCGAAGAGCCACGGCGTCACGGGCAACCCGTGGGGTGCCGACCTGACGTCGGGCGGGTCCAGCGGAGGCGCGGCCACCGCGGTCGGCCTCGGCATGGGCACCTGGTCGATCGGCACGGATGGAGGTGGGTCAGTGCGCATCCCGGCGTCCTTCACCGGGACCACCGCCCTGAAGCCGACCTTCGGCCGGATGCCGATGTATCCGCCCAGCCCCTACGGAACGTTGTCCCACGGCGGCCCGGTCGCCCGTTCGGTGCACGACGCCGCCCTGCTCATGGACATCATCTGCGGCCCTGACTCCCGCGACTGGGCGGCCATGCCTCCGCCGGTCGGCTCGTACGCCGACGCCCTTGACGGGGACGCCACAGCGCGTCTGGCCGGGCTCCGGATCGCCCTGTCACCGACCCTGGGCTACGGCCACAACGACCCTGAGATCGAGGCGGCCGTGCGAGCGGCCGCGCAGGTGTTCGCGGATGCGGGCGCCGTCGTCGAGGAGGTCGACCCGGGCATCAGCGACTGCGTCGATGCCTTCCACGTGCTGTGGTTCACCGGCGCCTCGAAGGTCGTCTCCGCCTACGGGCCGCAGGCTCTGGACGGGATCGACCCGTTGCTGGCGCGGAGCATCCGCGAGTACGGCTCGGAGGCGTCAGCCTCCGACTACCTCGACGCGATGGCGGTCCGGATGGACCTCGGGGTGACGATGGGCGCGTTCCACGAGAGCTACGACGTGCTGCTCACCCCGACGATGCCGATCGCCGCGTTCCCCGCGGGACAGGACGCACCCACCGGCTGGCCGAGCGACCTGTGGACGTCGTGGACGCCGTACACGTACCCGTTCAACATGACCCAGCAACCGGCGCTCTCGGTGCCATGCGGACTGACCGGCGACCGGCGACCGATCGGGCTGCAGCTCGTCGGCGCCCGGCACGCCGAGGCCCTGCTCCTGCAGGTCGGCGACGCCTTCCAGCGGCTGACCGACTGGCACACTGCGACCCCGACCTTGATCACCGACTGAACGAAGGAACCGATGTCACGTCACATCACCATCACCCTCGACCTGCGGCAGGTCACCTGCACCGCCGTGCTGCTCGACGAGGAGTGCCCGCGGACGGCCGCCGCGGTCTGGGACAACCTTCCGCTCTCGTCGCCGGTCTTCCACGGCAAGTACGCCCGCAACGAGATCTACGCGCTGCATCAACAGTTCGCGGCCACCGACCCGGGCAAGGAGAACACCACCATCACGCCGATCCCGGGCGACGTCTGCTGGTTCACCTTCGACGGGGACGACCTCGGCAACCCGGCCTACGGCTACGAGGCCGAGGACGAGCACCGCGCGATGGGCTCGATCATCGACCTGGCGGTCTTCTACGGACGCAACAACCTGCTCATCAACGGCGACCAGGGCTGGGTGCCCGGCAACGTCTTCGCCACCATCGTCGAGGGCCTTCCCGAGATGGCCGCTGCATGCCAGGACGTCTGGATGGGTGGGGCACGGGGCGAGACCCTCACCCTCGCCCGCGCCTGAGCGCAGTGTCACCGGAACGCGATCAGAGGGAGCGGAGCACCGACTCCGCCGCGTGGAACCCGGCCATGCCGTGGACACCGCCGCCCGGCGGCGTCGAGGCCGAGCAGAGGAACAGGCCATCGCCGAGCCGGTAGGGATCGTGGCTGACGCGCGGGCGGAACACCGTCTGCCACGGGGTGCCGGCGCCTCCGGTGATGTCGCCGCCGACATAGTTCGCGTTCTCGGCGTGGAGCAGCGCCGGCGGGCGTACTGACGTGGCCACGATGCGCTCGCGGACACCCGGTGCGAACCGCTCGATCTGGTCGATCAGCGTGTCGGTCGCGTCACCGGTGTAGC
>NZ_JBOHDT010000101.1:0-4149 GCF_050700635.1 Aeromicrobium sp.
GCGGTCGGTGACACGAACGTGCGGACCTCGACGCGGCCCTCGTCGTCGACCCGGGAGACCGGCGAGCGCAGCATCTCGTACGCGCTGCCGTCGACGGGTCCGAGAGCTCCGCGACCATGCACGACCGACTTGACCGCGGCACCGATCCTCGACCCGTAGCGGTGGGTGTTCTGCAGCACGATGACGGGCGCCGGTGTGTCGCCGACGGCGAACTCGTGACGGAACTCGAGGATGCCGCGGACGTCGGCGCCACGAAATCCGTAGATGGACTGGTAGGGATCGCCGACCGCCACGAGGTCGCGACCATTGCCGGCCAGAGCGCGGAGGAACGACACCTGAAGCGGATCGGTGTCCTGGTACTCGTCGACGACCACCAGACGGAAGCGCTCGCGCCAACGGTGACGAACCTCGGCATCGGCGAGCAGGCGCACGGCCTGGAAGATCATGTCGGTGTGGTCGATGGTGTTCTCGAGCGCAGCGACCGAGGTGTACTCGTCGAAGAATCGTCCGGCGCTCTCCCAGTCGACCCGGCCGTGCTCGCGGCCGAGCGCCTCGACGTCGACCGCGTCCATGCCGAGGCCGCGGGCCGACGACATGAGCCGCTGGAGCTCCGAGGCCAACCCGCGCGTGTGCAGGGCGCCACGCAGCTCGCGCGGCCAGAGCTGCGGGTCGCCGCTGCGGAGCAGCTCGGCGATGGCCGCGTCCTGCTCCGGCGCACTGAGGAGGCGCATCGGGCTCGTGTACTGCTCGGACGCCTGCTCGCTGCGCAGCAGCGCGTAGCAGAACGCGTGGAACGTCATCGCCGGCGTGACCGCCGCAGTGCGGTCGAGACGACGCGCAATGCGGGCGCGTACCTCGCCGGCAGCCTTGCGGCTGAACGTGAGCACGAGCACCTGGTCGGGACTCAGCCCCTCGCGCTCGATGCGTCCGACGACGGCCTCGACGACCGTGGTGGTCTTGCCCGTACCAGGGCCGGCGAGCACGAGCAGGGGACCGCTGCCGGGGGTCGCGCCGTGCTGGACCACTGCCTGCTGCTCGGCGTCAAGAGGATGTGCGTCAAGTCGTTCAGTGGCCGCAGGCGGCTGCAGGACGTACTCGACAGGCATGCGCCCATCTCACCAGACGGTCCCGACAACCGAGGGTCGATGCCTCAACTGGTACCCGCCCCTGCCCACCGGTTGCCCCTCTGACTCATTCGGCATACGTTTTCAGATCGTAGAAGGTTTCTTCCGCAGAGCGGATGCCTGACCGAATTCGGGGGAATTCGATGAGCGTCGAGATCACCGCGCCGATCCACGATCGGTTCGACGAGATCCTCACCGAGGATGCCCTGGCCTTCCTGGCACGTCTCCACCGCGAGTTCGAGCCACGCCGGCGAGAGCTGCTGGAGGCTCGTGGGAGGCGCTACGCCGACCTGGCCGAGGGCGGCATGCTGCACTTCCTCGAGGAGACCAAGGACGTCCGGGAGGCCGACTGGCAGGTCGCCGAACCGGCACCCGGCCTCCAGGACCGCCGCGCCGAGATCACGGGGCCCACCGACGCGAAGATGGCGATCAACGCGCTCAACTCCGGCGCCAAGGTGTGGCTGGCCGACCACGAGGACGCCAACACCCCGCTGTGGGAGAACATGGTCCAGGGCCAGGTCAACCTGCGGGACGCGGTCGCCGGGACTCTGGAGCACACCAACCCCGACGGCAAGCACTACTCGCTCAACGACGAGACCGCGACGATCGTCGTCCGGCCCCGCGGCTGGCACCTCACCGAGAAGCACGTGCTCGTCGATGGCGAGCGCATGTCGGGAAGCCTGTTCGACTTCGGGCTCTACTTCTTCCACTGCGCCCAGGCCCAGATCGACCGCGGCTCAGGCCCGTACTTCTATATTCCGAAGATCGAGAGCCACCTTGAGGCCAGGCTCTGGAACGAGGCCTTCGTGCTGGCCCAGGACGACGTCGGGATCCCGCAGGGCACCATCCGCGCGACCGTGCTGATCGAGACCTACCCAGCGGCGTTCGAGATGGAGGAGATCCTCTACGAGCTCCGCGACCACTCAGCCGGGCTGAACGCCGGCCGCTGGGACTACATGTTCAGCGTGATCAAGTACTTCCGCAGCCGCGGCCAGGACTTCCTGCTCCCCGACCGCAACGCGGTGACGATGACCGTCCCGTTCATGCGGGCCTACACCGAGCTGCTCGTCCGTACCTGTCACCAGCGTGGCGCGCACGCCATCGGCGGAATGGCGGCGTTCATTCCGAGCAAGGACGAGGAGACGAACCGGCAGGCGTTCGAGAAGGTGCGAGACGACAAGACCCGCGAGGCGACCGACGGCTTCGACGGGTCGTGGGTGGCCCATCCCGGCATGGTCGAGCTGTGCACGGAGGTGTTCACGGAGGTCCTCGGCGACGATCCGGACCAGCGTCACAGGACGCGCGACGACGTGGACGTCTCGGCAGAGCAGCTGCTCGACGTCGCGAGCACCCCGGGCGAGATCACCGAGGCGGGCCTGCGGTCGAACATCAGCGTCGGCATCCAGTACCTAGACGCCTGGCTGCGCGGCACCGGTGCGGTCGGCATCAACAACCTGATGGAGGATGCCGCGACCGCGGAGATCTCCCGCTCACAGGTGTGGCACTGGCTGCACTCCGGCGCGTCCCTCGCCGACGGCCAGCAGGTCACCCGCGACCTCGTCGAGCGGCTGATCGACGAAGAGACCGGCGGCCGCTCGACGGACGCCCGGGCGCTCTTCACGGAGATGGCGCTGTCCGAGCACTACGAGGACTTCCTGACTGTGCCGGCGTACGAGCGGATGCCCTGACCAGACGAAAGAGTCCAGAGAACCGAGACTCCCGAGGAGGAGCGACCATGACCAGTCCGACACCCGAGCGAGGTGAAGCCTCGACTCGAGCGGAGATTCCCGACAAGCACGTACCGGCGGTCAAGTACACCGACCTGCCCGAGCCGTTGCCGATGAAGAAGGTGATCGGGCCCAGCGTGCTGCTGCTGGCCGGCGCCATCGGATCCGGCGAGTACGTCCTGTGGCCGAGCATCGCGTCCCAGGTGGGGCTGGTGCTGGTCTGGCTGGTCATCCTCGGCGTGGGTACCCAGTACTTCCTGAACATGGAGATCGAGCGCTACACCCTCGCCACCGGCGAGACGGCGGTCACCGGGTTCACCAGGCTCTGGAAGCCCTGGGGGACGCTGTTCATCATCATGGGCGTGCTCGCCTGGATGTGGCCCGGGTGGGCGACCGGGGGCACCACCACCCTGAGCTTCGCACTCGGCTTCTCCGAGGACCTGATCCCCTACATCACCATCGGAATCCTCATACTGATCGGCTTCGTGCTGACCTTCTCCCCGGTGGTCTATCGGACCGTGGAGAAGATCCAGTTCTTCATGGTCGGCCTGATCGTGCTGTTCGTCCTCTACGCGATCGTCGCGCTGCTCGGCGGCGACGGATACTCGGCGCTCGGCCGCGGCTTCGTCGAGGTGGACAAGATCCCGGACGGCGTCGCCGACGTCGGTGCCGCTGCCCTGCTCGGAGCCATTGCCTTCGCCGGTGCAGGCGGCGTGATGAACCTGGTGCAGTCCAACTGGGTCCGTGACAAGGGTCTGGGCATGGGCGCGAAGCTGCCCAAGGTGGTCTCGCCGTTCACTGGCGAAGAGATCGCTGCACCCACGACTGGCTACTTCTTCCATCGCGACGAGGAGAACATGCGTCGCTGGAACGGCTGGTGGAAGGTCGCGAACCGCGAACAGTTCTGGACCTTCTTCGTGATCGGCGGGGTGGCCCTGCTGGTCTTCATGACGCTGACCTTCGTCACAGTCGGCATGGGCGGCGACGCCGAGAGCTTCGACTTCATCCAGCTGCAAGGCGAGGCGCTCCAGGACGAGAAGGGCGCCTGGCTCGGCACGATGTTCTGGTTGATCGGCAGCGTCGTGCTGTTCTCGACCAACCTGACCGTGCTGGACATGATCGGCCGGCTCACCGCCGACGCGCTCAAGACCACCACGTTGCGCGACAACGACAACTGGAGCGAGAGCCGGCTGTACTTCATCACCGTCTGGGCGATGATCCTGTTCGGCTCGATCATCCTGCTCTCCGGTGTCGACCAGCCCTTGTTGCTGCTGGTGATCGCGGCTGCGCTCAACGGC
>NZ_JBOHDT010000102.1:0-17703 GCF_050700635.1 Aeromicrobium sp.
GTTGCCGTGCTCGCGGGTGGTGTACCGCGGAAGGATGGCGATGCCGTGCCCTGCGGCCACCAGCGACTCCACGATGCCGTTGTCCGCGATGCGCTGCGCGACCCGTACCGGCTCACCGGTCACTGCCACGACGCGCTCCAGCACGCTGTCGAACGGGTAGTCGTGCGGCACGCCGATCCACGTCTCACCCGCCACGTCCCGCGGCGACAGGGTGTCTTTGCGGGCCAGGGGATGGTCCTCCGGGAGCGCGACGTCGAGTGGCTCGTTCATCAACGGCACGACCTTGAGGTTGCGGTCGTGCCAGGTCTCGGCCGTGGCGGGTGAGTCGGCCACGACGACGTCGTGGTCGGGCGTGAGGTCGGCGAAGTCGACGGTGCCGTTCTCGTCGGTGCACACCAGCTCGACGTCGGGCCGCTCGACCATCCGGGTCAGCAGGCCGGGCAGCAGCATCTCGCCGCCGGTGGGAAACGTGCGCAGGGTGACGCGTCCGGCCGGCGCCGCCATGTACTCGCGCCACTGGCCTTCCGCGCGCTCCACGGCGACGGCGATCTCGGTGGCCGTACGGGCCAGCGCACGGCCCGCCTCGGTGAGCGCGACGCCTCGTCCGGCGGGCTCCACCAAGGTGTAACCGGCCTCGCGTTCCAGCGCTTTCAGCTGCTGGGAGACGGCCGAAGGTGTGACCTTCATCGCATCCGCCACGGCTCCGACGGTGCCTCGTTCGGACAATTCCCGCAGGAACATTAGCCTTCGTGCATCCATGTAGCAACACTACACGTTGGATGAAGGAATATTCGCTTGTGCTGGATAGTTGAACCCTTCAGAATGAAGTCAACCAAGAACCTTGAAGGAGGCTCACCATGTTCGTCCTCGGCACTCTCATCGCCCTCATCACCGCCATCGGTGTCACCCGTACCGCCCGCACGGTCCTGAAGGACGGCTACGGCCCGGTTCCGACCCGCACCGCCTGAGTCCACCAGCTCCGGTCCCCGGTTTCCCGCGTCCCACGACGCGCTGGACACCGGGGATCGTTGCGTCCGGGCGCTGAACCTTGCCCTAACGTGAATCACGTCTCAGTTCGGCCCGTCCACTTGTGCCAGACCCCAGGACAGCGGATACTTAAGTTACTTGTCAGTACACTGGCCGGTAGCAACGTGATTGGGGATCGAACACATGAGCCACTACCTGAGCAACCTGCGTGACGTCGAGTTCAACCTCTTCGAGCTCTTCGACCGTGGGGACGTCTACGGACACGGCCCGTTCGAGGAGATCGACGCGGACACCGCGCGGAGCATCCTCACCGAGATCGACCGCCTCTCGCGCGACGACCTCGCCGCGTCGTTCAACGACGCCGACCGCAACCCGCCGGTCTACGACCCGGCGGAGAATACGGTCACCATGCCACCCGCGTTCGCCAAGAGCTACCAGGCCTGGATGGACGCTGAGTGGTGGCGCCTGCAGATCCCCGAGGAGCTGGGCGGACAGCGCGGCCCCAACTCACTCGTCTGGGCCGCTGCGGAGTTCGTGCTCGGCGCCAACGCGCCCGTCTGGATGTACGCTGCCGGTCCGGCCTTCGCGCGGATCGTCTTCGAGAACGGCACCGACCGCGACAAGAAGATCGCCCAGCACGTGGTCGACGGCCAGTGGGGCGCCACGATGGTGCTCACCGAGCCCGACGCCGGCTCCGACGTCGGCGCCGGCCGCACCAAGGCCACACCCAACGAGGACGGCACCTGGAACATCGAGGGCGTCAAGCGCTTCATCACGTCCGCCGAGCACGACATGTCCGACAACATCATGCATATGGTCCTCGCCCGTCCCCAGGGCGTCGAGGGCGTCGGCGGCCCCGGCACCAAGGGCCTGAGCCTGTTCCTCGTGCCGAAGCACCACTTCGACGTCGAGACCGGCGAGCTCACCGGCGAGCGCAACGGCGCCTACGTCACCAACGTCGAGAAGAAGATGGGCATCAAGGTGTCCACCACGTGCGAGGTCACGTTCGGCGACGGTGCGCCGGCCCGCGGCTGGCTGCTCGGCGAGGTGCACGACGGCATCAACCAGATGTTCCGCGTCATCGAGAACGCGCGCATGATGGTCGGCGCCAAGGCCATCGCCACCCTCTCCACCGGCTACCTCAACGCGCTCGAGTACGCCAAGGAGCGCGTGCAGGGCGCCGACCTGACGCAGGCCGCCGACAAGACCGCGCCGCGCGTCACCATCACGCACCACCCCGACGTGCGCCGCTCGTTGCTCACGCAGAAGGCGTTCGCCGAGGGTCTGCGCTCGCTGATGCTGTACACGGCCACCTGGCAGGACACCATCACGGCCAAGGAGATCTCCGGCGAGGACGCCTCGCTCGAGGAGGCCGTGAACGACCTGCTCCTCCCGCTCGTCAAGGGCTACGGCTCGGAGCGCTCGTGGGTGCTGCTGGGCACGGAGTCGCTGCAAACGCTCGGCGGCTCGGGCTTCCTGCAGGACTACCCGATCGAGCAGTACGTCCGCGACGCCAAGATCGACACGCTTTATGAGGGCACGACGGCCATCCAGGGCCAGGACCTGTTCTTCCGCAAGATCGTGAGGGACAAGGGCCAGGCGCTCGGCCACCTCGCGCAGGAGATCCAGGCCTTCACCGAGAGCGAGGCCGGCAACGGTCGCCTCAAGGTCGAGCGCGAGCTGCTCGCCAAGGGCCTCGAGGACGCACAAGCCATCATCGGCACGGTGTTCGAGGACCTCATGTCGGCGAACCCGGCCGACGAGAACGGCAAGATCGAGAACATCTACAAGGTGGGCCTCAACACCACCCGCCTGGTGTACGTGCTCGGCGACGTCGTCGTCGCGTGGCTGCTGCTGCGCGGTGCCGAGGTCGCGCTGGAGAAGCTCGGCGGCGAGGTCTCTGCCGCCGACAAGAGCTTCTACGAGGGCAAGGTCGCGGCGGCGCAGTTCTTCGCCCGCAACGTCCTGCCGTTGCTCGCCGGTGAACGCACGATCGCCGAGAACATCGACGACTCGATCATGGAGCTCGACGAGTCTGCGTTCTGAGCCCGAAGGGTCGTTAGCCCAGAGGTCGCTCCAGGTGCCCCAGGCACCGACTGCCTCAGTCCGTTCGCCCCGGGCTGCCCGCGGCTTCGACCGGTTCCTCATCCATGACGCCGACGGAAACCTTCAGGAGTCCGACGGGCCGGTCTCGGACGAGGGTCGGGTCGAGCGGGTCCACTGACCTTCTCATCGGGGCGTGACCTGGCACACACTTGCTCGTTGGGGCCTTCAGCGATCCCGGATCCACTGCACCGGGTGAGCGACAACCTGTCGAACGAAGCGGTTCACGAGGCCGCCGCACAGCGACGGCGCGATCCGCTGTCGCGAAGGAGGCACCCCGGTGCATGTACATCTCGGGAACACCCGGCGTCGTGGGCTCTCCCTCCTCGGCACCGCCGCGCTCGGACTGCTGATGGTCGCCACCATGCTGCCGGCGGACGGTCAGGCACCGTCCGAGCCGGATCTGGACGGCACCGCCTTCTCGTTCCAGGGCGAGGAAGGCGACGGACCAACCATCGTCGACGCGCGTCAGGGCAGTCTCGCGCCGACCGCCGCGCAGAAGGCGGCAGCGGAGGCCCTCGGCGCGACCGCGACCCGCTGGAACCAGTTCGGCACCCCGCACGTGCTGATGAACCAGGACGGCTACCTCTCCGCCCCGCGGGCGGGAGACGCCGCCGACGTCGCACGCGGGTTCGTGCTCGATCACCGCGAGCTGTTCCGAATGTCCGGCGACTCCGTGGCCGCCCTTGAAGTCGTGACCGACTCGCCGCTCCTCGACAGCCCCGACCTCGCCCGGTCCCGCGACGGCAAGCCGGACCGCAACGCCGACGTCGCCCACGTGGTGACCTTCCGCCAGACCTTCGGCGACCTCGACGCCGCCCACGACGGGTTGCTGACCGTGGGTGTGCAGCGCAACGGGCGGGTCGCATGGGTGTCGTCCTCGGTGACCGGCGACGAAAAAGTCTCCGGCACCCGGTCGCTCGATGCAGCGGAGGCCATCGACGCGGCCGCTGCGAACGCCAAGCTCGACCTCGGCACTCTGTCGTCGGTCGACGCCGCTGGGCCGTGGACCACCTTCACGTCCTCGGTATCGCGCGACCCCCAGCGCGCACGGCTGATGGCGATGCCCACCCCGACCGACGGCGTCCGACTGGTCTGGGAGTCCACGCTGCTCAAAGGCGACCACACGGACAAGAAGGGCCAGGCCGAGCCGGCCGCCTTCATCAGCTTCGTCGACGCCGAGACCGGGAAGGTCCTGCTCCGCGACAAGCGGGTCGACCACGCCGTTGACGGACTGAATCTGGCGGCCACGGCCAGCGCCCCGGCCGCCCCTGCCGCTGCGCAGTTCTCCGGCAAGACCGACGACGCCGACGCCTGCACGCCGAAGGACGCGCGCCACGGCCCCTTCGCCGTCGAGGAAGGAAACGGCCAGATCACGGTCAACGCCGCGGTCACCATGCCAAACGGCATCGATGACGACATCACCATCAATCTCTACGAGGGCGGCAAGGACAACCCGGTCGCCTCCCAGGACCTGCTCGGCAGCCCCGAGGTGCTCACCTACTCTCCGGACGGCGGAGTGCCCGCGGGTGACTACTTCGTCGAGGTCTGCGAGTTCAACTCCGGCGCCGGGTCGATCGGCTACGCCGGGTCGTTCTCGGCGGGACCGGGCAGCAATGGCGGCGTGGAGCTGCCGCGCTGGCGGGTCTTCCCGTCCAACCCGAACTTCACCGACTCCGCGGCGCCGAACGCCGACACCAGGCAGCTGTGGTGCTGGGTGAGCAACAGCGAGGCGTGCGAGGAGGAGCAGATCAACGACGCGGCCCGGCTGCCGTGGGACGTTCTGCCCCCGAGCCTGCCGAGCTTCACCACGGCCGGAAACAACGCCTCGACCGCGATCTCCGAGGTCAGCTTCCTGACGCCGGACACGCAGTTCCAGCGGCCGTTCAGCCCGGACCGTCGCTACAACTACCCGTGGCAGAACACCTGGTTCAACTCCAGCTGTGACCCGAGCAAGTTCGACCAGCCCGGCGGCAACGACGACGACGCCTCGACGGCCAACCTGTTCGTCAGCCACAACCGGATGCACGACTGGAGCTACTTCCTCGGGTTCACCGAGCTGAACTCCAACATGCAGGTGTCCAACTTCGGCAACACCGGCCCGACCCGCGAGAACGACCCCGAAGTCGGCAACGCCCAGGCCGGACGTCGTACCTTCAACGGGCGCGACAACGCCAACCAGATCACGCTGCAGGACGGCATCGCGCCGATCACCAACCAGTATCTCTGGCAGCCGCTGGCCGGCGCGTTCTACGCCGCCTGTACCGACGGTGCCTACGACATGGCGGTGGTGGCGCACGAGTACGGCCACGCGATCAGCAACCGGATGGTCGCCGGTCCCGACACCGGAACCGGGAACACCCAGGGCCAGACCGAGAGCTGGTCGGACCTGATCTTCTCGGAGTACTTCCGCGGCTACGGGATCAATGCTGGTGAGGGTGCCAACCCGTTCGCGCTGGCGCCGTACGTCAGCGGCAACAAGGACCGCGGCATCCGCAACTACGGGATGAACAACAGCCCGCTCAACTACTCCGACCTGGAGTACGACGGCACTGGCACCACCTCCCCGCACGCGGACAGCGAGATCTGGAGCGCGGTCAACTTCGACATCGCGAAGGCGCTCAACGACAAGTACGACGCGCAGTCCTCGTCGTCGTCCAAGACGCTGCAGCGGCAGTGCGCCAAGGGCGAGCAGCCCGCAGACGAGTGCCCGGGCAACCGGCGCTGGGCGCAGATCATGTTCGACGGTCTGCTGCTGACGCCGAGCGGATCGACCATGCTCGACTCCCGCGACGCGATGCTGGCCGCCGATCGCCTGCGCTTCGACGGCGCCAACCAGGCAGAGCTATGGGACAGCTTCGCCCGCCGCGGCATGGGTGAGACCGCGTCCTCGCCGAACGCCGAGGACAAGGACCCGGTCCCCGGCTGGTCCACGCCTCTGGCGGACAATGAGGCGACCGTCCGGTTCAAGTCGGCCGACACCGGTGGCGGTGAGGCTGAGGACATGACTGTCTTCACTGGCGACTACGAAGCCCGGATCAGCCCGACGGCCGACACCGACGCCGAGACCGAGACCTCCGACACGGTGGACTTCGTGCCGGGCACCTACCAGTTCATCGCCCAGGCTCCCGGCCACGGCGCGACGCGGTTCACCCGCACCTTCGAGTCCGGTCAGGACGTCGTGGTGTCGGTGCCGATGCAGCGCAACCTCGCGTCGGCCGACAACGGCGCCACCGCAACCGGTGACGGGATCAACCTCGAGAGCCTGATCGACGACACAGAGGAGACCAACTGGGCATCGCTGGAGTCGGCGGGCACGGCGAGCGAGGGGAAGGGCGAGGGCAAGCAGGTCCAGGGCCGGCAAGTCACGGTCAAGCTGTCCACCACGCCCGAAGACGTCAGCAAGGTGAAGTTGAGTGCGGCGCTTCGTCCGACGGACGGGGAGAACGAGGACTCGGGGAGCCAGAGCCGCTTCTCGGCGCTGCGGTCCTTCGAGATCCTGGCCTGTGACGCCACGGTCGGTGACAACACATGCGCCGATGACGAGGCGGAATTCGACATCATCTACCGCAGCTCCGCGGACGCCTTCCCGGGTGTCCGGCCGCGGCCGGCGGCGGCGGACCTGACCCTCCGGGGCTTCGACGTCACCGACGTCCAGGCCACGCACATCCGGATCCGGGTCAGGGACAACCAGTGCACGGGCGGGCCGCTGTACCAGGCCGAGACCAACCCGTCGAACGACCCGGTGTTCAGCAACCCCGATTGCGACAGCGAGGAGCAGACGCCGGATCGTGCGGTGCTCAACCCGCCCTATGAGCAGGTCCGGATCGCGGAGCTGCAGGTGTTCGGACCATCGTGAAGGCCGCTGCCCGCTCCACCGACGATGAGCCTCGGGCGACGGCCGCACCCTTGGAGTGCTTCTCGCGTCAAGCCTGCTGAGCCTGATGGCGTAACCTCTCGTCCGACAACGCAGGAGGCGTTCCATCAAGCCCGTCAACCCGCTCTGGTACCTCGCGGCGCTGACCCTCGCCCTCGCGGGCTGGGTCGTGGGCACGACGGTGGCCGCCGGGGCGTGGGACACGGTCCGCGACGCCGGCATCACGTCATCGAGCGGACCCGTCGACGCCGCTGGCCAGAGTGTCGCCGTGTTCACCGACGTCGTGCAGCCCGAACGTCGAGTCACCTGTGAGTCGCGGATCGGCGAAGACAAGAAGCCGGTCCCGCCGGCCAGCCTCGACCTGGTCGTCGACGACGACGGCAACCAGTGGCACCTCATCGGCTTCGAGCGCAACGGCCTGGACGACATGGCCATCACCTGCAAACCGCGCGACAAGGGCTCCGACAACGCCACCTACGCGTACTCGACCGTCGACGGCTTCAACGAACGGGCGAAGAATGGCAACATCATCGCGATCGTCGGCACCGTCCTCGGGATCGGCCTCGCCATCTGTACCTTCATCGCCAGACGACTCGACCAGGAGGCCGACGATGCATCCACTTGAGCCCTACGTACGGGCATGGCGCGGCACCGCGGGCGACATCATCGACCTGTTGCCCACACTCACGGGCGACGACTGGTCCAAGCCCACCGATCTCCCGGGATGGACCGTGCACGACGTCGCTGCCCACCTCGCTCACCTCGAAGCGGTGCTGGCCGGACACGACACCGGGCCGCAAGGCACGGGCACGGGCAGCGGGAACCAGGTCTCCTCCGGCTTCACCCAGATGGGCGTCGACGCCCGAGCCGACCGACCCCCGGCCGATCTCATCGACGAGTTCCGCGCCGCGGTCGAGGTGCGTTCCGCGCAGTTCGACGCAGCGTTGCCCGACCCAGGTGACGACGCGCCCGTCACTCCCGGCGGCATCGACTGGACGTGGGAAGTGCTGCTCCGCAACCGTGCCATCGACGCGTGGGCCCACGAGCAGGACATCCGCCGCGCCGTCGGACGTCCCGGCAGCCTCGGCTCGGGCGGTGCCCAGGTCACGACGTACACGTTCGCAGCGGGCATGCCGTTCGTGCTCGGCAAACGGGTCGCACCGCCGGCCGGCACCTCCGTCGTCTGGCACATCACCGGTGAGGTGCCGATCGAGATCGGGGCGATCGTCGGCGACGACGGCAGGGCCTCGTCGGGTGTCGCCGACGACCCGGCCACCACCCTCACCCTGACCAACGAGGCGTTCGCCGTGCTCTGCGCCGGGCGGCGGGGGCCGGACCAGGTGGACGTCGAGATCGACGGCGACGAGGAGCTCGGCCGTGCGGTGCTCGACTCGATGGTCCTCACCAAATGAACTGGAGCACGGACGACATCCCTGACCTGACCGGCAAGCGCGCTGTCATCACCGGTGTCACCGGCGGTCTCGGGTTCCACACCGCGCTCGAGCTCGCACGACACGGGGCCGAGCTCGTGGTCACCGCGCGCGATGCGTCGAAGGCCGACGACGTCGTCGCGCGGTTGCGCAAGGAGGTGCCGGACGTGTCGGTCGACGTCGTCCCGCTCGATCTCGTCAGCCTCGCCGACGCGAAACGGGCGGCGTCAGAGGTGACAGCCGCGTACGACCGCGTCGACATCCTCATCAACAACGCCGGCATCATGGCGGCCCCGAGCAACTTGACCGTCGACGGGTTCGAGCTGCAGATCGGCACGAACCACCTCGGCCACTTCGCCTGGACGGCCACCCTCTGGCCGCTGCTCAAGGCCAGCGACGCCCGCGTGGTCACCGTCTCGTCGCTCATGCACGCCCAGGCCCGCGGGTTCGACCTGCGCTCGCTCGACCCAGCGGGTTCGCCGCGTCGCTACCGGCGCTGGGTGTCGTACTCGGAGTCCAAGCTCGCCAACCTGAGCTTCGCTCTCGAGCTGAACCGCCGCGTCAAGGAGGCCGGGCTGGGCGTTGTCAGCGTGGGAGCGCATCCGGGACTCTCGTCCACCAACCTGCAGAAGACCGGCGTCAGCATGGGCGGCGGCGTCAACACTCTGGCCGGCATCGCGATGCACCAGGCCACCCGCATCGTCGGGCAGTCGGCCGCCATGGGCGCCTGGCCACTGATCATGGCGGCCACCGACCCGTCGCTGACCGGCGGCGAGTACATCGGGCCCAGCTCACTGGGGCAGACGCGTGGGCGTCCCCAGCTCGTCGGCATGACCCACTGGGGCCGCGACGAGGACCTGGCCGACAACCTCTGGGACGCGTCCGAAGCGGCCACGGGCGCCGGTTTTCGCGTCTAGAGGTCGAAAATGTGAGGCACGTCACACCCCAGACGTGAGATGCCTCATGGAACCGGGTCGTGGCTCGCTTTGGGCCTTCAGGTTGACGTAACGTAGGGCGCAATGAGCCAAATGACGCTGAATCGCCCTGCCACTTCCGCCGACGAGATGTCGATCCGCGACATCACCTTCGATGACCTCGACACGGTCGTCGACATCAATCAGACCGCACTCGAGGGTGTGGGTCCGCTCGACCGTGAGCGCCTCGCGCTCCTCGTCAAGCAGGCCGACCAGGCCCTCGTGCTCGACGACGGCGGCGACATCGCCGGCTTCGTCATCACCCTCCCGACGGGCGCCACCTACGACTCCAGCCGTTACGACTGGTTCGAGGAGCGCCTCGACGACTACGTCTACCTCGACCGCATCGTCGTAGCCGAGACCCATCGCCGACTCGGCGTCGCTTCGCGTCTCTACGACGAGATCGAGGGCGACAAGCCGGTCGCGCTCGAGGTCTACGACGACAACGACGGGTCGCTCGCGTTCCACCGCGGACGCGGCTTCGAGGCCATCGGCGAGCTTGACCACCACGGCAAGACGAACCTGATGTTCGTCCGCGAACCTGACGCGGCCTAGCCGAGACCAGCCATACGCGCGAACGCCTCCGGATCATCGGTCCGGAGGCGTTTTCGCGCCTTGACCCGGTAGCGCACGAGCTGCACGAGCCCGAGCCCCCACAGCACGTACTGGCACGACATGGCCCACACGAACGCGCTCGGTGCGTAGCCGGTGGCCGGCCCTGGCGTGCGCCAGTCGAGGACCACGCCGATCGCCAGCACGAGGATCAGGCTCGCGAGGAAGCCGCCCTGGTTGATCAGCCCGATGGCGGTGCCGAGCCGGTGGGCCGGGTTGAACGTCCGGCCGAAATCGAAACCGATCATCGAGGCCGGGCCGCCGATGCCCACGAGGATCACCAGCACCACCAGCAGCCACGTCGGCGCCGGGCCGGGCCACGCGAGCACGACCGTCCAGGCACTGACGATGCTGAGCACGATGCCGATGACCAGGGTCGAGCGATGCCACGGGTGGTTCGTGATCGCCCAGGCGAGCACGGGTCCGGCGATCATGACGGCGATGACGAGCAGCGTCAGCAGCGCGCCCGCCGCAGCGGCCGATCGATCTTCGCCCTGGACGAAGTAGGGGAACCCCCAGAGGAGCCCGAGGGTGGTCGCGCTGAACTGGGTGGTGAAGTGGGTCCAGAAACCGAGCCGCGTGCCGGGATGCTCCCACGCGTCGCCTAGGCTGGTGCGCACGGTGGCCCAGGAGAGGGCCGGTCCGGACAGGCTCCGGCGGTCAGGACTGTCGTGGACCACGATCACCAGAGCGACCATCAGCGGCACGCCGGCCGCGGCCGCCAGCAGGTACGACTGCGTCCAGCCGAGCTCGCGCAGCGCAACCGTCATCGGCACCGCGGCGATGATCGCACCGAGCTGCCCGAGCACACCGGTGAGCTGCGTGACGAGCGGGATGCGACGGGAGACGAACCATGTGTTCACCAGACGCAGGACGCACACGAACGTCATCGCGTCGCCGACGCCCACGAACGCTCGAGCGACGAGGGCCTGAGGGTAGGTCTCGGCGAGGGCGAAGCCGGTCTGCGCGAGCGTCAGGGTGGCCAGTCCGACGAGCATGACGCGCCTGGAACCGAACCGGTCGAGGATCAGGCCGACCGGCACCTGCATGCCGGCGTAGATCGCCAGCTGCAGCACCACGAACGCCGACAGTTGGGCGGCTGAGATCCCGAAACGCTCCGACGCCGCGAGCCCGGCCACGGCCAGTGAGGAGCGGTGGAAGACGGCGAGCAGATAGATCGCGAGGCCCACCAGCCAGATGGCCACCGCTCCCTGCTGGCCTCGCGCCGTGTCGCTCACCGCGACAGTCTAGGAGGATGGATGCACCTGCTCTCACCCTGATCGACTGGCGGATACGCGTCAGTGACCTCTACGCGCAGGTCCGCGCCGACGACGACCCGGAGCGTGCCCACGCGACGTGGCGCGCCGGGCGCGACGAGCTGTTCCGCACCCACCCGCAGTCAGCGCTGCCGGCCGACGACCCGCTCCGTGAGACCGGCCTGCCCTACTGGCCGTACGACCCGGACTGGCGCTTCACGGTCGCGCTGCAGCCGGCGGAGGATGACGAGCGCGTGCTCGACACCGGCGACGACGGCTCGCTGACGATGCGACGCATCGCGACCGTCGAGCTGCCGGTCGGCGGGTCGCTCGACGTCTGGACGATGCACCAGTACGCCGGCGGACTGTTCGTGCCGATCAAGGACGGGACGGCCGGGGACGGTAGCTACGGCGCCGGCCGCTACCTGCTCGACACCGCCAAGGGGGCGTGGCTCGGCGGCGACGAGAGCAGCATCGTGCTCGACCTCAACTTCGCCTATCACCCGTCGTGCCGCTACGACGACCGCTGGCGCTGCCCGCTCGCAGCCCCCGGCAACACCGTCGAGGTGCGCGTGGAGGCCGGCGAGCGGATGGAGTAGGTCAGTCACCCGGCCAGAATCGCTTGCAGCAGTTCGGGTTCGATGTTGCCGCCGGACAGGATCATCACCGTGCGGCCCGGCGGTGTGAACTCCCGACGATATGCCGCCAGCGCGACCGCCCCACTGGGTTCGCTGATCAGGTGCGCCCTATGGGCCAGATCACGCACCGCCGCGCGGATCTCGTTCTCCGAAACCGTGACAACGCCGTCCAAGACCTTCTGAAGATGAGCGAAGGTCAGTTCGGACGGTTGTGACCGCAGCCCATCGGCGATGGTGCGGTTGCGGTCCTCGATAGACCAATCGACTCGATGTCCCAACCCAAGCCCTTGCGCGGTGTCCGACGCGAGTTCTGGTTCGACTCCGAAGACCCGAGCGTGCGGGCAGAGCGCCTTGATCGCCGTGCCGACACCGGAAGCGAGGCCACCGCCGCTCACCGGAACGAGCACGGTTTCGACCGCAGGCAGGTCTTCGGCGATCTCGAGGCCGATCGTGCCCTGTCCGGCGATGACGTCAAGATGGTCGAATGGCGGCACCAACACGCCGCCGGTCTTCTCGACGACCTCGGCCGCTACGTTCTCGCGCTGGCTCGGTGCGCACAGCACCACATCTGCACCGTGACTGCGGGTGGCGGCGACCTTGACGTTCGGCGTCTCCTCGGGCATCACGATGTGCGCAGGAACTCCGTACACCGCCGCCGCATACGCAACGGCCTGCGCGTGGTTTCCGCTCGAGTACGCCACCACTCCCCTGCTGCGAACGGATTCGTCGAGGTGGCCGACGGCGTTGAAGGCACCGCGGACCTTGAACGCGCCGATCGGCTGCAGGCTCTCCGGCTTGATCCAGAGCGGACGATCGTCGTCGGCCCAGCCCGCAGGGATCAGGGGCGTACGCACGATGAACGGCCGTATCCTCTCGGCGGCCGCCTGGATATCCTCGATCCTCACCATCTGCACAGGGCCAAGTCTGTCCCACGGTGGGTCGGCACAGGTGCAGCGCTCGGCAGCGGTTGCGCGTCGAGTCAGTACGTCAGGGCGGTGGCGGGGTCGCGGAGGATGGCGGCGACGTCGGCGAGGAAGCGGGAGCCCTGCTCGCCGTCGACGATGCGGTGGTCGAAGCTCAGCGCCAGCGTGGTGACCCAGCGCGCCACGATCTCGTCGTTGTCGTCGACCCACGGGCGCCGCTCGATCGCGCCGACGGCGAGAATGCCCGACTCACCCGGGTTGATGATCGGCGTGCCGGCGTCGACGCCGAAGACGCCGACGTTCGTGATCGTGAACGTGCCGCCGCTGAGGTCGGACGGCTGTGCCTTGCCGGCACGCGCGGTGGCGGTGAGGTCGGCGAGCGCCGTGGCGAGCTCGAGCATCGTCATGCGGTCGGCGTCGCGGATGTTCGGCACCACGAGCCCGCGCTGCGTGGCGGCGGCGATGCCGAGGTTGACCGCGCGCTTGAGCACGATCTCCTGGTTCTCGTCGTCCCACTGCGCGTTGAGCTCCGGCGTGCGCCGCATCGCGAGGCACACGGCCTTGGCCACGATCAGCGTCGGCGACACCTTGACGTCCGAGAAGGCGCGATCCCGGCGGAGCCGGTCGACCAGCTCGACCGTGCGGCTCACGTCGAGCGTGACCCACTCCGTGACGTGCGGTGCAGTGAAGGCCGAGGCCACCATCGCGTCGGCCGTCCACTTGCGGACGCCCTTGATCGGAATGCGGACATCGCCCTCGACCGGCGCGGACAGGGTCGGGGAAATCGGTCGCGTCGGCTCACGGGTGGCCGGGACGGACGGGCCGGCCGAACCGGTCTTCGCGTAGGCCTCGACGTCGGCGCGGGTGACGATCGCCCCGTCAGTGGGGACGTCGGCGAGGTCGATGCCGAGATCCTTGGCGAGCTTGCGCACCGGCGGCTTGGCCAGTGCGTGGACCGTGGGCCGAGCCGTGGAACCGACATGCTCGACCACAGGCTCGGTGGCGACCTCGGCCTCGCCGGAAAGAGGAGCGACCTCGTCGTCCGACTCTGCGGGCTCGGACGCGGCTCCTGAGACCTTGCGACGTCGCGACACCTCGCCCGCGCGAGGTCCGTAGCCGACGAGCACCGGCTGGCGCTCCTCGGCGGGTTCGTCGACGGGTTCGTCGGCCGCCGGTGCAGCCTCGTCCGCGTGCTCACCCTCGACGATGGCACCGGCCGTGGCGGTGCTGCTGAACGCCTTCGACGCCGGATCTTGAGCCTGGCCGGCCTTGCCGTCGCCGATGGCGATGATCGGGGTGCCGACCGGGACGGTCTTGCCCTCCTCGACCAGCAGCGCGGTGACGACACCGGCGAACGGGCTGGGCAGCTCGACGATCGACTTGGCCGTCTCGATGTCGACGAGGATGTCGTTCACCTTGACGGTGTCGCCGATGGCGACCCGCCAGGTGATGATCTCGGCCTCGGTAAGGCCCTCTCCGACGTCCGGCAGCTTGAACTCACTCATGCAGGCAACTCTCCTAGAACGCGCGGGCGGCGTCGACGGCGTCGAGGATGCGATCGATCCCCGGCAGGAACTCGTCCTCGACGCGGCTGGGCGGGTAGGGCATGTCGTAGCCAGTGACGCGTTGCACGGGCGACTCGAGGGAGTAGAAGCACTCCTCGGTGACACGCGCTGCGACCTCGGCACCGATGCCGAGGGTACGCGCCGCCTCGTGCACGACGACGGCGTGGCCGGTGCGGCGCACCGACTCGTGCACCGGGCCGAGGTCGAGTGGCGAGAGCGTGCGCAGGTCGATGACCTCGAGCTCGAGGCCGTCCTCGCGCGCCGCCTCGGCCGCCTGCAGGCAGGTGGTGACCATCGGGCCGTACGTGACCAGCGTGGCGTCGGTGCCGGCGCGCCGGACCTGCGACTCCCACAGCGGGGCCGGCTCGGCCTCGGTGTCGACCTCGCCGGCCTCCCAGTAGCGCCGCTTCGGCTCCATGAACACGATCGGGTCGTCGGAGGCGATGGCCTGCTGGATCATCCAGTACGCGTCGTGCGCGTTGGACGGCGACACCACCTTGAGCCCGGCAGTCATCACGAACTGCGCCTCGGGGCTCTCGGAGTGGTGCTCGACGGCCCCGATGCCGCCACCGAACGGGATGCGGATGACCATCGGCATCTTCAGGCGCCCGGCGCTACGGAAGTGCAACTTGGCGACCTGGCTGACGATCTGGTCGTAGGCGGGGTAGACGAAGCCATCGAACTGGATCTCGACGACCGGGCGGTAGCCGCGGAAGGTGAGGCCGACGGCTGTGCCGACGATGCCGGACTCGGCCAGCGGAGTGTCCATGACCCGGCTCTCGCCGAAGTCCTTCTGCAGACCGTCGGTGACGCGGAAGACGCCGCCGAGAGGGCCGACGTCCTCGCCCATGATGAGGACTCGTTCGTCGGACTCGAGGGAGGCCCTCAGCCCGGCGTTGATCGCCTTCGCGATCGGCATCTTGGTGGTCATGCGACGCTCCCCTCGTACTGGCCCCGCCAGGCGGCGAACTCACGCTGCTGCCTCCGAAGCTCGTCGGTCTGCTCGTCATAGACGTCGTCGAACAGCTGGGCGAGATCGGGGTCGGGCAGGGCCGCGCAGCTCTCGCGCAGGTGCTCACCCAGCAGCTCGGCCTCGGCGTCGAGGTCGACGAAGAACTGCGGCGGCGTGCCGGCGGAGTCGAGGTAGGCACGGACGCGGTCGAGCGGGTCCTTGGCCTTCCACGCCTCGACCTCGTCGGCCTCGCGGTAGCGGGTGGGGTCGTCGGACGTGGTGTGGGCGCCGATGCGGTACGTGACGGCTTCGATGAGCATCGGGCCGCCGCCGTCGCGGGCCTGTTGCAGGGCCGCGGTGGTCACCGCGTGGCAGGCCAGGACGTCGTTGCCGTCGATGCGGACGCCACGGAAGCCGAAGCCACTGGCGCGCTGCGCGATCGGGACCGCCGTCTGGCGAGACAGCGGGACGCTGATCGCGTACTGGTTGTTCTGGCAAAAGAACACGACAGGCGCGTGGTTGACGGCCGCGAAGTCGAAGGCCTCCATGACGTCGCCCTGGCTGCTCGCGCCATCGCCGAAGTAGGCGATGACGGCGGCGTCGCGCTCAGGGTTGCCCGTGCCGACGGCGCCGTCGAGCGTCAGGCCCATGGCGTAGCCGGTGGCGTGCAGCGTCTGGGCGCCGATGATGATGCTGGGCAGGCCGTAGCCGTGGTCGGCCGGGTCCCATCCGCCGAGCTCGACCCCGCGGACCCAGCCGAGCAGGTCGGCGGGCTCTACGCCGCGGCACCAGGCGACGCCGTGGTCGCGGTAGGTGCCGAAGGCGAAGTCCTGAGGGCGGAGGGCACGGCCGGAGCCGATCTGGGCGGCTTCCTGGCCGAGCGCCGGCGGCCACAGACCGATCTCGCCGTGGCGCTGAAGGGCGAAGGCCTCGGTGTCGATGCGACGGGCGAGGACGAGGTCGCGATACAGATCGCGGATCGACGCGTCGTCGCCGTCGAAGTGGAACTCGGAGTGCTCGATGCGCTCGCCGGCGGGTGTGAGCAACTGGACGAGCGGTAGGTCGTCACCGACCTGTTCGGGCATGGGTGCGCTCATGCGACTCCCTCATCTCGGCCGGTCGCGAGGTTTTCGCACCGGTTCGACTTGGTGCCGATCTTCGACGTTCGTGGGTGGTGAACGACGAGGACCGGGCAAGACGTGACTGCTGTCACATCTGCACTGCCACCGTATCCCGAGCGAGTGCCCATCTCCAATTTGACGGGCCGAACGAACTACGACCTCCAGCGAGCGGCGACGGCCAGGAACTGGTCGTTGACGTCCGGCTCGCCGATGCTGATGCGCACACCGTCTCCGGCGAACGGACGCACCGACACCGGGTCGCACGCGGCGGCGAACTCGAGGGCGTCATCCCCGAGCGGGAGCCAGACGAAGTTGGCCTCGGTGTCGGGCACGTCCCACCCCTGGTCGCGCAGGGCGGCGAGTACCCGGACCCGTTCGGCGACGATTGCCTCCACCCGCTCGGCGAGCTCATCAACGGCGTCGAGCGAGGCCACGGCCGCCGCCTGCGCGACGTCGGTGACGCTGAACGGCGCGATGGCCTTGCGGATGGACAGGGCGACATCCGTGGCAGCGATCGCGTAGCCGACTCGCAGTCCGGCGAGCCCGTACGCCTTGGAGAAGGTGCGCAGCACGACGACGTTCGGGTGGTCTTCGGCGAGGTTCAGCCCACTAGCGGCGTCCTCCCGCCGTACGAACTCGTTGTAGGCCTCGTCGACGACGAGGATCACGTCGTCGGGCACCGCGTCGACCAACCGCTCGAGCTCGGCCTGGGTCACGACCGGACCGGTCGGGTTGTTGGGCGAGCAGACGAGGATGACGCGCGTCCGCTCAGTGACGGCGGCGATCATCGCGTCGATGTCGTGGGTGGCGTCGGGACGCAACGGGACCCGGATCGTGCGCGCTCCGGTGAGGTCGGCGCCGATCGGGTAGGCCTCGAAGGAGCGCCAGGCATAGATGATCTCGTCGCCGGCCTCGCAGAACGCCGTGAGCAGGGAGAACAGCACGGCGACCGAGCCGGTGCTGGCCGCGAACCGCTCCGGTGGCAAGTCGTATCGGCGGGCGAGGGCGGCGTACAGGTCGGCGGTGCCGGCGTCCGGGTAGCGGTTCACCCGCCCGAGCTCCTTGACGGCCTGCTCCATCACGCCAGGCAGGGGCGGGTACGGGTTCTCGTTGCTAGAGAGCTTGAGGTGGTCGCTCACGGCGGGCTTGCCGGGCTTGTAGACGGGGATGTCGTCCAGAGCCCGACGCGCGTTCGGGGTGCTCATGGGGCCGACGTTAGTGCCCTGCCAGAATCGAGCGGGTGACGGCTCGAGACGCCAAGTGGG
>NZ_JBOHDT010000103.1:0-12395 GCF_050700635.1 Aeromicrobium sp.
GCCCCGTTCACCTGCGCGTACGTGAACCGGCTGTCGCCGAACACGATCGCGGTGCGGTCGGCGTACTTTTCGGCCGAGTTCTCCAGCAACGATGCGAGATTTCCCATGCGGGCCACCATAGACCGCCTCGTGGGATCAGCGCATCGGCTCCGTCCGCGGCGTGGACGCCCCGCGGCGGCGCGGCAGACAGAGCTGGGCTGCCAGCAGCCCGGACGCGCCCACCACGGCCCACAGCGCCCAAGGGGCGATCGCGAACACGGCGCCGCCGATGAGCGGTCCGGCGCCCGTGCCGAGCGTGTACGCGACGCCGTACAACCCCTGGTAGCGCCCGACCAACCGCGGCGGAGCCAGACTTCCCAAGTAGGCCTGGGCGACGGAGGTGGACATCATCTCGCCGATCGTCCAGATCAGCACCGTCGCCGCGAGTAGGCCCATGTCGGTCATCAACCCGGTCAGCGCCAGACCGACACCGATGAGCAGGTTGCCGATGGCCAGGACGTACTCGAGCCGGTATCGGGAGACCGCGCCGGTGATGGGCAGCTCCAGCACCAACACCAGCAGACCGTTGAGCCCGATGAGGAGACCGAAGTCGCGCGCGCTCAGACCCACGTCGCTGACGTGCAGGGGCAGGCCGACGGTGGACTGGATGTAGACGAACTCGGCGACCACGGTCATCAGCAGGAATCGCAGCAGGGTGCGGTCGGCGAGCGCCTGCCGGTACCCCACTGCAGGGTCCGCCTGGGTGTCCACGTCGTCCTGGCCCGACCGCGGCTGGGGCGCGTCCCGCAGCAGCATCGCCATGACCACGCCGAACAGCAGGCACGCAGCGGCATTG
Organism: Aeromicrobium sp.; assembly: GCF_050700635.1. GTDB lineage: Bacteria > Actinomycetota > Actinomycetes > Propionibacteriales > Nocardioidaceae > Aeromicrobium. Next base: position 836 of record NZ_JBOHDT010000103.1, read on the forward strand.
GCCAGGAAGAGCTCTACATAGGAGGTGCTGGCCAGCACACCGCCTATGACGCCGCCCAGGGCAGCGCCCATGTTCATCGCGAACCGGAACACCCCGAAGGCGGCGAGCCGTTGCTGGTTGGTCGTCACGGAGTCGAGCAGGACCGCGGCCGCGGCCGGCCGGTAGATCTGCGACGTCACACCGATGAGACCGACCACCGCGACGATGATCGGGAACGGTCCCAGGAACGGCACCACCGCCGTCAGCCCGGCGGTGGGCACAGCGGACACCACGATCGTCCATCGCCGGCCGATCTTGTCGGTGAGGTAGCCACCAACGGCGTTGCCGACCATGTTGCCCAGACCGGCCACGCCCAGCACCAACCCCGCGGCACCGGCGGAATAGCCGCGCTCCGTCAGGTAGAGCACGATGAACACGGGCAGGAAGGCGCCGACCCGGTTGACCAGGATGCCGAGACTGACGATCCACACCCGGCCGGGCAGGCCGCGCAGAGCGTCGCGGAATCGCAGCTCGTCGACCCCCGACTTCAACACCAGTGAAACCATAACGGTGGTTGCACTCAGACGCAACCGGCTTTCGGGCTATGGTGGTGTCGAATCCAGGCGATGCGACGACGGCAAGGGAGCGAGAGCGATCACGACGACAGTTCCAGGCAAGGGCACGGCGACGCCGGCGCAGGCTGACCTTCTGTGCGCGTTCGCCAACACGCTCGACGTCGACGTCGACGCCGAAACGAAGGATGCCCTTCCTGACGCGGCCGCCCTCACCGACTGGCTCCGCCAGGGCGATCTGCTCGATGTCGACGACCAGGCAGGCAGGCGCGACCTCGATCTTGCACTCACACTCCGGTCCGGGCTGCGCGAGGCGATGCTGCGCCACAGCGAGGGCGACCACACGTCCCGGGTGCCCGACCTCGACGCGACAGCCACCGCCCTGCCACTCCGGATCGTCTTCGACGGCACCCGTCCCAGGCTCGTTCCGGCAGTCGGCGGTGCCCGGGGCGGTCTGGCCCGGCTCCTCGTGGCGGTGGCCGAGGCGCAGGCCGACGAGACGTGGGTGCGCATGAAGCTCTGCCTCGCAGGCGACTGCCAGCTGGCGTTCTTCGACATGTCGAAGAACCGTTCGCGGCACTGGTGCTCGATGGGCGTCTGCGGGAACCGGCAGAAGACCCTCAGCTACCGCGCCCGCCAGCGAGCGAAGCGTCCTTGACTCAGAAGCGCTCGCCGGTGAGCTGCTCGTACGCCTGGACGTAGCGTTCGCGGGTCTTCTCGACGATGTGGTCGGGCAGTGGCGGTGGCGGCAGGTCGGCAGACCGGTCCCAGCCGCTGTCGGCCGAGATGAGCCAGTCGCGGACGAACTGCTTGTCGTAGGAGTGCTGAGCGTGACCGGGTCGCCAGGTGTCCGCCGGCCAGAACCGCGAGGAGTCGGGCGTGAGCACCTCGTCCGCGAGGACGATGGTGCCGTCGGGCCGGGCCCCGAACTCGAGCTTGGTGTCGGCGAGGATGATGCCCCGTCCACGCGCGATGCCTTCGGCCCGGGCGTAGATGGCGAGGGTCAGGTCGCGCAGCTCCTCAGCCGTCTCCTGCCCCACCGTGCGGACGACCGCGCCGAAGTCGACGTTCTCGTCGTGCTCGCCGATGTCGGCCTTCGTGGCAGGCGTGAAGATCGGCTCTGGCAGCCGCGACCCGTCGACGAGCCCGTCCGGCAGCGGAACGCCGCAGATCTCGCCGGTCGCCTCGTAGTCGAGCAGGCCGGACCCGGCCAGATAGCCACGCGCGACGCACTCGACCGGGAACATGTCGAGCCGCTCGCACACCAGCGCCCGGCCGCGCACCTGGTCGGGTACCTGCGTGGACACGACGTGGTTGGGCACAAGATCGGCCAGCTGCTCGAACCACCACAGCGACATCCGGGTGAGGATCTCGCCCTTGTCGGGGATGCCCGGCGTCAGCAGATGGTCGTAGGCGGAGATGCGGTCGGAGACGACCATGAGCAGGTCACCGGACTCGAGGGAGTAGAGGTCGCGCACCTTGCCCGAGTGGACGTGTTGGGCATCGGGGACGTCGATCGGCACGCGCTCAGCGTAGTGGTGAGCCCTCCTCGAGCAGAGCCCTACTTGGCGAACTCGGTCCACCACTGCACGTGGTAGAAGTGCGTCGCGACGATGACGACCACCGCGACGAGAAGCCCGACCCAGCGGTAGGGCGGGTCTGGTTTGGGCCGCTCGAGCGGATCTGGCCTGGCCATGGGCTCAGAGAATCGCGCCCGGCGTGTAGGCGGCGGCCCCGGGGTTGGCAGCGACGAGCTCGTCGATGCGGGTGACGACCTGACGTACCTGCTCGGTGGCGGCGCCGGTGAACTCCAGTGGCGATGCGACGAGTGAGGTGAGGTCGGCCTCCGTGAGCCCGAGCCGGTCGTCCGCGGCCAGACGGGCGAAGAGGTCGTTGTCGGCCGTGCCCTTCTCACGCATCTCGAGAGCGACCGCCACGGCGTGCTCCTTGATGATCTCGTGCGCGTCCTCTCGACCCACACCGGCCCGAACGGCGGCCACGAGGACCTTCGTCGTTGCCAGGAAGGGCATGTACCTGTCGAGCTCGCGCTGCACCACGGCCGGGAAGACGCCGAACTCGTCGAGCACCGTCAGGAAGGTCTCTAACAGGCCGTCGGCGGCGTAGAACGCGTCCGGCAGCGCCACGCGGCGGACCACCGAGCACGACACGTCTCCCTCGTTCCACTGGTCGCCGGCGAGCTCACCGACCATCGACGCGTAGCCCCGCAGCACGACGGCCAGACCGTTGACGCGCTCGCACGAGCGGGTGTTCATCTTGTGCGGCATCGCACTGGAGCCGACCTGGCCCGGACGGAATCCCTCGGTGACCAGCTCGTTGCCGGCCATCAGACGGATCGTTGTGGCCAGGTTCGACGGGGCCGCCGAGAGCTGCACGAGAGCCGTGACCACGTCGTAGTCGAGCGAGCGGGAATACACCTGTCCGACGCTCGTCATCACCGTGTCGAAACCGAGGTGCGCGGCCACGCGTCCCTCCAGCTCCGCCAGCAGCGCCGGGTCGCCGCCGAGGAGGTCGAGCTGGTCCTGGGCAGTGCCGACCGGGCCCTTGATGCCACGCAGCGGGTAGCGGGCGATGAGGTCGTCGAGGCGCCCCATGGCGACGAGCAGCTCGTCGGCCACGGTGGCGAATCGCTTGCCCAGCGTGGTGGCCTGAGCAGCGACGTTGTGGCTGCGACCGGCCAGGACAAGCTCGGCGTGCTCGGTGGCCAGCCTTCCGAGCCGGGCGAGGGTGGCGATGCTTCGGTCGCGCATGACCTGCAACGACGCGAGCACCTGCAGCTGCTCGACGTTCTCGGTGAGGTCGCGCGAGGTCATGCCCTTGTGGATGTGCTCGGCGCCGGCCAGTGCCGCGAACTCCTCGATGCGTGCTTTGACGTCGTGGCGAGTGACCTTCTCGCGCTCGGCGATGGAAGCGAGGTCGACCTGGTCGACGACGGCCTCGTAGGCCTCGATCACGCCGTCGGGCGTCTCGACACCGAGGTCGCGCTGGGCTCGGAGCACGGCGATCCACAGTCGTCGCTCGAGCACGATCTTGTGCTCGGGCGACCAGATGCGGACGATCTCGGCCGAGGCGTACCGCGTGGCCAGGATGTTGGGGGTCACGCCGCTATTCTCCCTCACCACTCGCGGCCAGGGCGATGTCGGTGCGGTGGTGCGAGCCACGAATGTGGATGTAGTCGACGCTCTCGTAGGCGCGCTGTCGGGCCTCGGCCAACGTCGAGCCGGTCGCCGTCACGGACAGCACACGTCCGCCGGCGGTGACGAGTCGGCCCTCGGCATCACGTGCCGTGCCGGCGTGGATGACATCGACGTGCTCGATCGCGTCGGCCACCTCGATGCCGTCGATGACGTCGCCGGTGCGGGGCGTGCCGGGATAGTTCTCCGACGCGATGACGACCGTGACGGCGGACGCGTCCTTCCAGGCCGGAAGGCCGACGTCGGCAAGCACCCCGGTTGCGGCGCCGTGCAGCAGGCTCGAAAGCGGAGTGTCGAGCAGGGCGAGCAGCGCCTGGGTCTCCGGATCGCCGAAGCGGGCATTGAACTCGACCACCTTCACACCGCGGCGGGTGAGGGCGAGACCCGCGTAGAGCAGACCCTGGAACGGCGTGCCGCGACGCGCCATCTCGTCGACGGTTGGCACGAGCACGCGGCGGGTGACGTCGGCGACGAGGTCGTCGGGAGCCCAGGGCAACGGCGTGTAGGCGCCCATGCCGCCGGTGTTGGGGCCGGCGTCGTCGTCGAGGGCACGCTTGAAGTCCTGGGCCGGTTGCAGTGGGAGCACCGTGCTGCCGTCGGTGATCGCGAACAGCGAGACCTCGGGGCCGTCGAGGAACTCCTCGATCACGACCCGGCCGCACGCAGCGGCGTGATCGAGGGCCTCCTGCCGGTCATCGGAGACGACGACGCCCTTGCCTGCTGCGAGTGCGTCGTCCTTGACGACGTAGGTCGGGCCAAAGGCGTCGAGCGCGTCGGCGACCTCCTCGGGGGTCTCGCACACGTGCGCGAGGGCGGTCGGCACCTCGGCCGCGGCCATCACCTGCTTGGCGAACGCCTTCGAGCCCTCGAGGTGCGCAGCCGCGGCGCTCGGTCCGAAGCACGCGATTCCGGCGGCGCGCACGGCGTCGGCGACCCCAGCCACCAGCGGCGCCTCAGGCCCGATGACGACGAGCTCGGCCCCGACGGACGAGGCGAGGGCGGCGACGGCGTCACCGTCGAGCGGGTCGACGTCGTGCCGGGTGGCGACCATCTCCATGCCCGGGTTTCCGGGGGCGACGTGCACCTCGGTGACGTGCGGGTCACGCGAGAGCGAGAGCACCAGGGCGTGCTCGCGTCCGCCGGTACCGATGACAAGGGTTCTCACGGGCAGTCAGCCTAGGGTGTCACGACGCCTTGACGGCGACGAGGCGTTCGACGACGCCCCGGTTGAACCGCTCACGTTCGGTGATCCGGAAGCCGTGGCGCTCGACACTCTCCGACGGCCGGCGAGTCATGTGGTCGCCGTTCATGCGCATCGACACCACCTCGATGGCCCGCTGGAACCACCGGACCGGCCGGACGGAGCTTCGGATGTGGTCAACGAGTATCAGCCGGCCGCGATCACGCAGGACGCGGTGCATCTCGGCGAGGGCGACGTCCGGGTCCGGGATGTTGCAGAGGGAGAACGTGCACACGACCGAGTCGAATGAACCGTCGTCGAAGGGCAGGTCCTGCGCATCGCCCTCACGCAGATCGACGTCGCGGCCGGCTGCCTGGGCGCGGCGACGCCCGATCTCGAGCATGGCCGGGCTGAGGTCGATGCCGACGACCGCGGTGCCTGGGTCGTAGAGCGGGATGTTCAGCCCGGTGCCGACGGCGACCTCGAGCACGTCACCCGACGCGCGGCTGCACGCCCACTCGCGGTTGTCCTCCCCGAGGACCCGACGCTCCCACCAGCCGATCTGCTGGTCGTAGCGGTAGGCGGACTTGTTCCAGGCACGTCGACGGTGCTCGTTCTGTTTCTCCCGGTCTTCGTCGGACTCCGTCATGGAGTCAGAATGCCGCTCAGGGTCTTCCGACTGTCGGTGGGGTGAGGTTTGATCGAGACATCCAACGAGGGAGAACGAATCATGGTCACACGACTCAACCCGTACATTGCGTTCGCCGGCAATGCCCGCGAGGCGATGGAGTTTTATCAGTCGGTGTTCGGCGGCGAGCTCGACATCAGCCCGTGGGGCGACATGCCGGACATGCCCGGCAACAGCCCGGACATGCACGACAAGCTCATGCACTCGCAGCTCACTGTCAACGACAGCGTCACCCTGATGGCCGCCGACATGCCTGAGGCGAAGGGTCCCGAGGGATCACCGATCACGATCTCGCTCAGCGGCGAGGACGAGTCCCAGCTCCGCGGCTGGTGGGAGAAGATCTCCGAGGGTGGGGAGATCTTCGCACCCTTCGAGAAGGCGCCGTGGGGCGACACCTTCGGCCAGTGCACGGACAAGTTCGGTGTCGGCTGGATGGTCAACGTCGCCGGCACGTCGGGGTAGCTTTCGACGAGCTCAAGGACCGAGGGCTCAAAGCAGGTCGTGCACCTGCACGGTCTGCTCGCGGCCCGGGCCGACGCCGACCGCTGAGATCCGGGCGCCCGACATCTCCTCGAGCGTCTTCACGTAGGTCTGAGCGGTGGCCGGGAGGTCACCGAGCTCACGGGCGCCGGAGATGTCCTCGGTCCACCCGTCGAGGTACTCGTAGACGGGCGTCGCGTGGTGGAAGCCCGTCTGCGTCATGGGCATCTCGTCGACGCGCTCGCCGTCCACGTCGTACGCCACGCACACCGGGATGCGTTCCCAGCCGGTGAGCACGTCGAGCTTGGTGAGCACGAAGTCGGTGACGCCGTTGATGCGTGCGGCGTAGCGGGCGATCGGCGCGTCGTACCATCCACAACGTCGCGGTCGTCCGGTGGTGGTACCGAACTCCCCGCCGTTCGTGCGCAGCCGCTCGCCGTCCTCGTCGAACAGCTCCGTGGGGAACGGGCCCTCCCCCACGCGAGTGGCGTACGCCTTGACGATGCCGATGACCCGCGTGATCTCCGTGGGCGCGATTCCCGAGCCTGTGCAGGCGCCGCCCGACGTCGCCGACGACGACGTCACGAATGGATACGTGCCGTGGTCGACGTCGAGCAGCGTGGCCTGGCCGGCCTCGAGGAGAACCGTCTTGCCGCGGCCGAGCGCCTCGTGCAGAAGCAGGGCGGTGTCGGCGACCATCGGGCGCACGCGGTCGACGTAGCCGACCAGCTCGTCGACGATCTCGTCGACGCTCACGGCGCGGCGGTTGTAGACCTTGGTGAGCATCTGGTTCTTCAGCTCCAGGGCACCCTCGACCTTCTGGGTGAGGATCTTCTCGTCGAAGAGGTCCTGCACCCGGATACCGAGCCGGTTCATCTTGTCGGCGTACGTGGGGCCGATGCCGCGGCCGGTGGTGCCGATCTTGCGGCTGCCGAGGAAGCGCTCGCCGACCTTGTCGAGGGTGCGGTTGTAGTCGGCGATGATGTGCGCGTTGGCGCTGAGCAGCAGCCGGCTGGTGTCGATGCCGCGCTTCTCAAGGCCGTCGATCTCCTCGAACAGCACCGACAGGTCGACCACGACGCCGTTGCCGATCACCGGCACGCAGCCCGGGCTGAGGATGCCGCTCGGCAGGAGGTGCAGGGCGTACGTCTCGCCATCGATGACCACGGTGTGGCCGGCGTTGTTGCCGCCGTTGAACTTGACGACGTAGTCGACGCGGCTCCCGAGAAGATCGGTCGCCTTGCCCTTGCCCTCGTCGCCCCACTGGGCTCCGACGATGACCACTGCTGGCACGGGACGCACCACCCTTGCGCAGAAGACAAGCCCCGAACGACGGGGCTCTTACCACCGCAGTCTAGGCCGTGTCTGTCAATTCGCGCGAGCGACCGGGCGACATCCGCGTCCGGCTGACAAGGACGAGGAGGGAGGCAGGCCGGGTCGCCTGGCGACCGACGAGGACGCCGTCAGGCGGGATGCGGGGTCGTCCGGACGCCGCGTGGAATTGGCAGACGCGGCCTAGACCGGCCGCCCTCTACGCTTCCACTCATGACGGACCTCATCGCGCTCGCCAACGCCGACGCCGGCAGCTCGACGGAGGCGGCCACGGCTGAAGCCGTCGACGTGCTGAGGAAGCGATTCGACGTCGAGGTCGTCACGACATCGACACCTGACGACGTCAGGCACGAGCTCGAGGCACGGACCGACGTCGACACCGTCGTCGTCCTCGGAGGCGACGGCAGCCTGCACGCGGTGGTCGCCGCGCTGCGCGACATCGGCCGGCTCGACTCCGTGACGCTGGGCCTGGTGCCGCTCGGCACGGGCAACGACTACGCCCGCAGCCTCGACCTGCCCCTCGAACCGGCCCAGGCCGCCCAGGTGGTGCTCGACGGCCATGTCGAGCAGGTCGACCTCGTGATCGACGGCGACGACAAGGTCGTGGTCAACGCCGCGCACATCGGCATCGGGGCCGAGGCCGCCGCCAAGGCCAAGCCGTGGAAGGTGCTGGGGAAGGTCGGCTACGGGATCGGCGGCCTCATCACCGGGTTCACCACCCATTCGGCCCGCGTGGAGGTCTACCTCGACGGTGAACCGCTGCCCGCGCGCGACAAGGTCCTGCAGGTGGCCGTCGGCAACGGCCGCTTCGTGGGTGGCGGCGCAGAGATCCTGCCCAAGGCTGACCCCACCGACGGCGTTCTCGACGTCGCGGTCTCCTACTCGGTCGGTGTCTGGAAGCGCCTGTCCTACGCATGGCACCTTCGCCGGGGCGAGCACCCGGGCCGCGACGACGTCGTCTACCGCAACTGCAAGTCCGTCGAGGTCCGCGGCGAGGAGCTGCGCTGCACGAGCGACGGGGAGCTGACCCCGCCGGCCCCCGTGCACTCGTGGCGGATCGAGCCCGGAGCGCTTCGGATGCTCACGCCCCAGAGTTGACGAAGTGGCGCGAAAACCACCACAGGTCGCGGGGCGGATTCAACCGGTCGTCGCAACACCGGGTGGGTTTGCTTGTTTCCAGAGTAGGTCTCGCAGGACTTCTTTCGGGGTCAGGAATCCATGACGTTTGCGGGGTCGCTCGTTCAGCTGGTTCGCGACGAAGTCGAGGTAGTCGGCGTGGTATCCGGACAGGTCCGTGCCCTTGGGAAAGTACTGGCGCAGCAACCCGTTGGTGTTCTCGTTTGACCCGCGCTGCCATGGCGAGTGCGGGTCGCAGAAGTAGATGTCCATGTCCAGGGCAGCGCTGATCGCGTGATGATTGGCCATCTCTGAGCCTTGGTCCCAGGTGGTGCTCTTGCGCAGGAACTCGGGTAGCCGGCCCATCTGGGTGATCATCTGTGCTTGGACGTCGTCGGCGCCGTGACGTTCGGGCAGATGCAGCAGCATCACGAAACCAGTGTTGCGCTCGACCAACGTGCCGATCGCCGAGGCGGAGTTCTTGCCGACGATCAGGTCACCTTCCCAGTGGCCGGGAACGGCGCGGTCTTCGACCTCGGGGGGCCGTTCGCTGATCATCACCATGTCCTTGATCCGGCCGCGGCGTTCACTCTGGGCCTGGTGGGGTTTGCGCAACGCCCGCCCGGTGCGCAGACAGGTCGCGAGCTCACGGCGCAGCGCTCCGCGTCCCTGGACGTAGATCGACTGGTAGATCGTTTCGTGCGACACCCGCATCTCCGGATCATCGGGGAACTTCAACCGTAGTCGCGCCGCGATCTGCTCCGGAGATTCCTTCACCTTCAACCGACGCTGCACCTCCGCACGCAGTCGCAGGTTCGTCGTGAGTTTGGCGTCCTTGGGCCGAGCCCGTCGCTCCGCGCCGCGGCGGTGAGCCTTCGACGGTGAATAGTTCCACGGCCGGGTGATCGGCCGGCCCGCCGCTGACGGGTTCAACGCCGAGCGGGTCCGGTACTGCTGGTGATACATGTTCGCGCGCAGCTCCCTGAGCACCGTCGACGCCGGTCGTCCGATCGCTCGGCCAATCTGCCGCAGCGACTCCCCGGCATGGACCCCGGCGTGGATCCGCTCCCGATCTTCCAGACTCAGATAGCGGGAGGTGGCCGGCGGCACGAGCGTCATCGGTGGCATCCCGCCACCCTGACGGAACCAACGGCCAGCGGTATGACGATTCACGCCCACGGCCTCCGCCGCCGCGACCAACGACGAACCCCCGCGAATCAAGATCCAGAACCGACGCTGCCGATCAACATCAGATGAACGCCCCATACAACACTCCAAGAATCAGAGTGTTGCGTCGACCCCTTGAACCCAAGCGGTTTCGGTGGTGGTCTAGGCGCCAAATCTGGGCGTCAGGGCTCGACCAGCTCGGCGTAGGCCTCCGGGCTCGACTCGTGCAGGAACTCGCGGCAGCGATGTGCCTCGGACGCGTCGTCGAGCCGCTCCGAGGCCGTGGCCAGTGCCGCCAGCGAGCGGAGGAAGCCGCGGTTCGGCAGGTGCGACCAGGGCACCGGGCCGTGTCCTTTCCAGCCGTTGCGACGCAGCAGGTCAAGGGACCGGTGGTAGGCAGTACGCGCGAACGCGTAGCCCTCCAGGTCACGGCCCTCGCCGAGCGCCGCCTCGGCGAGCAACGCCCAGGCGAGCGCGGAGTCCGGGTGGACCGCCGCGACGTTCTGGACGTCACGCCCCTCGTAGATGGCCTCCGCACCGGTGTCGGTCGGCAGCTTGGTCTCCGGCGGTTCGCCCAGCAGGTTCGTCATGCGCCGACCCTACGATGGCGGTCCCAGCGCCTGAGCGACGCCCGATGTCAACCGCGCAGCTGGGAAGCCAAGGGGCAGTCGAACGGGTCCCGCGCGCGGAGCCCGACGTTGTTGAGGTAGCCGACGACGATCGCGTAGGAGTGGAACAGGCCGACCTCCGTGTAGGCGATGCCCTCGCGCTCGAGGTGCGCCCGCACGAGCGGTCGCGCCTTCTTGAGATTGCACCGGGGCATGTTCGGGAAGAGGTGGTGCTCGATCTGGTAGTTCAGGCCACCCATCGCCCAATCGGTCACGGGATTGCCACGCACGTTCCGCGACACCATCACCTGGCGCCTCAGGAAGTCCAGCTTCATCGTGGGCGGAACCAATGGCATGCCCTTGTGGTTCGGCGCGAATGACGAACCGAGGCAGAACCCGAACACCGCCATCTGGACCGCGAAGAACGCCACCGCCTTTCCCACCGGCAGGAAGGTCAGCAGGATCGCGACGTACGCCGTCAGGCGTGTGATGACCATAACGAGCTCGATCCGGCGCCACGGCTGATCTCTGTTCGCGTCCAACGCGGTGCGGATGCTCGAGTAGTGCAGATTGAGTCCCTCGAGCGTCAGCAGGGGGAAAAACAACCACCCCTGGTGGTCCACGAACCATCCGGTGAACCCCGACCGGCGATCCGCCGCGATGTCCGGCGTGAACGCCAGCGCACCTGGCCCGATGTCGGGATCGACGCCTTCCCTGTTGGGTGCCTGGTGGTGGGTGTTGTGCTTGGCGCGCCACCAGGCGAAGCTCAGGCCGGCGAAGCAGCCGGCGAGGATGCGCGCCGTCCACGAGTTCCAGGTCGTCGAGCGGAACATCTGACGGTGCGATGCGTCGTGGCCGAGGAAGCCGAACTGCGTGACGACGACACCGAGCGCCGCAGCGAGCACGAGCTGGAACCACGAGTTGCCCAGGACGAAGAAGCCGACCCAGATGCCGGCGAACACCGCGACGTGCACGCCCATCTGCACCCAGTAGTAGAGGTGCCGGCGCTGCAGCAGTCCCGCGTCGCGCACCTCGTGCATCAGATCCGTGTAGTTGCTGGTGTACTGGTCGGACGGTTTCGTCAGGGTCTCGGTCATCGGCTTGCCCGCGAAGCCGTCCCCGATGTCACCGGGGCCAGATGCCTGGTTGTCGCGGGTTGGCCTTCGTGCTCTCGGCTCGAGTACGTCCGGCGGGCATGACGGTCGAGGGCCATGATGACGCGTTGC
>NZ_JBOHDT010000104.1:0-29178 GCF_050700635.1 Aeromicrobium sp.
GATCAGGCCTGAGGGGTCAGACGACGCCGAGCAGGTTGCGGATCGGCTCGATCGCGAAGTACACGACGAATAGCGCCGCGACGACCCAGAGCAGCGGGTGCACCTCGCGCATCTTGCCGCGCACCGACTTGATCAGCACGTAGGTCACCATCCCGGCGCCGATCCCGACGGTGATGGAGTACGTGAACGGCATCAGCACGATCGTGAGGAACGCGGGGATCGCGATCTCCGGGTCGTCCCAGCCGATCTCGGTGACCTGGCTCATCATCAGGAAGCCCACGAGCACGAGTGCTGGGACGGCGGCCTCGTTGGGGATGTGCTGCACCAGCGGCGCGAAGAACGTCGAGAGCAGGAACAGCACTCCGGTGACGATGCTGGCCAGGCCGGTGCGCGCGCCGTCGCCGACGCCGGACGCCGACTCGATGTAGGACGTGTTGCTCGAGATGCCCGCGGCACCGCCGGCCGCCGCGGCCACGGAGTCGACGATGAGGATCCGCTGCGCACCCTCGGGAGCGCCGTCCTCGTCGTTGAGCTCAGCCTCCGCGCCGATGGCCGTCATCGTGCCCATCGTGTCGAAGAAGTCGGCAAGCATGAGCGAGAAGACCAGCAGCGCGACGGTGACGAAGCCGACCCGGTCGAGACCGCCGAGGAGCGAGAATTCACCTAGCAGCGAGAAGTCCGGCATCTGCACCAGGTCGTCCGGCCACGACGGGACGTTGAGGTTCCAGCCTTTCGACGTGGGGTCACCCTGGCTGCCCGGGGTCTTCGTGAACGTCTGCACGATGCCGGCGAGCACGGTCGTCGCGGCGATGCCGATCAGGATCGCGCCGGGCACGCCGCGCGTGTACAGGGCGATCATCAGCAGCAGCCCGATGCAGAACACGAGCACCGGCCAGCCGGACAGCTGACCACCGATGCCGAGCCCGACCGGCGGCGCCGCGATGCCGGACGTGCGCACGAACCCGGCGTCGACCAGGGCGATGAAGGTGATGAACAGACCGATGCCCACGGCGATCGCGATCTTGAGCTCGCGGGGCACGGCGTCGAACACGAGCTTGCGGAAGCCGGTGAGCACCAGAACCAGGATGATGAGGCCCTCCAGCACGACGAGACCCATCGCGTCGGCCCAGGTCATCTGACTGGCCACGGAGTAGGCGACGAACGCGTTGAGGCCCAGCCCGGTGGCCAGCGCGAGCGGGAAGTTCGCGACTGCGCCCATCAGGATCGTCAGCACGCCGGCCACCAGCGCGGTGACGACGGCGATCGTTTCGAAGCCGGAGCCGGGCTCGGACCCGCCACCCAGATAGTTGCCGTCCACGTCGGCGACGCCGGACAGGATGATCGGGTTGAGGACGATGATGTACGCCATCGTCAGGAACGTGACGACTCCTCCTCGCACCTCCCTCGCCACTGACGTCTCACGTTCGCTGATCTTGAAGTACGAGTCGATGAAGTTCGAGTCGAGGGTGACTGCCATGCGGGCAGCATGCCAGAACCGGTCAGGGGCTCTGTCGACGCCTTGCGGCCCAGACGGCCAGGAGACTCAGGATGCCGACCGCAACCACTGCGACGACAAGGTAGATCGGGACGCTCACCCCGTCGTTGTTCTCGCCCTCGTCACTCGCGACGCTCTCCTGGCTCTCCTCCTCGGCAGGCGGAGCCGACGAGGCCTCGGCGGCGGCCGGGCCGAACTGCACCCTGATCAGCGGGGAGTTCTCGCCCTCGCTGCCGATGATGAACGATGCTCCGTCGGGCTCCATCGCAATGGACTCGCCGTTCTCGACCTCCGGAACCGACAGTCGCTCGACTTCCGACCAGGTCTCGGGGTCGAACACGTGCACTGCTTCCCCCGTGCGGATCAACGCCTGCGAACCATCGGCCGTGAACGTGCCGTCCGAGGTGTCAACGGGGACCGGCTTGCCCAGGTCAGTGGCCCGGTTGTCACCGTTCCTGGTCAGATTCTTCGGCAGGGAGTACAGCGCTCCGGGCGCCTCCTCGTCCCTGCTGGCGAGGAACTTCTCGCCGGTGTTCGGGTGCACCAGGAATGACTCGATGTCGGCAGGGCCACCTTCGTAACTCACCGGGTACCGCTTCGCATTCACCGTGTGGTCGCCCGGGCCCGGCTCGGGAAATCTGTACAGCGCCGCGTCATCGCGCTCCCTGTCGTTGTCCCCGAGGTCGGCGACCCACATCCTCCCGTTGGAGTCGATGGTGATCGACTCGGTGTCCTCGACGGCTCCCCCGCGCACGCGCGTGGTACCGACGACGTTGCCGGTCGAGATCTCGATCGCGTACACGATCGGGTTGTCGCCATCGTTGATGGTGTACGCGAGGTCTTCGTGCTTCGGGCTGATGACCAGGCCGCTTGACTCATCGATCCGCGAGTCGCGGATCTCGCTGATCTCCTCCGAATCCTCAGCGACGGCTGCGACCGGGACCCACAGGGCGACGAGCGAGAGGGCGAGCAGGAGCGGTCTGAGAGTGCGACGCATGGCGAACATCATCGCAGGATGGTGCCCTACGACGGGCGAGAACGGCAACGGAAGAACAGCACGATGGCGATCGCGACGACCGCGACCAACCCGCCGATGATGTAAGGCGACACCCGCACGCCATCGGGCGACGGCAAGGTGGCGGGTGACGGTGATGCCTCCGGCGTGGGGGTCGCGGTGGCCGCTTCGGGGTCGAAGGCGATGCGGATCAATGCCGAGTTTCCACCCTCGCTGCCGATCAGGTACGAGCGTCCGGACGGCTCGATCGCGATGGTCTCACCCTGCTGCTGGTCCGGTAGGACATCCGTCCGGACCAGCTCCCAGGTCTCGGCGTCGCGCACCTCGGCGACCGGGTAGTTGCGCACCAGCACGTGGCGTCCGTCGGACGCATACGTAGCGTCGGTGGTGAAGGCCGGTGCGGTCCACGACGTCGCCGTGGCCACGTTCTTCGCGCTCTCGCGCAGCTTCTCGGGCAGGCGATGGACGAGCCCGCCGGTCGGCCCCTTCGACAGCAGCAGGGTTTCGCCGGTGTCGGGGTGCACGGCGATGGCCTCGACGTTCTGTGGACCGCGGTCGTACGACACCGGATAGCGCAGTGGTACGGCAGTGCCGTCGCCGCGGCCGGGCTCGTCGAGCGCATAGAGCGCCGCGTCGGCACGACTGTTGACGTTGTCACCGGTGTCGGCCACCCATAGCATGCCGTCGCGCAGAGCGAGGGCCTCGGTGTCCAGCCAGTTGGCCTGCACGCGCGTCGTTCCGACCACTTTGCCCGTCGAGATGCGGACGGCATAGACGATCGCCGCGTTGCCGGAGTCGTTGATCGTGTAGGCGAGGTCGTCGTGCCTGGTACTGACCGCCAATCCGCTCGACTCCCCGATCCGCGAGTCGTCGATCCGCGAGACGACGGTGGAGTCGACCGGCGGTTCCGGGCTGGTGGTCCCGTCCGCACGGCCCGCGATCGCGGCCACCAGGACGACGACGAGCAGGGCCACCAGGAGGCCCGGGATCAGCAACCTTCGGAAGCGGGGGTTCATCGTGGCTCAGCATGCCAGCAGGTCCGCTTGGAGCCACCCCGACGGGTACTCTGGCGTCGTGACCAAGGGCGGTGCGGACGACAGATCCGACGGCGGCGACTCGGCCGTGCGCGAGGGCGACGGTCCGGACACCATCGAGCGGAAGCTCGGTCACCGCGAGAGCGCCCGGCGCGAACGATCCGCCCGTCGCCACGAGCTCGGTCGTCCCGAGGTCACCGAGCTCGAGATCGGCAGCACCACCCACCGCGTCGCCGAGGTGGAGCCGATGGACGTCGACGGCGTCCGCACGATGACCGTCGGCACCATCGCCTGGGGCGTCCTCGCCGTGGCGATGCTGCCGTTCCTCGGCACGCTCGACAAGCTGGACCGCACCTGGTGGGTGTGGACGGCCGTGGCCGGGCTGGGACTCGGACTCATCGGCATCGAGTACTGCCGCCGGCGCCGCAACGCGCTGCACATGCGGCCGGGGCGTCGCAAGAAGGGCTAGGGCTCAGAGCGAGTCGACGTCGTCGACCTTGACGGTGTCGAAGACGTGCGACGGCAGCTCCTGCGGCGCGGCTGAGCGACTCAGCTTCGCGCCGGAGTGGGCGCCGCAGCCATGGGTGAACGCCACCACCTTGCCGTCGTCGTTGGCCATGCCGTTGGCGCAGAGGCCGAAGGTGTCCGAGAGCGGGCCGGCGAGGCTGATGAGGAACCCGCAGGAGTCGCAGGTGCCGGGGGCCTGCTCGGCGAGCGGGGTGTCAGGACCCTGGTCGCCCTCGTGCCAGCGCTGGGCGGCGAGGTCACGCCCCTCCAACGAGAGCACCCACTCGCGGCCGAGCCCGACCTCGCGGGCGAAGGCGCGATCGACGGTGTCCTGGTCGTCGCCGGCCGACCACGCCGGGGCCAGCCGCGCGTCGTCCTCCTCGGGCGGGAGGACGTCGCCGGGGCCGAGGTCGCCGGGCCGGAGCCGCTCCTTGTAGGGCGTCCACGGCGGAGCGACGATGGCCTCGTCGCCGGGCAGCAGCACGACGTCGTTGACCGTGACCTTCTCGTCGTCGGGCGCACGCGAGACGCTGACCGACCAGTACCAGCCGCGGTAGCCGGGCCGGGTGCACGCGAAGTGGTGCGCGACCAGTCCGTCGCCCTCGTCGACGGAGCGCAAGTGGTCTCCGACGGTTCCGTCGTCGGCCGCCTCGTTCGCGGCGCCGCGGGCGACGTCGACGGCGGAGGTCAGCACAGCGTCGGTGGTCATGCCTCGATTGTCGCCCATGTCCCGGCCTGCACCAGTCACGGGGTGAGGCAGGATGACGTCATGGAGGAGAACGATCGACCCGGACCCCCCGGACCGGACCCTCCCCCTTCTCCGTTCCCGGAGTCCGATACCCGCGGGAGCCGCCTCCATCGGGCCCGACGCATCTCCGAAGGAGCCGGTCGCCTGATCGCCCGCGGAAGCAGCTCGGCATTCCTCGGGGCCCGACGATTCACCCACTCTGGTGGTGCCGGCGAGAGCGGTCTCGCGCGTCTGCTCGAGCTGCACGTGTTCAACACCGCCGGCGACGCTGCCGTGGCCGTCTCGCTCGCCGGCACGCTCTTCTTCACCGTCCCCACGGAGCAGGCAAGCAGCCAGGTCGCGCTGTTCCTCGTGCTGACGATGTTGCCGTTCGCCATCGTCGCGCCACTCATCGGGCCGTTCCTCGACCGGTTCCGGCGGGGACGCCGGTGGGCAATCGGCACCACGCTCGCGGTGCGCGCGTTCTGCTGCTGGGTGCTCGCCAGTGCGGTGGTCGAGGAGTCGGCGACCTTCTACCTGGCCGCGCTGGGCGTCCTGGTGTCGTCCAAGGCGTACGGCGTCACCCGAGCGGCGGCCGTGCCGCGCCTTCTCCCGGCGGAGTTCACGCTGGTCAAGGCCAACTCACGCATCTCGCTCACCGGCACGGCGGCGGCGGCGATCTCCGCGCCGCTCGCCGTCGGCGCGGCCGCCATCGGTGCCCCGTGGGCCCTGCGGTACGCGGCCGTGCTGTTCGTCATCGGCACGATCCTGGCGATCCTGTTGCCCGCACGTGTCGACTCCAGCGCCGGCGAGGAACAGGTCGACATCGCCGGCCGGCGGCACGGCATCACCGTCTCCCGCGACGTCGTCAACGCCCTGCGCAGCAACGCGGGCCTGCGCCTGCTCACCGGGTTCCTCACCATCTTCATGGCCTTCGTCCTGCGCGAGCCGCCCGACTCGATGGGCTGGGGCGGCAACGCCACCGTGCTGATGGCTCTCGTCATCGGCGCGGCCGGCCTGGGCAACATCCTGGGCGTCGTCATCGGCAACTGGGCCAAGTCGCACCGCCCGGAGCGGGTCGTGCTGGCGGTCCTGGTGCTCGACGTCGCGGTGCTCGTCGTGGCGGCCGTGTTGTTCAAGTGGCCGATCGCGGTGGTGCTCGGCCTCACCGCCGGGCTGTGCCAGTCGCTGGGCAAGCTCAGTCTCGACGCCCTCATCCAGCGCGACGTCGGCGAAGAGGTCCGCACCAGCATGTTCGCCCGGTCGGAGACGCTGCTGCAGCTGTCGTGGGTGATCGGCGGCCTGCTGGGGATCGGCCTGTTCACGCTCGACGTGTCGGCACCGCTCGGCATGGTGATCACCGCGGTCATCCTGCTCGGCTGGGCCTCGTTCGTCATGGCGCGGGCCATCAAGGGACCGACGCCGGCACCCGGACCCGTCACGCAATGACCAGCGAGCTGAGTCAGACCGTGATGAACGAGCGCATGCCCACTGCGCCGATGTCGATGCCCTCGTTGAAGAAACGGATGTCCTCGTCGTCCTCGAGCAAGCTCAGCGACGCCACCATCGGCCGGTAGTGGTCGTCGGTCGGCACGGCGATGCGCGCCTCCGCCCACGTGCCATAGGGGTCGAGCAGCTGGTCGGTCCGACGCTCGCGCAATGCGTCGGCGGAGTCGGTGTCGAACTGCTCCGCCCAGTCCCACGGGTCGCCGCCGCCCCACTTGACCCGCCCGAGCGCGTGCACGATGTTGCCGCTGCCGATGAAGAGCACGCCGCGGTGGCGCAGCGACCGGAGACGTGAGTACAGCTCGTACAGCTGGGGCAGCGGCATCGCATAGTCGATGCTGACTTGCAGCACCGGCATCTCCGGCGCCGGCGCGAGGTGCTTGAGCACCGACCAGGTGCCGTGGTCAAGGCCCCACTGGGCGTCCAGCTGCGCTTCGTACTCCTCGAGCTGGCGCGACAGGATGCGCGCGACCTCGGCGTCGCCGACCGTCGGGTAGTCGACGCGATAGAGCTCGTCGGGGAACCCGCCGAAGTCGTGGATCACGCGGTTGCGCGGGGCGTCGGTGATGCGCGTCGAGCCCGGCGTGAGCCAGTGGGCGCTGACGACCACGATCGCCTGCGGCTCCGGCAGCTCGTGACCGACCTGCGCCCACGTTCGGGTGAACTCGTTGTCGGAGATCGCGTTCATCGGGTTGCCGTGCCCGACGAAGAGCACGGGCATGCGCTCACTGGGCGTCAGCCGTCCTTCGAGGTCGGCGAGCGAGTAGTCCGTCATGGGCCAACACCTAACTAGTAGATCATTCAACCATCCTACCCGACGTTCATGACGAGTATCGTCCGCTCCATGCGCCTCGCTGAACGGCTCGGGCTCGAGCATCCCGTCGTTCAGGCCGGAATGGGAGGGGGCATCGCCGGCGCCCGGCTCGCCGGCGCGGTCTCCGCAGCGGGCGGGCTGGGAACGGTGGGAATCCTGCCCCCGGCGCAGTTCCGCACCGAGCTGGAGCGCGTCCGCGATCTCGCGCCGGGCAAGCCGTTCTCGGCGAACCTCCTCGTTCCGTTCATGAGGCGGGCCCACGTGGAGGCGTGCGTCGAGGCCAGAGTCGCCGCCGTCGTGTTCCACGCGGGCCTCAGCCGAGCGGCCATCACACAGCTCCGAGGAGCCGGCGTGATCGTGCTCCAGACGGTGGGGACGCAGCAGGAAGCCCTCCAGGCGCTCGACGCCGGAGTCGACGGCTTGATCGCGCAGGGCGTGGAGGCCGGGGGTCACCTCGTCGGCGTCGAGCCTGCCCTCCGGACGCTCTCACAGGTGTTGGCAGTCGCCGCCTACACGCCGGTGCTCGTAGCCGGCGGCATCGCCGACCGAGACGACACGAGGCGTGCCCTCGATGCAGGCGCCGACGGCGTGGTCGCCGGCACCCGTTTCCTGCTCACCGAGGAGTGCGACGCCCATCCCGGATACCAGCAGCGCGTGCTCGCGGCGGACCGGACATTGCGGACCATGCTGTTCGGTCTGGGCTGGCCGATGCCGCACCGCGTGGTGCCCAACGCGGCGACCGAGCGCTGGTGCCGACGCGACGACCGTGGACCCCGAGCCGTCATCGCCCTGGAGCGACTCTCGAGTCCCCTCGCCCGTCTTCCCATGTCCATCACAGGCCGGACCGTCAAGACCCAGGATCCCCGCGTCCCGTTGTTCGGGCCCGCCACACCACTGGCCGGCATGCCTGACCGCCTGGTGGACTCGAGCGCGCTTTACGCGGGCGAGACCGCCTTGCGCATCGACGCGATCGTGCCCGCTGCACGGGCCGTGGCGCTGCTCGCGGGCTGAGTCAGCCGTCCAGCTCGGTGGCCAGGGCGCGGAGCAGCTGCGCGACCGGCTTGGCGGCCTTGTGGTCGGGGTGACGTCCGTGCCGGTACCCCTCGCCGATGCTGTCGAGGAGACGGATGAGGTCCTCGACGATGGTGACCATGTCCTCGGGTGGCTTGCGACGCGCTTGTGCCTGGGAACGCGAGACCGACCCGACCGGCTCGAGAATGCGCACCTGCAGGACCTGATCGCCGCGGCGTCCCTGCGCGATGCCGAACTCCACCCGTGCTCCGGACTTGAGGCTCGTGACGCCCTCGGGAAGAGCGTCGGCGCGCACATAGACGTCGCCGCCGTCGTCCTGGGTCAGGAACCCGAATCCCTTGTCGGCGTCGTACCACTTCACTTTGCCCGTGGGCATGGCGTTTCCTCACGTACTCGTTGGCGCTTGCGGCTCCCCACCCTAGCGGGGCGGTGATTTCGGTCGCTTCTCGAAGGTCGACTCGATCGACTGGAACCCCTTGTGACGCTGTGACTTCGCGTATCCGGTGTAGGCCTTGATGTCGGCTTCGGTCGGCGAGACGTTGTCGGTGAACGGCGTGAGCAGAGCGCGGGGGTAGAGGCGGCGGCGAAGCACCACGTTGATCTCGAAGCCGAGGACGACCATCAGAGCCGCAACATAGAGGAACGCCACCAGCCCGAGCACGAGTGCGAACGTCTTGTTCATCTCGCTCGCCGGCGCGATGACCCTCGTGACGAATGCGTTGCCGACGAGCTGCAGCAGCTGCCACAGCACCGAGACCACCAGCGCGCCCGGCAGGACCGATCGGGTCGACGCTCGTCCGCCGCTGACCAGTCGGAACAGCCCGATGAAGATCAGCGAGGTGAACACGAAGCCGACGATGCGGATCGCCCAGCCGAGATCTCCCGCGTCGACGCCGATCGCGTCCGGGTTGGCCAGCACCGAGGAGACGACCGCCGTCGCGAGGATGCCAAGCCCGGCGAAGGCGAGCAGCGCCAGGCTGCGCAGGCGCTGCATCACCGCATTCGTCCGGCTGTTCCGCGGCACTGCCCACGTGACGTGTGCGGCGTTCTGGGCGGCCTGCCCGAGGTTGAGCGACCCGTAGATCGCGGCGAGCGCGCCCACGATGATGGCCGACGCGCTGCCCTGCAGCCCTTCCGGCCGCCCGAGCTGATCACCCACGATGGGGAACTGACCCAGCGCAGTGTCGAGAAGCCGGTCGCGAAGCTCCGGGTCGCCCTGCAGGAAGAAGCCGAGAATCGAGGTCGAGATGAGCAGCAGGGGGAAGATCGCGATGAAGGCGTAGAAGGAGATGATCGCGGCGAGAAACGCGCCCTGGTCATCGAAGTACTTGTAGATGACGGCGATCGGGAAGCCCACGACCGGTTTGCGTCGCTGGAACCGGTCGGCCTTGTGGACGGCGTTCATGGGCTGGGTAGTCATGGAAGATACGGCTCGATGGCCACGGCGACGGCCTCGAACCGCGCGCGGTCGAGCACTGCTCCTTCGCGGCGGACCGCCTCCGGGTCGATGGGGATGAAACGGTCCAGACGCACCTCGCTGGGAAGTCCCCGGTCGTCCCACGGGCCCGCGCCGATGTCGAACCAGTAGCGACCCTCCTGAGCTTCCTGCTTGGAGTCGACGTCATGGTCCTGCGACGTCATCATCAGGGCGAACAAACGACCGTCCGCACGCCCGATGAGCAGAACCGGCCGGTCCTTGCCCTGGCTCGGATCGTCCTCGTAGGGCACCCACGTCCAGACGACCTCACCCGGGTCGGGCTGCCCGTCCGGATGCGGGTCATACGTGATCTCCACGCCGTCAGCCTGCCACAGCGCCTGCAGTCGCTGAGGGAGCGCGACCGTGTCTCACGCGTGATACCTTGTGACCATGGGCACCGTGAACGTGCGCGAGCTGCGCAACCATGGCGGCGAGGTGCTCGACCGAGTCGCCGCCGGGGAGGTCATCATCGTGGAACGTTCCGGAAAGCCGGTCGCGCAGCTCACGCGGTTGCCGCGCCCGGGGTTGAGCACCGCGGAGCTCATCGAACGCATGAGGCATCTGCCACCCGTCGACTACGACGCCATGCGCCGAGAGCTCGACGAGATTCTCGATCCATCGTTGTGACCAACCATCAGATCGCCTTGGTCGACACGTCGGCACTCATCATGCTTGCGACGCTCGATCCTGAGTCGATCCCACAGGATCTTCGCATCAGCGCCGTCAGCCTGGCTGAGCTCTCCGTGGGGCCATTGGTGGCCGCCACCGATTCCGAGCGCGCGGAACGTCAGACTCGGCTCCAGGTGATCGAGGCCCTGTTCGATCCCTTACCCTTCGATGCGGCCGCGGCCCGCACATTCGGGCGAGTCGCAGCAGCATTTCGCGCGCGTGGCCGGAAGGCGTCTGCCCGCACGTACGACGCGATGATCGCGGCCACTGCGCTCACGCATGGGCTCCCGCTGGTCACGGCCAACGCGAAGGACTTCGAGGGGATCGACGGCTTGGAGATCATTGCCGTCTGACCCTTCGACGAGTTCAGTCCTCGTCGAACTCGGGGAGCTCGCGTTTCATGACCTTGCCGGTGGGGTTGCGAGGCAGCTCGTCGAGGAACCTGGTCTTGCGGGGCACGGCGAACCTGGCTACGCGCTCCTTGGCGTAGTCGACGACGTCGTCATGCTCGAGGGACGCTCCGTCCTTCGTCACGACGTACGCGGCGAGAGCCTGACCCCAGTCCTTGTCGTCGATGCCGACGACCACCACGTCGGCGATGTCGTCATGACCGATGAGGACGTCCTCGAGCTCACGGGGGAAAACGTTCTCGCCACCGGAGATGACCATGTCGTCGTCGCGGCCGGACACGAACAGGCGGCCGTCCTCGTCGAAGTGACCAAGGTCGCCGGTGCTCATCAGGTTGTCGGCGAACTCCTTGGTGTTGCCGTCGGTGTACCCGCCGAACGGCATGTCGTTGGCGACGTAGATGGTGCCGGTCTCGCCCGCCTCGACCTCCTTGCCGTCCTTCAGGATGCGCACAGTCGTGTGCCACGGCGGACGCCCGGCCGTGCCGGGCGCGGCTCGCAGGTCCTCGGGCGACGCGATCGTGACCCAGCCCGTCTCGGTGGCACCGTAGAAGTTGTAGACAGAGTCGGTGAACGTGTCCATGTAGTTGGTGGCGAGCTCACCGGCGAGGGCGGAACCGCTGGCCGCGGTGATGCGCAGGCTCGACACGTCGAACTTCTCGACCAGATCCGGGTCGGCGTCGACGAGACGCTGCATCATCAGCGGCACGACGACCAGGGCCTCCGCCTTGTGCTCGTCGATGTCCTGGAGCACCTGCTCGGCCCTGAACCGTCGGCGCATCACATACGTCGGCACCGTCGAAAGACCGAAGCCGAAGTTGATGAGTCCCCAGGAGTGGAACAGCGGCGCTGCCAGCACCACCGTGGAGTTGCTGCGGTACGGGATCGCGCCGAAGAAGGCGACCAACGGGTCGAGACCGTCGGGTTCCTCGCGCTTCGCCCCCTTCGGCAGCCCGGTGGTGCCCGAGGTGAAGATGACGACCGAGCCACGCTTCTCCGGCTTCGACATCGACTTCGGCGACTGGCCGGCGATGAGGTCCGAGATCGTCGTGATCCTCTGGTCGCCTGCGTCGGTCCAGGCGAGAATCAGCTGGTCGTCGTCGACCTTCTCGGCGACCGACAGGAACTCCTCGTCGAGGATGATGAACTTCGCGCCCTCGCGCGTCGCCAGCTCCTGCAGCTGTGAGCCGCTAGCCATCGTGTTCAGCAGCAGCACCCGGCCGCCGACCTGCATGATCGCGATCATCGACATCACGATGTAGCGGTGGTTGCGAGCCAGAAGGGCCACCGAGTCGCCCGGCTCGACGCCACGCTCCTGGAGCCCGCGGGCGAGCTGGTTGACCTGATCCCGCATCTCGGACCAGGTGATCTCGCCGAGGTCGTCGATGATGGCCGTCTGATGAGGGGAACGTGTGGCGGCCGCCGAGACCGCCGCCGGAAAGCCCGGCCCCCACTTCTTCAGTGCGTACCCGGCGAGCGCCAGCTTGTGCGGCAGCTGCAGCTTCACGAGCCCGATCTGGCGGAACACCTTCAGGCGGTACGCAAGATCACTCATCACTGCTCCTTACCGGGGTCGGGACACCGGCACTGTAACAGCGAGTGACAGGGTCGGCAGCGCCAGTGGGAGAGGCCGGATGACCGGCGGTCAGGTCTGCTCGGCGTCGAGCCTCTCGACATGGGCCGCCACCTGCGCGTAGCGCGGCGACGAGACCGGCAGAACATGAAGCGCGCGTTCCCAGACCTCGAAGTCGTCGCGCCCGTGGCCGGTGTCGGCGAACGACAGAAGCGCGTCGGCGTCGTCGCCGGCGAGGAGGGCCGAGCGCACGTGCATGTGCAGGCTGTCGCGCAGCTGCTCGACCGCGGGCGCGACGGATGCCGGGAGCACCGGGCCGCGGTAGGTGGCGACGGCACGGCGGAGGTGCCCGGCCGCGAGGTGGTCGCGCACCAGCGCGACGTCCGTCTTCACGGCGTTGCGAAGCCGGTACGGGCGGGAGGCCAGCTCCAGCGGACCGATGACACTGCGCAGCCGGGAGACCTCGGCACGGATCGTGACCTGAGCGTGCTCATCCTCGCTGAGACCGATCGCAAGCTCGGCCGACGTGAGTCCGTCAGGAGCCAGCGCGATCAGCAGCAGCAGCTCGCTGTGCCGCAAGCTGAGCCTCGACGTCGTCGCGCCACAGTGGAGCACGGCACCGTGGCCGCCGAGCACGTCGAGGCTCGGCATCGTCCACTCCCCCGTGCTGAACGTCGACGGCGTCCGCAGCTTGAGCCGTTCGATCCGCAGCTCGGCCTCGACTGCAGCGACGGTGGCACGCACGAGGTTGAGGCTTTGCATGGTGGCGACCTCAGGGCCGCCGGTGAGATCCAGCACGCCGAGGACGGCGCCGGTGTCGGGGTCGTGGATGGGAGCGGCCGAGCAGCTCCACGGCGTGACCGGACGGGCCAGGTGCTCAGGTCCGAAGATCTGCACCGGACGATCGAGCGCGAGCGCGGTGCCCGGCGCGTTGGTGCCGGCGCTGGCTTCGGTCCAGTCGGCGCCCGGCATGAAGTGCATGCCCTCGGCGCGTGTGCGCAGCGAGTGCGAGCCCTCCACCCAGAGCAGCTGACCGGCCGCGTCGCTCACGGCGACGACCAGACCAGCCTCACCTGCACTGTCGATGAGGAGGCGGCGGATGACGGGCATGCCGGTGGCCAACGGGTGCGCGGCGCGGATCTCGGCCAGGGCGTCCTCGTCGAGACGGAGCGCGGCGAGCGAGTGCTCCGGATCCATGCCGCCGTCGAGGCTGCGCAGCCATGAGTCGAGCACGAGCGGACGAAGCGTCGGGTCTGCGCGGCCGGACGTGACGAACTCGTCGTGAGCTCGGTAGAGATGTCGTGTCAACAGCGCCGGGTCGGCGCCCGGAGGGATCGCCGCGTCGGGGGTTCGACCCATGCGCGGGAGTCTACGTCACCGTGATGGCGGTCACAGACCTCAGTCGGGTGGGCCCGTTCTAGGCATCGCGACGCAGGAGCAACCAGGTGCTGAGGGCGAGGAGGAGCGCGACGAAGACCGCCAACACCAGCCCGCCGCCCACCGGGCCGAACGGGATGATCCCGAAGATCTCGAGCATGCGGCCGACCGAGATTCGCGTGTACATCTGGCCACCGGCGTCGTAGGGCAGGAACTTCACGAGGGTCGCGATGCCGCCCTTCGACGTCGGATCATCAGATGACACCTTGATGGCCAGCACGATGGTCTTGAGGATCGACTCCATGACGGTGGGGATCAGCAGAACCAGAGCGACGGCCACCGTCTGGTTGCGGGTGAGCGTGGCGATCGCCAGTCCCGAGAGGGCGAACAAGGTGGTGAACAGGACGATGCCCACGGTGAGGTCGCGCCAGCCGGCGAACGAGGGTGGGCCGACGCCGAACATGGCGCCGCTGAGCAGCGCGAGCAGGCTGCAGACGAAGGCCACGACGGCCGCGATCACCGCGATCGTGACGACCTTCGCGGCCAGCACCGCAACCCGGCTCCGGAGCGCGGTGAGCGTCGCGCGGATCATGCCGTGGCGGTACTCGTGGCCCATGGAGAAGACCCCCAGCAGACCCATGACGTAGGCGATGAACAGCGGCGCGGCACCCAGGGAGGCGCCGATGGTGGCGAGGATCGCGAACGCATCGTCACCACCAGAGAGCGGGCCCGACTCCGGGTACAACCCGGCGATCAGCATGGAGACCAGCAGCTGGAACACCAGGGCGATCCCGATCAGCCAGTAGGTCGAGCGGATGGTGCGCAAACGTACAATCTCGTACCGCAGGGCGTCGATCACTGGGTCATCCCCCGGAACTCCTCTTCGTCGCCGGTGGCGCTGAGGAAGGCCTCCTCGAGCGTGGCCTGTCGGGTGGCGAGCTGGTGCAGCCGCGCTCCGAGCTCGTGGGCCGCATCGCCGATCGCAACGGCGTCCAGCCCGGTGACGGTGACGGTGCTCCCCGATCCGGTGACGGTGGCGCCGCGGTCCTCGAGGGCCGGGACCAGCGTGGCCAGGTCGGGCGAGCTCAGCTCGACCGTGCCGAGGCCGCTCGCGGACACGAACTCAGCCACGGGGCCGTTGGCGACGAGGCGTCCCCGGCCGATGACCACGAGTTCATCGGCCAGCACGGCCATCTCCTGCAGGAGGTGGCTGGAGACGAACACGGACCTGCCCTCACCGGCCAGGTGCTTGAGCAAGGTGCGCAGCCAGGTGATGCCCTGCGGGTCGAGGCCGTTGCTCGGCTCGTCGAGCAGGAGCGTGTGCGGGTCGCCGAGGAGGGCCGCGGCGATGCCGAGTCGCTGACCCATGCCCAGGCTGAACTTCTTGGGCCGGCCGCGGGCGACGGACTCGAGCCCGACCATCGAGATCACCTCGTCGACCCGCATCGACGAGATGCCGTTGGCGGCGGCGAGCATCCTCAGGTGGTCCTCGGCCCTCCGGGTGGGGTGGAACGGCTTGGCCTCCAGCAGCGCACCCACGTGCTTCATCGGATGGTCCAACTCGTTGAACGGCTTCCCGTCGAACAGGGTGCGACCCTCGCCGTGGTCGAGTCCGAGCATCAGTCGCATCGTCGTGGACTTGCCGGACCCGTTGGGGCCGAGGAATCCGGTGACGCTTCCCGGTCGCACGGTGAAGTCGAGCCCGTCCACGGCGCGCTTCGGCCCATAGGACTTCCCGAGCCCGCGGGCTTCGATCAATGACATGGGTCCCAGCCTGACAGGTGGGCCACAAGCAGTGGGCAGCTACCCTCGGCCGCTGCTCTTGCGGGCTTGACGCGACAGCGAGTCGATGGTGACCGCCAGCAGGAGCACGGCACCGGTGACCATGAAGCGGATCTCGGCATCGACGCCGATCAGGTTCAGCCCGCTGGTGATGGACTGCAGGACGAGCATGCCGAACAGCGCCGCGTAGGCCGAGCCGCGTCCGCCAAAGAGGCTGGTGCCGCCGATGACCGCCGCGGCGATCGCCATCAGGTTGGTGTCGGTGCCGCCGCTGGACTGGGCGACCGACTGCAGACGGGCGGCGGCGAGCACACCACCGACGGCCGCGAAACCCGAGCACAGGGCGAAGATCGAGAGGTAGACGCGGTTGACCGCGATGCCCGCGCGCCGTGACGCTTCCTCGTTCCCGCCGACGGCGAACACGTGACGTCCCCAGGTGGTGCGGCGCAAAAGCAGGTCCATCACCACGATCGTCAGGACCCACAGCAACGGCATCCACCCGATCCCACGGTCGAGGTTCAGGTAGTAGGCACCGGCGGCGATCGCGCCGGTGATGAGCGCCGCCTTCACGGCCACGCTGCGCACCGTCGGAGCAGACAGGTTGGCTGCCGCGCGTCGTCGGATGGTGGCCGCGCGGAACGCGAAGTACGCGACGCCGGCGACGACCGCGAGCACGTACGAGACGACAGGGTGCAGGAACTTGAAGTTCGCGAAGTCGACGAGCCAGGAGTTCACGGGCAGGTTCACGGTGCCCCTGCTGCCGAGCACCAGCAGCTGCAGGCCGAGGAACGCCAGCAGGCCGGCCAGCGTGATGACGAAGCTCGGCACCCCGAACCGCGTGAACAGCAGTCCATACAAGACGCCGATCGCCAGACCGGAGGCAACCGCGGCAAGGATCGCCGCCGGGAGCGGCCAGTCCTGGTAGACGAGCAGCACCGCGAGGATGGACCCGGCGACGCCGCTCACCGACCCGATCGACAGGTCGATCTCCCCCAGCAGCAGCACCAGGACGACGCCGACCGAGATCATGCCGATGGTCGCGGAGTCGAGGCTCAGCTCGACCAGGTTTCGCGACGACAGGAACCGCGGGTTCTGGGTGTAGAAGATCACCCAGATGATCACCAGTCCGACGATCACCGGAGTCATGCCCAGGTCGCCCGAGCGCATGCGTCGCACGAAGTTGTCGAGCATGGCCCGTGGCGAGGAGTCCTCGACGAGACGCTCGTCGGCGCGGTCGAGTGAAGTGGTCATGACCGGGGGCCTTCCGTCGCCGGTTCCCCGGGTTCGTCCTCGGCGGCCGACTCCTGGCCTCGCGCGGCGCGTTGGGTGACCACGTTGTCGGACGCGCCGGTGATGGCGGCGACGAGCTGCTCGGTGGTGACGTCGTCGATTGAGAACTCGGCCCCGTTCTGTCCGAGTCTGAGCACGTAGATGCGGTCGGCGACGGCCTGGACGTCGGCCATGTTGTGACTGATGAGCACCACCCCGAGGCCCCGGCTGCGCAGGCGTTCGACGAGGTTGAGCACCTCTGCCGTCTGCTCGACCCCCAGCGCGGCCGTCGGCTCGTCTAGCATCACGACCTTCGGATCACCGACCAGGCTGCGGGCGATCGCGACGGTCTGACGCTGCCCACCGGAGAGCGAGGCGATCGCGATTCGCACCGACGGGATCTTCGCCGACAGCTGGCGCAACAGCTTCCAGGACCGCTTCTCCATCTCGACCTCGTCCAGGGTGCCACCGTTGGTGTGCTCCTGGCCGAGGTACAGGTTGGCGACGACGTCGAGGTTGTCGCACAGGGCGAGGTCCTGGAACACGGTCGCGATACCGAGCTCCTTGGCCTCCTTCGGGCCGTTGACGGTGACCGGCTTGCCGTCGAAGACCATCTGACCCTCGTCTGCGCCGTACACACCGGCCATGATCTTGACGAGGGTTGACTTGCC
This sequence comes from Aeromicrobium sp., assembly GCF_050700635.1. GTDB lineage: Bacteria > Actinomycetota > Actinomycetes > Propionibacteriales > Nocardioidaceae > Aeromicrobium. The sequence goes on from NZ_JBOHDT010000104.1 coordinate 17,356, forward strand.
GGCGCCGTTGTCGCCCACCAGGGCGACGACCTCACCGGGATGAACGTCGATCGCGACGTCCTTGAGCGCCTGCACCGCGCCGAACCGCTTCCCTATGCCGATCATCGAGAGCACCGGGGCTGTCTCCGTGGCTGTCGTCATGATCCGATCATGGACCCTTTCTCGACCTGGATGGGGCAGGAAACGGGACCGGGAGAAGTTCCCGGCCCCGCTCCTGATCGGATCAGCTGAGACCGGCGTCCGCGCAGGCGTCCTCAAAGTCGGCGGTGCAGATGTCCTCGACCTTGTAGAAGCCGTCGGCGACCACCGTGTCGTTGACGTTGTCCTGCGTGACGACCACCGGGTCGAAGATGAAGGACTTGACGCCCTGGAAGTCGGTCGTGCCCGTGACTTCGTCACCGTTGACGAGCTTCACGGCCGTCTCCGCGGCCTTGTCGGCCTCGATCTTGATCGGCTTGTAGATCGTCATGTGCTGCTCTCCGGCGACGATGCGCTGGATGGCAGCGAGCTCGGCATCCTGACCGGTGACCGGCGGCATCTCCTTGACGCCCGCCGATCGCAGCGCCGCGATGACGCCACCGGCCTGACCGTCGTTGGCGGCGTAGACGCCGGCGAGGTCCTGGGGATCGATGTTGTTGAGCTGGCTGCTCGTGAACTTCTGGGCGTTGTCAGGGCTCCAGTCCGGGTTGTCGTACTCGGCGGCGATCTTCAGACCGCTCTCGTCGAGGACGCTGTGCGCACCCTCCTTGAACTGCGCGGCGTTCGGGTCGGTCGGGGCTCCGTTGAGCATCAGGATGTCGCCCTTGTCGCCGGTGGCCTCCACGAGTGCCTCGGCCTGCTTCTGCCCGACGACCTCGTTGTCGAAGGAGAGGTAGTAGTCGGCGCCCTCGACGAAGCGGTCATAGGCGACGACCGGGACGTCCGACTGCTGCGCGGACTTGACCGCGCCGGCGGCGGCCTTGCCGTCGACCGGGTCGAGCACCAGCACCGCGGCGCCGTCGGTGATGGCCGACTGGGCCTGCTGCTGCTGCTTCGAGGCGTCCTGGTCGGCGTTGAGGTAGTTGACCGTGCAGTCCGAGCACAGCTCCTCAACCTTCTTCTCGAACAGCGGTCGGTCGAAGGCCTCGTAGCGAGTCGTCTTGGACTCCGGCAGCAGCAGCGCGATGGTCTTGCTCTCGTCGCCGCCGCCACCACCTTCGTTGGCGCCGCAGGCGGCCAGGGCCCCCAACGACAGGACAGCGGCGACCGTCAGGACGGCCGCACGAGCGATGTTGTTCATCAAATCCTCCAGGAGCTTTCCGGACGCACCCGCGTGCGCCGACGTTTTGCTCAGTGTTGCCGGTCACAGGATTGCCGTCAAGACTTGAACGCAAATCTTCTCAAAAGCGGTGCCTGCCTGCATTTTGTCGCCATGTCTTGACCATTCAGCACGCATCGGTCACAGTGTCCCCATGTCTGCCCCGGGTTCGACCGCGTCGTTGCGCACGGCGAACCAGCACCGCGTCGTCGAGGCGATCCGGGCCGGGAACGAGCTCAGCCAGGCGGAGATCTCGCGGCTGACCGAGCTGGCCCCGGCCACGGTCTCCAACATCGTCCGCGTCCTGTCGACCGCGGGCTTTCTCGAGCAGACCGCCGGTGCCGGTCGTCGTGGTGCCACCGTGCGCATCGCCCGGAGCGCCGGGCTGGTCGCCGGCGTCGACTTCGGCCACTCCCACGTCCAGGTCTCGCTCGGCGACCTCGCCGGGCAGGTCATCGCCACGAAGCTCCGCCCGCTCGACAACGACCACGCGCACGAGGACGGCCTCGACCTGGCCCGCACGTTGCTCGACGGTCTGCTGGCTAAGCAACCGTCGACGCACGGCCCCATCCGGGCGGTCGGCGTCGGCCTGCCGGCACCGATCGGCCGCGGCGGGGTCATCGACTCCGGCTCGATCCTTCCCGGCTGGGTCGGCGTCCAGGCCGCCGAGGCCGCGACGAAGGCCTTCGGCGTCCCGACGATCGCCGACAACGACGCCAACCTCGGCGCGCTGGCCGAGTCCCGGGTCGGAGCCGGCGTGGGCGTGTCGTCGATGGTGTACATCAAGATCGCCTCCGGCGTCGGCGCGGGCATCGTGCTCGACGGGCGCGTCTACAGGGGCGGGTTCGGCACGGCGGGCGAGATCGGCCACATGACGATGGACGAGAACGGTCCGCTCTGCCGATGCGGAAGCCGGGGCTGCCTCGAGGCTTACGTCGGTGGCTCGTCACTCGTCAAGCAGCTCGAGTCACTTCAGCCCGACATCACCATGGTCGGCCTCGTGGAGCTCGCGCGGGCCGAGGACGTCGGCGCCCGCCGGCTGATCGAGGATGCCGGTCGCTATCTCGGCCGTGCCGTCGCCATCGTGGCCAACCTCATCGGGCCAGAGATCATCGTCGTGGGCGGTGACCTCGCCACCGCGGGCGACCTGCTGCTCGACGGAGTCGGCGACGGGCTGCGTCGATACGCGCTCGAGCCCGTGGAGCGCGAGATCCGCGTGACCCGCGCCGCCCTCGGCGACCAGTCCTCCGCCGTCGGCACCATCCTCCTCGCCCTCGACGCCGTCGAGCTCCCGTCCTGACTCGCCGAGTGGCGCAACCTGTACCACGAGTGGCGCAGTTTGGTGCGACACGCCGTCTCGAAACCGCCTTGTTGCGCCACTCGCGGTCGGGTTTGCGCCACTGGGTGTGGGTAGCGTGGCCGGATGACGTCGTATCGGCCGATCGAGCAGGGGGTTGCCACCGACCTGCGGGGGGAGCTCACGTACTCGGGCTACTTGCATCTCGATGCGTTGCTGTCTGCACAGCAGCCCTTGTCCGACCACCACGACGAGATGCTGTTCATCGTCCAGCACCAGGTCACCGAGCTGTGGCTCAAGCAGCTCGTCCACGAGCTACGGTCGGCGATCGACCTGCTCACCTCCGACGACGTCGCGCCCGCGCTCAAGCGGCTCGCGCGCATCAAGGCCATCCAGAAGCAGCTGTTCGAGCAATGGTCGGTGCTCGAGACGCTCACCCCGGTTGAGTACGTGCAGTTCCGCGACCACTTGGGCAAGGCGTCCGGCTTCCAGTCACCTCAATACCGCACCGTCGAGTTCCTGCTCGGCAACAAGAACCCGGCCATGGTCGGCGTCTTCGCGCACGACGAGGCGCTGCATGCCCAGCTGTCCGCCGATCTCGCCGCACCGAGCCTGTACGACGCCTTCCTGCGACACCTCGCGCGCCACGGGCATGCGGTGCCGGCCGAGGTGCTGGAGCGCGACCTCACCCAGCCCTACGAGGCTCATCCCGGCGTCGTCGAGATGTTTCGACGCGTCTACGCCGATCCGCACGACCACTGGGAGGCCTACGAGGCGTGTGAGGAGCTCGTCGACGTCGAGGAGGGCTTCCAGCTGTGGCGGTTCCGGCACCTCAAGACCGTCGAGCGGATCATCGGGCACAAACGCGGCACAGGTGGTTCGAGCGGGGTCGATTTCCTGCGCCGAGCTCTCGACCTGACGTTCTTCCCCGAGCTGCTCGACGTGCGCACGCACATCGGCGAGTAGCTACCTGACGATGAGCCAGATGATGACTGCCACGACGACGATGCCCGCGGCCGGAAGACCGTAGCGCCGGAGCATCACCGGGAGCACATGGGACATCAGGTTCAGCTCGGCCGGTGTCGTCGGCTCGGCTGGCGTCTCCACTGCGGGCGCATCCGCCTCGCCCAGCTGATCGGCGATGCAGTCGACGAACTGGTTCAGCAGCTTGTCGCTGACGTCCTGGATGACGCCGCGCCCGAACTGTGCGGGTTTGCCGGTGATCGACAGGTCCGAGGTGACCTCGACGGCGGTGCCGTCACCATCGGCCGCCATCTTGGCCACCACCTTGACCCCGGCGGTGCCGTTGCCGCGCTTGTCCTTGCCCTTGGCCTCGATCACCGCCCGGTGCCCGGCCTCGTCGCGCTCGACGAACGTGCCGCTGCCGTTGTAGAGCATCGAGATCGGACCGAGCCTCACCTTCACCGAGCCGGCGAACTCGTCGCCCTCGACGGACGTGATCGTGGCCCCGGGAAAGCACGGCGCGACGCGCTCGAGGTCGTTGAACGCCGCCCAGGTCGTCTGCAGCGAAGCTGGGACAACGAACCTGTGGGTCAGGTCCATCAGGCGGCACCGGCCGAGCTCGAAACCACCCCGGCGGCGGTGCTCACCGCCCGACCGGTCAACACGCCGGCGAGGTGGCGCCGGAAGGCGGCGTCGCCGTTCGTGTCGGAGGGCGGGTTGGTGCCCTCCCCGGCTGACGCCGTGGCCGCCGCGATGGCGGTCTCGTCGAGCGCGCATCCGCTGAGGGCCTGCTCGACGGCGGACGCCCGGATGGGCGTGGAACCCATGTTGGTCAGGGCGATGCGGGCCTCGGCGATGCTGTCGCCCTCGACCCGGATGGCGGCGGCCACCCCGACGATCGACCACTGCTGCGCCACCCGGGTGAACTTCTGGTAGTCCGACTTCCACCCGGTCGTCTTGGGCACGCGCACGCTGGTGAGGATCTCGTCCTCACCGATGGCCGTCGTGAACAGGTCGACGAAGAACTCCGATGCCGGCACGGTTCGCCGGCCGCCCGACCCGGCGATCTCGAACTCGGCGTCGAGCGCAAGTGCTGGAGCAAGCAGATCTCCGGCCGGATCGGCGTGCGCCAGGGCGCCGCCGAACGTGCCCCGGTGGCGAACCTGCGGGTCCGCGATCGTCTGCGTCGCCTTGGCGATCAGCGCGCCGTGCTCGGCGACGAGCGGGTCGGACGCCACCACGTGGTGCGGCGTCATCGCGCCGATGACGATGGCGTCGCCGTCGTCGCTCACTCCCTGCAGCTCGGCGATGCGGCCGAGGTCGATGATCATCTCGGGAGCGGCCAGTCGGAGCCTCATCACCGGGAGCAGGCTCTGGCCCCCGGCGAGGACCTTGCCCTCGTCGCCTGCGGCGGATAGGGCTGCGAGGGCGTCGTCGACGCTGGTGGGTGCCTGGTAGTCGAACGCGGAGGGAATCACTGGACATCTCCTGTCGGGAGCGAGCCGCTGGAGTCGAGTCCGACTTGTTCGGGACTCTTCGGTTGGGTGGCCTCAGGTGTGGCACCCGAGGCTCCCTGGATGGTGGACCAGACCCGGAACGGCGAGCAGGGCATCACCATGTCGGTGACGCCGAGGTGTCGTAACGCGTCGATGACCCCGTTGACGATCGCCGGTGTCGACGCGATCGTGCCGGCCTCGCCGACGCCCTTGACGCCGAGCGCGTTGGTGGTCGATGGCGTCTCCGTGCGGTCCGTGGTGAACGACGGGAGGTCCGCCGCGCTGGGAACGAGGTAGTCGACGAACGATCCGGTGACGAGCGTGCCGGCGTCGTCGTGCACGGCCTCCTCGAACAACGCCTGCGCGATGCCCTGGACAAGCCCCCCGTGCACCTGCCCTTCGACGATCATTGGGTTGATGACGTTGCCGATGTCGTCGACGCACACGTACTTCATGACCGTGGTCTCACCGGTCTCGGTGTCGACCTCCATGGCCGCGAGATGGGTGCCGTGCGGGAAGGAGAAGTTGTCCGGGTCGAACGTGGCGTCGGAGTCGAGGCTGGGCTCGAAACCGTCGGGCAGGTCGTGGGAGTGGAACGTGGCGAACGCAATGTCCCCGAGCGCCATGCCCTTGTCGGTGCCCTTCACGCCGAACTGCCCGGCGGAGAACTCGACGTCGTCGCGGTTGGCCTCCATCAGGTGTGCGGCCACCGTCTTGGCCTTCTCGATGACCTTGTCGGCCGCAGCGACGACCGCCATGCCGCCGACGACGAGCGAGCGGGACCCGTAGGTGTCCATGCCCTTCTGTGAGACCTGCGTGTCGCCGTGCAGCACCTCGACGTTCTCGAACGGCACCCCGAGGCGGTCGGCGACGATCTGGCTCCAGGCCGTTTCGTGGCCCTGGCCGTGCGGGCTCGTGCCCGTGACGACCTCGATGTTGCCGGTGGGAAGCACCCGAATCGCCGCATGCTCCCAGCCGCCGGCCACGTACGACAGCGCGCCGAGGACCCGCGACGGTGCCAGCCCGCACATCTCGGTGAACGTCGAGACGCCGATGCCGAGCTGCACGCGCTCACCGGCGTCGCGTCGCCGCTTCTGCTCCGCCCGCAGCTCGTCGTAGCCGAACAGCTCGAGTGCCTTGTCGGTGGCCGCCTCGTAGTTGCCGGAGTCGTACTCGAGCCCGGCAACCGTGCTGAACGGGAACTCGTCGTGGCCGATCCAGTTCTTGCGGCGCAGCTCGAGCGGGTCCATGCCGAGCTCGGCCGCGAGGTCGTCCATGAGGCGCTCGATGGCGAACGTGGCCTCCGGACGGCCGGCGCCGCGATACGCGTCGGTCCAGGCCTTGTTGGTGAACACGTTGGTGCACTCGAACCGGTACGCCGGGAACTTGTAGATGGCGTTGTACATGAAGGCCCCGAGGATCGGGATGCCCGACGAGACCAGGCCGAGGTAGGCACCCATGTCCGCCAGCAGTCGCACGTCGAGCGCGGTGACGGTGCCGTCCTGCGTGGCCGAGAGCCGGAGCTTCTGCACCTGGGCACGGCCGTGGTGCGCCGCCATGAGCGACTCGCTGCGGGTCTCGGTGTACTTGCACGGCAAGCCGGTCTGACGGGCGGCCATCATCGTGATGAGCTCCTCCGGCGTGACCTGCAGCTTGCCGCCGAATCCACCGCCGACGTCGGGCGCGACGACCCGCACCTTCGACTCCGGGATGGTGAGGGTCATCGACAGCAGCAGGCGCAGGATGTGCGGCACCTGCGTGGACGACCACATCGTGATCTGCTCACCGGTCGGGTCGACGACCATGGACCGCGGCTCCATGAAGGCGGGGATGAGCCGCTGCTGGTGGTACGTGCGCTCGATGACGATGTCGGCGCCACTGATCGCCTCCTCGACGTTGCCACCCGTGCCGGCCTCGGCGGAGTCGAAGATCCACGTGGCGGACTTGTTCGTCCCCAGGTCGGGGTGAGCGAGCACCTCGTCGGATGCAGCGGCCTCGATGTCGAGCACGACCGGCAGCTCGTCGTAGTCGACGTCGACGAGCTCGACGGCGTCGCGAGCCGCGGCAGCGGAACGAGCCACGATGCACGCGACGACCTCGCCGGCGAAGGCGACGCGGTCGACGGCGATCGCCGGGTGCGGCGGCGCCTTCTGGTCCTCGGTGATCGGCCAGACGTTCGGCAGGCTGCCCTGGATGTCGGCGACGTCGGCCCCGGTGATGACGGCAACCACGCCCGGCGAGGCTTTCGCCTCGTCGGTGTTGACGGCGGTGATGGTGGCATGGGCGAACGGGCTGCGGACGAGCGCGAGGTGCAGCATCCGGGGCAGCGTCATGTTGTCGGTGAAGCGGGTGCGGCCGGTGATGAGCCGGTGGTCCTCCTTGCGGCGGCGGGCGGTGCCGATCTCCGTGACGGTCATGCCGCGCCTCCCTCAGCCTTGTGCGCGCCACCAGTGCTCGCACCGGCCGCCATGACGGCCTTGACGATGTTCTGGTAGCCGGTACAGCGACACAGGTTGCCCTCGAGCCCGTCGCGGACGGTCTGTTCGTCGGGGTCCGGGTGTTCGTCGAGCACGTTGATGGCCTGCATGATCATGCCCGGCGTGCAGAACCCGCACTGCAGGGCGTGGGCCTCGTGGAATGCCTTTTGCATCGGGTGCAGCTCCCCGTCGCGCCCGTTGTTGGGAGCGAGGCCCTCGATCGTGGTGACTTCATGCCCGTCGGCCTGCACGGCCAGCATCGTGCACGCCTTGACGCTCGTGCCGTCGAGATGCACCGTGCACGCGCCGCAGTTGCTCGTGTCGCAGCCGACGAGGGTTCCGGTCTTGCCCAGCCGTTCCCGCAGGTACTGCACCAGCAGGAGTCGGGGCTCCACGTCATCGGTGTACTCGACGTCGTCGACCGTGATGGTGATGGACGTGGATGCCATGGGCAACTCTCCTCGCTCGCGGGGTTACCCCTCTTGATAGCACCGGAGTGAGCCAAGTCACAACGGTTGCAGCGAGGTTGCAGAACCGCAGGTCAGCGATGGACTCGCGAAGTCGTCTCCGTGAGCCGTTCGCCGCTGCCACCCCAGCGCTGGGCGATGATCTCCGCAGCCACCGAGACGGCGGTCTCTTCAGGGGTCCGCCCGCCGAGGTCGAGGCCGATGGGACTCGACAGTCGGTCGAGGTGCTCGTCGGTCAGACCGGCCTCGCGCAGCCGCTCGAGCCGGTCGTCATGCGTCTTGCGCGAGCCCATGGCACCGACGAAGGCCGGCTGATGGCTGCCCTCGAGCCGCAGAGCGAGGTCGAGCACGGGGACGTCGAACTTGGGGTCGTGGGTCAGCACGCAGATGACCGTGCGGTTGTCGATTCGATCGGCCTCGATCTCGCGCTGCAGGTAGTGGTGCGGCCAGGAGACGACGACGTCGTCGGCTCCGGGGAACCGGGCGCGGGTCGCGAACACCGGTCGTGCGTCGCACACGGTGACCTCGTAGCCGAGCAGCTTGCCCTGACTCGCGACGGCAGCGGCGAAGTCGATCGCGCCGAAGACGATCATCCGCGGCGGCGGCTGGAACGACGACACGAACACGCGCATGCCGGTGTCCATCCGCTCGCCCTCGGGTCCGTAGGTGACGACGTGCGAGGCGCCGGCGGCGAGCAGTCCGCGCGCGTCATCAGCGACGGCCGCGTCCGCGCGCTCGAGCCCGAGCGTGCCCTCGACCGAGTCGGGTCGCACGATGAGCCGGCGCCCGACCCAGGCCGGGTCCGGGTGCTCGATGACCGTGGCGATCGCGACGGGTCGGCCCTCGTGGACGTCCTCGGCGAGTCGCTCCAGCTCGGGGAACGTCTTGGTCGAGACCGGCTCGACGAAGATGTCGATGATGCCACCGCAGGTCAGCCCGACCGCGAACGCTTCGTCGTCGCTGTACCCGAAGCGCTGGAGCACCGGGGTGCCGTCGGCGACGACGGTCTCTGCGAGCTCGTAGACGGCTCCCTCGACGCAGCCGCCGGAGACCGATCCAACGGCGGATCCGTCCGCCATCACCAGCATGGCTGCGCCGGGCGGACGAGGCGCGGAGCGCTGGGTGCCGACGACCGTGCCGACACCGACCACCTCGTCCGCACGCCACGCCTCCATGAGCTCCGTCAGCACCTCACGCATCGGCCACCATCTCCAGCAGGTCGGCGAACGCCGCGAACGAGTGGCCCGCGACCAGGCCGTCGATGTGCGGCAGGACGGCGGCGATTCCGCCCTGGATCGGAGCGTAGCCCGCACGTCCACGGTGAGGGTTGGCCCAGACGACGGCGTGCGCGAGTCGGCTCAGGCGTTCGACCTGCTCGCCGAGCTGTTCGGGGTCGCCGCGCTCCCATCCGTCACTGGCGATCACGACGACCGCCCCGCGCGCGACACCGCGTTGACCCCATCGATCGAGGAACGCCCGCAGCACCTCGCCGAGACGAGTGCCGCCCGACCAGTCGGGCACGGTGCGTCCGGCGACGTCGAGAGCCTTCTCCGCGTCGGGGATGCGCAGCGCCGTGGTGACCCGGGTGAGCCGGGTACCGATCGTGAAGACCTCGGTCGAGCGCGGTGCGGCCATCACGACGCGGTGCGCGAGCCGCAACAAGCTGTCCGCGTACGGCTCCATCGAGCCGGAGACGTCGATGAGGAACACCACGCGGCGCGGGCGCGGACGGGGACGTCGATGTCGCATCGGCCCTGGTTCTCCGGCGCGACGCAGCTGGTCGCGCACCGTGCGGCCCGGATCGATCTCGCCACGGCGATGCGGGCGCCGACGTCGACCGGACCGCATCGGCAAACGGGCGTCGAGCCTCGAGAACATGTGGGCGAGGTGGCGACGCTCGTCGGTGGTCAGGTCGCCGACGTCGCGGTGCCGCAGGTGCTCCTCGGTGCTGGCGACCACGGCGATCACCCGGTCGTCGCCGGCTCGGTCGGCGTCGTCGTCGCCGATGGTCGACGTGGGCGCGAGCCGCCGGGGAGGCGTCGGCGCGGCGTCGTGGGGGCGTGGTTGGTCGGTGGAGAACCAGCGGTCGAAGACGGCGTCGTACACCTCGAGGTCATCCGGCCCGGCGCACAGCGTGGCGCGGCCGCTCCAGTAGACGTCGCTGCGGCTGCCGGCATCGAGGTGCGCGACCGCCTCGACGAACGCATGCGCGTGGTCGATCGGGAGCCCGGCGGCCCGCAAGGCGCGGGTGAAGCCTATGAAGACTTCGACGGGCCCATCAACCGGTGTAGTCATGCCGAGAGCATCACGTCGAGCGTGGCGCGCACCCGCTCCAGGTCCTCGCGGTACTTGCAGACGGCGCCAATGGTCGCTGCGGCGGACTCGAGGTCGAGCTCGGTGTTGCCGAGCTCGTGCAGGGCACGGGCCCAGTCGAGGGTCTCGGCCACCCCGGGCGGCTTGAGCAGCTCGTCGCTGTGTCGCAGTCGCTGGATGACGGTGACGACCTGCTCGGCCAGCGTCTCGGCCACCTCCGGGAGGCGGGCGCGCACGATCGCGGTCTCGCGCGCCAGACCCGGGTGATCGATCCAGTGGTAGAGGCAGCGCCGTTTGAGCGCGTCGTGCAGCTCGCGCGTGCGGTTGGACGTCAGCACGACGATCGGTGGCATCTCGGCGGTGATCGTGCCGAGCTCGGGGATGCTCACCTGGTGCGTCGAGAGCACCTCCAGCAGGAACGCCTCGAACTCGTCGTCCGCCCGGTCGATCTCGTCGACGAGCAGCACGGCCGGGCTCTCGCGCAGCGCGCGCAGGATCGGGCGGGCGAGCAGGAAGCGCTCGTCGAACAACGACTCCTCGAGCGCAGCCGGGTCAGCAGCCTGACCGGTGGCCTCGACGGTGCGCAGGTGGAGGATCTGCCGGGTGAAGTCCCAGTCGTAGAGCGCCTGGGACGCGTCGATGCCCTCGTAGCACTGCAGCCGGATGAGCGGCACGCCGAGCGACTCCGCGAGCGCCTCGGCCAGCGCCGTCTTGCCGGTGCCCGGCTCGCCCTCGAGCAGGAGCGGACGATGCATCGACAATGCGAGATACGTGACGGTGGAGAGCCCCTCGTCGGTGAGATAGCCGTGGTCGCCGAGGCGCGCGGCGATCTCCGCGGGCGTTCCCAGTGGGGATCTCGTCATCCATCCAGCATAGATCCGTGCCCCGTTGCAGAATCGTTCGTCTCTCCGGGCGGGCGGTCGACGTCGCGCCCGGACGCGAGGTCAGAGCAGTCGATCTCGACGACGTCGTGGCTGTCCAGGTAGTCCCTCGCGCCGTGGTCCCCGGTGACATCGGCGATCACGGCGGCCCAGTGGTTTCGCCCCATCAGGACCGGGTGACCGGGCCGACCGCCGTACGTCGCTCTCGCCAGAGCAGCGTCGTCGGCGCCGGCGATGATCCGCCTCACCACGTCGGCTCCGACGTCGGGTAGGTCCACCAGGTGCACGAGGGCGGCATCGGCGTCGCCGGCCTCGGCGAGACCGACCCGCAGTGAGGCGGCCACGCCGTCGGCCCAGTCTTCGGCGACGACGTCGCGCAACCTCTTGAGGTGGACTCGCACCTGCTCCGCCTCGGCCCCGAGGACGACGAGCACGTCGTCACATCCGCCGTCGAGCAGGACGCGAGCCGCCGTCCGGACCCAGGGCTCGCCGTTGTCGCCGATCACCAGCGCCTTCGGGCGACCCATGCGAGTGCCCGCACCGGCCGCAAGCAGCACCCCGACCACACGCGTCATGGACCCATGGTCGCACCGCGAGACAGCACGACGGCCCCGGACCGTGAGGTCCGGGGC